>PMBC01000142.1:4917-10882 GCA_003152835.1 Bacteroidales bacterium | reverse complement strand
TAAAACATATATGGACAAGTTCTTTTGTGCTCTTCTCAGGTGGTATTTGTCTTTTTTCACTTGCCCTATTCCTGTGGCTTATTGATGGTCTGAATCTTAAACGCGGATTTACATTTTTCACGGTAATAGGGATGAATGCAATATTCGCTTACTGCGCTTCGCACCTATTTGATTTCGGGCAGATAGCCGATGTTGTTTTTGGCGGACTTAAACAATATTGCGGGGAGTGGTACTGGTTCATTCATTCGCTGGGAGGATTCGGAGTCCTCTACTTTATTCTCTGGGTGATGTACAAGTACAGGATCTTCATTAAAGTATAGTTTTCCCCGGGACAGAAAGTACTCCGGCAACTTATCTGAGCTGATACGGTTGTGCCGGCGGCTGAACAGGTTCAGGTACTTCTGGCGCATCTATTGATACTGCACCGGAAANNCTATACCGGTTACTTTGCTTCTTCGTTCAAGTAAAATGGTGTCCCTCCAGACGCCGTTCATCTTACCGATTTTTTCCCGATAACCCACTTGTCTGAACCCCATCTTCTCATGAACTCTTATACTTGCTCTGTTTTCCGGGAAGATACTGGCCTGCAATGTCCACAATCCTGAAATTTCGCTTTCTGATACCAGTTGCTCAAGGAGCCTCGTCCCAATCTTATGGTCTTTATATTGCTCCGAAACATAAACGCTCACTTCGGCTACTCCGCCATAAACACAGCGGCCTGAAACTGGACTCATAGCAGCCCAACCGACTATTATTCTGTCAATAGTTGCGACTATCCTGCAGGTTTTAAGATGAGCTGAATCCCACGTTTCCCAGGCAGGCATCTCTTTTTCAAATGTCGCATTTCCGGTTTCGATACCTTGTTTATATATGGCTGCGACTGAATTCCAGTCGCTGCTGATCATGGGTCTGAATTTTACTTTCATCAGTAAGTTCCGCAATTACATTGTTGTTATTCAGGTAATGGTATTTAAACATGGTATATGACAGAATAATATTTTCTTTACTCTCCAAATCAACAAAATCAGTTATTAATTAAAAGAACGGTATACTTCCCCGGAGTCATTACTTTAAAATCAAAGTTGCACTCTCTGTTTCCGCCGGTTGTTCGAATTGTAAAATGAATATTAAAGTTGGCGGGACATATAAAATCATGGACAGATAGAGTCAGGGGATCTTTAGTTAAATATCCCGTTGAAAAAGAAAACTCGAGGTCCTTTGGTATATATTTTTGCATTACCCTTTCAAATGAGATTGTAATAAGATTCTTGTTTTGATCAGATCTTTTTATTGAGTAATATTCAATGTAAGTCTGATTAATGATTTTATAGTCATCAGCTTTATCCGGTCTTCCGGTATATCTATCCGCTTTCCAGGTCCCTGTAATGACTGAATCTTTGTTATTGACAAGGTATCTGAGTTCCCCTTCGCCATCCCTGAGTCCTTTTTTCCAGAAACCTGTATAGGTGGATCCATCATTATATTTGCAGACACCTTTCCCTTCAGGTAATCCTTTCCTGAAAGATCCAATATAAATATCTTCTCCTTTAGCCATGCCATTACCTTCAGCAAGTCCGTTTTTACATTCACCCTGGTAATTTCCGGATATCTCTTTCTTAAGTACCCTGCATCCGGAAGCTGTCTCCTGGGCAAAAGAACCAGAATTATAAAACGACAGCAGGACGAAGAATATTAAAACAGGGATCAGTGATTTTCTGTTCATATGGAAGCTAAATATTTAAAGATCGAATTTATTAAAATACTTTATTCAGAAAGTTGTAGAAAATTCTTGTTTTTGTGCCTGAAGGTTCTTTCGCCTTCACTTGCAACCCCTTTGTGAATAAAAACAGCATATAGGCCTCCGGTCAAGACAAATGATTCCAGATCATCAGGGACAATATCAAAATCAGAGACTTCGACCGCTGCCCATTTTTCAAAGAGTTTGTTAAGATCGAAGTTGGTAAAGTCAAATCTATCTGTTTAAAGCATCCATGGAACCCAATACAAAGAACAGGGGAGCATTCCAGTTTATAGCAATCTCGTTTGTGGAATAGCTGCATAAAGCATCATTATATGATTTTGCAGGGTACCTTGAACGGGCAGAATCAGAACAATCATTTAATACTATAGTATTGGGACCTCCTACCAGAAAGCCCGGGTAAGGATCAATAATTCCGTCGGAACCTGAAGGCCGGTGATGAATATTCATAGGTCGTTTCGTGCCAAACCCGGTAACAAAGGAATAGCCGGTAGCGTTGCGACCCAGGATATAATCAACATCACCCTGAACAGATTTCAGGTATTTCTTAACGAGGGTTATTTTGTACGATACAAGTTTCAGGAGAGCCATATTTACTACATCAGAATTACTTCCCCATTTAAAAAAGTCAAGGCTTATTTTATATGGCGATTCTTCTGATTTTTTAACCAGCTTATCAGTATAACCAAGTAAGATTCTTTGTGCATCAGCTTTAAATTCAGAGAACTGGGGATTATCACTGAGTGAAAGTGAGATAATTCCCAGCATTCCAAGTGTATCCCAGGAAGGCACAATTACAACCTGTGATTCAATCTCTTCTTTAGAGATCAGGGATACGTCGTTTTTTGCTAAACCGATCTCTGTACCTGCCCAGAAAAAATCATCTTTGATTTTAAGATCACCATAAGCCCCGGTGGAAATATCGCCCGGGTTTCTATAGTATATTTCCGGATTAGCTTTAGCCCATTTGTAGGCTCTTTCAGCTGCTGCAAGGCAAGTTTTCCCAAGATTCTTAAGTTCTGATGATTCACATTTCCCGAATACACGCGAGGCCATCGCCATTGTAGCTGCAAAATCAAGCGAGGCTGCAGTAGTTTTCATCACTACATACCTTGGATCAGTGGCCTTGTCGGGCATAATAAAACCTCCGAAACCTTTATTGGTAAGTTTGCTGTATACTCCTCCGTCATTTGGATCCTGCATCGTTAGCATCCATCGCAGGTTGTATAATAACTCGTTAAGAACATCAGAAATGCCATTATTGCTTTCAGGGATATTATCAGTAAAGTTTTTGCAATACTCAGGATACATCTGGTAAAAGAGTAATAAAGTATATGTGGTTATCCCGCTGTTTACTATATATTTATTATAATCACCTGCATCATACCAGCCGCCCGGAGACGATATTTTTGTCCCTTCAGGTCTTTGTTTAGTTGCTGCAGAAACATGTACCATGACGGCAGTATCAGGATGACCTTCTGCGCGAGCCCATTTGCCACCAAATTCACTGGTAATTTTTATTCCGGAACGATTAAGGTAGAAAGCCTTTAACGAAGCTTTTGCAATTTCGTTATAAACATTTTGTCCTATTTCAAATACATAGGAACAGATTGACCTGTTATTCAGGCATAACTGGTATTTACCTGGTTTATCGACTTTGGAAAAATCAGCAGTACAAACGCTATCTCCTGAAAGCTCCCAGTATTTACAGGATCCTGGTTTTCCTTGATATACAGTATTCCCTGTTTTTACATCAATTACCTCAAATTTATCTGTTTTAACCCTCAATAAAGCTATTTTAACCGAACCTGGAAAGTAGCCGACCTGATTTATGAGAATACGGCCTAAAGTATCCGGAGAAATGGAATTGCCTGATAGCTTTTGCTTTGCAGGGGAAGTACAATTAACCGATAAAATAATTGCCATGAAAAGCATAAGTACTGTAAGTTTCTTCATCGTTTTAGTTTTTTTCATAAGTCCTTTAAATCTATGTCTGGGAGAATCAGCAAGTTTCTCAGCCCATTATTACTTCTACCGGATGCACCTTGCTATCACCGAATACCGGAATTATGTTCGATGCCTGAAGCTTCCCGTCAACCCTTATTTCTTTAATCCCTTTCGATTTACCGTCAGGATTCAGCACTTTAATATGGTAAGTGGCATTTCTGAATTTTCTGGTTACCACAAAACTTTTCCAGTAAGTCGGTATGCATGGGTCAATAAGAAGTCCGTCATAATCAGGCCGGATCCCGAGTATATACTGGGTGATAGCATAGAAGTTCCATGAAGCTGTACCAGTTAACCATGAATTTTTAGCTTCACCAGGCTTAAATGCATCTTTCCCTGCAACCATTTGTGCGTAAACATATGGTTCAGTCTTATGCAATTCGCTTATTTCCTCAAGATAGGAAGGACAAATTTTACGGTAATATTCCCACGCACGGTTTCCGTTGCCTGCTACCGTTTCTCCAATCATAATCCATGGATTATTATGACAGAAAACTCCCGCATTTTCTTTGTAACCTGCAGGATAAGAAGATATTTCACCATATTCGATATAGTATTTTGTAAATGCCGGGTAATTTAAAACAATCCCATGCTGGCAATCAAGTCTTTCTTTTACTGCATCAAGTGCTTTAACGCAAAGGCCTTCTTCCTGGCCTATTCCTGCCATGGTGCACATTCCCTGCGATTCAATAAATATTTTACCCTCTTCATTTTCGTTGCTACCGACTTTATGGCCGAAAAAGTCATAAGCCCGGATAAACCACTCTCCATCCCAACCATGTTTTTTAATAGTATCAACCATCGCGTCGACATGCTTCCTGGCACGGTCAGCTTCTGTGTTTCTGCCTGTTTTTATGCAAAGTTCGATATAGTCACGGCCATATAAGACGAATAAGCCGGCAATCATTACTGATTCGGCTTTGGACCCTTCAGTTTTATTTTCGGTGGTCTGAAAGGATTCATTAGGATCATTTGAAAAACAATTCAGATTAAGGCAATCGTTCCAGTCGGCATGGCCTATAAGAGGAAGTTTGTGAGGCCCAAGATTATTTGTAACATGATCAAATGAAGCTGTAAGATGGTCGAACAAACTTCGGGCAACTGACATATCATTGTCGAAAGGCACCAATTCGTCGAGGATGCCAAAATCACCAGTTTCCTTGATGTAGCTTACTGTACCAAGAATAAGCCAGAGAGGATCGTCGTTAAAACCTCCCCCAATATCATTGTTGCCGCGTTTGTTAAAGGGCTGATACTGGTGGTAGCAACCTCCGTCAGGGAATTGTGTGGAAGCTATGTCAATAATTCTTTCGCGGGCACGCTCTGGAATCTGATGAACAAAACCAATGAGATCCTGGTTGGAATCCCGGAATCCCATTCCACGTCCGATTCCAGATTCGAAGAAAGAAGCGGAACGGGAGAAGCAGAAGGTAATCATACATTGGTACTGGTTCCATATATTTACCATTCGGTCCAGTTTGTCGTCTCCGGATTTTACAGAATATATGCTCAGCAGGTTATCCCAGTACCTTCGAAGCTCAGTCAGGGCATCCTCAACCTTAGAAGCCGTATCAAACCTGGCAATGGTTTCTTTGGCTTTCTTTTTATTGATAATGTTCTTTGACTCCCATTTTTCATCTTCCTTGTTTTCTACATAGCCAAGAACAAATACCAGGTCTTTTGATTCACCAGGTCTGAGCTCCACTTCGATATAGTGCGAGGCAATAGGTGACCAGCCATGAGCTTCGGAATTACGTGGTTTGCCTTCAGTTACCACCTGTGGCTCTTCGAAACCATTATATAAGCCGAAGAATGACTCCCGGTCAGTATCATATCCCTGCATTGGCACATTAACAGAGTAGTAGGCATAATGATTGCGTCTTTCCTTATATTCGGTTTTATGATATATCACCGAGCCTAGTATCTCGACCTCACCAGTAGAAAAGTTCCGCTGGAAGTTTTCCATATCGGATGCAGCGTTCCATAGGCACCACTCGACAAATGAAAAAAGCTTGAGCTTTTTAGTTTTTTTTGAATTATTGGTAAGAGTGACCTTTTGCACTTCAGCCCATGTTTTAAGCGGCACGAAATAAAGAATATTGGCAGAGATCCCGTTTTTTTCACCTTTAATAATGGTATAGTTCATACCATGCCGGCATTCATAGGCATCAAGTTCTGTTTTACAGGGTTTCCATCCTG
>PMBC01000142.1:0-4907 GCA_003152835.1 Bacteroidales bacterium | reverse complement strand
TTATTATACCTGTACCGTGTAATACGGCGGAATTTAGCATCTTTACAAAAGGAATAACCACCTGCTGAGTTCGATATGAGGGAGAAAAAGTCTTCACTTCCCAGATAATTAATCCAGGGCCATGGAGTACGNNACATATTCCCGGTTTTTATCATCAAAATAACCATATTCCATTTTTATCTGATTTATTTTTGTCGTGATTATTGCTGACTTAGCTGAGCTTTGGCTCTTCTGTTATTCAATTCAATTGTGATTTCATCCATTTTCTTTTGGTTTAACGGGTAGAATGACATCATTACGGCTGCAATTATGGCAATAATTGTCGGTATCCAGCTCATAAGCATTATGATACCCGGTACCGCTCCCTGAATGGCAACTGCATCCTGTCCGTTGTAATTAAATGCTGCCAGTACAAATCCAATAATTGCACCGGCTAAACCACCTCCGAATTTGGTTGCAAAAGAACCGGCAGAGTAAACGAGTCCGGTTGCCCTTCGTCCATTTTTGAATTCCGAGTAATCGGCAGCATCACCAAGCATGGCAAAGAAGAGAGTTGGCATTATTGCAGCTCCAAACTCTGAAATAATACCGATTGTAAAAATACCTGATAAATTATTCGGACCACAAAAAACAAGCATTGCATTTACAACACCGGAAAAAATCAGGGCATAGATGAACAAATTTCGTTTGCCAAAGCGTTTGCCGAGAGGAGACGTTATCATAGCACCTGCTATGGAAGCCAGCATTAATCCAATCATATAAGAAGCCGCCAGCAACTGATGGTGCAGATAATGGGTAAAATAGATTACCACAATACCCTGCTTGACCGAATTGTAAAGATTGAATAGCAAACCCATGAAAAGCAGGATGATCCAGGGTCTGTTTCTGACGAGATCTTTCAGGTCCTTGGCCAGGCTTGTTCTTTGTTCCTTAGGAGGCTGNNACACGTTCCTTTGTGGTAGCAAAAGTTACCAGCAGGAAAAGAGCTAAGAAAACTGATAAAAGATAAATTGAATGGCTATAGCCCTTCTTCTGGTCAATTATAGTTATGTTCTTAGCCTGTAGGTTTTCTTCACCTGAAACGATAAAAAAGTATTTTTTTTGCGCCTCCATTGAAAAGCTTTTGCCTTTAGTGGGCACATTTATGCTGTCGGCCATTCCGGAATTGGCCCAGGTAAACATGGCAATTCCATCTTTGGTCTTGATATTGACATTTTTAACACCCTTGCTGGCAGATACCGTTACCTCATATTTATTTGCATCAAGTTTTTGCAGATCAACAGATGGATTGATATTGCCAAAGTGAACAACCAAAAACAACAAAGCTCCCTGAACCAGCATACCACCGGTAAAAGCACCAACCATACGATAAGAGCCCAGGCTTGTCCGTTCTTTATCATCGCCTGTCATAACAGCCATTAATGCACCATAGGGGATGTTATTCGCAGTGTAAATAATAAAAAATGTCAGATAAGTGGCATAAGCATATATTATTTTGCCTGTCGGACCTAAATTAGGGGTTGTAAACAACAGCGACAATGATATTCCTAAAGGAACGGCTGTCCATAATATCCAGGGACGAAATTTCCCATATTTGGAATTTGTCCTGTCGCAGATAATACCCATTATGATATCGATAATTCCATCACTGAACCGGGCAATCAGCATGAGTAATCCCACGGTTGCAGGATTTATTCCAAAAACGTCAGTGTAAAAAATAAATAAGAAAGTAGCCACTCCGCGCCAGGCTATATTTGCTGCCCCGTCTCCAAACGCATATCCGATTTTTTCTTTTAATGCCAGTTTTTCCACAGTTATCCGGTTTAATTAATAATAATCCTGGTAAGTTATTTAATTTAATAATGATTCCTGCTTACATCTGTTAAAGAATAAATTGATTCATAGTTTAAAGATAAAAACTAATAGCAGTCATTCGATCATTCATTTTTTCTCCAATCCAAGGAGAGAACTTAAATTATTGAGTTCATTTTTTGACGATTCATAGGAATCAAACTTATTTATTGGTACAAGCTGTTTATTTGCAGAATCGTACAAAAATATTCTAATGTCATTGTAGTGAATTCCTATCTTTTGTGTTCCTCTGATATAGGCACGATACCCCCTGTGGAATTTCTTCAATCCTATCTTCATGTCAGGCTTGATATCAATCCATTTTCCTATCGGGATGATACCAAATAAATTGTCTGAATGTTTTATCCTTTTGTTGTCGGTATCAATTATAGTGCTTGTTGAGGTAAAACAGGCAAAAGCGCCAACAATAGCTATTATTAACCCTAAGAATGAATAAAACGTTGCAATAACTCCCCCGATCATTATAAAGAAACCAGTCGAAGTACCGAATGGTCCAAATGTCTTATCTAATTTGTTTTTTATTATCACAGTAAATGCCAGTAATTCAGGTTCTTATTGTGGGGAATTCAGGGATCCGATTAACGATTTTATATCATCATATGATTCTTTTACTTTTGTGGATAAGGAGTAATGCATCATATTAGACTTAATAATTGTACCGCTTTTGCCTGGTTCAATCCATGCAATATGAAGGATGTTAAGCAATATCTTCTTATCATCTGTATCAGTAAGTTCGATAAAAATATTTTTCATAGTTGAAATTTTATATGTTTTAGTTGTTCAATTCAGAATCTAATATAGCTGTTTTGAGTTAAACCCAAATTCGATCATTAACAAGGAGAAAGGAGAACATACTATTGAGGTAAAAGGCAATCAGCACGAGTATTTTATTAAATCATTTTTCAGGGCGATGACTATACCATCTACTATGGTACTTGCTTCAGGAAGTCACCATCAATAATCAATACTTTCACTCCTTTTTTTGTTATAGAACGGTGTGAACTTAGCTCATCTGATACAACATAGGTCATCCCTTTTGTTAAGAGGAATTCTCTGCCATCCTGCATCAGGCTGACAAATTCTCCATCCAGGCAATGAACTATATGTCCTTTTTGGCACCAATGATCTGCCTGGTATCCTTTAGAATATTCAACAATCCGGATTCTTAGTCCTTCAAACTCTATGGTCTGCCAAAATGCAGATCCTGTTTCCCCTTTATATTCGGTTTTGGGGATTACAGACCAATCTATTGTTTGAAATGGGATATTCTTATCAGTGTTTGCCATATAGATCTGTATAAAGGTTATTTATTTTATTGTCCGTGTTTAAGGCTGTGTAATTTATTATTGTCTGGAATAATAATAGTCAAATCCATCATAATATGGTTCAATTAAAGCTAAGGTATCCTGAGAGATCATTTGAATCAGATATGTGTAAGACCCTAATTGATTTGCTGAATAGCCTACTCTTGATACTTGTGTAAATTTTATTTTAAATGAACAAATGCTATTCATAAAATCAAGATCATTTTTTGAGATACGATAAGTCCCATTTTCAATAATTGAATCATTGCGGATATTCTGATACGCATCTTTATTGTTAAGTATTAGTGAATTGTAATTAAGTATGGCTCCTGTTCCGGCAATTCCCCCACCTGAACCAAAGAGTTTCCATTCTCCGACGAGGTCATGTTTAATTTCCAGTTTTTCACACGAGGTTGAAATAGTTAAGATGAACAGGATAAGGATAGTCTTAAGTAAGCTTTTCATATTTTCAAAAGTCTAAATTATTTATTTTATAGTACCTGAGGTCAATTAAACCACAATCCCGTCAGTCCCATAAGTAAAAAACATGCTATTCAGAAAATCATCCGGAAAATCGGCTCTTTACTTATACCTGACGATCGCTTTCACACATATACTCTAAAATTAAAATAAAAATATAAATTGAAACAGTGAATGCTAAGAAAATAACAGAAAATTATTCCACGAATACTATTACCGCTGACATTCTCTACTGAAAAACGGGGTGGGAGATAAGAAAGAAGATTGATTTTTACTTTACAGTTATTATCATTGTGAAGAAATTCATCCGAAGTGGTGTAAATCAAGATCACAGTAACAAATATTTTAAAGAATGAAACCAATTGAATTAGCTTCGTTTATTCTTCTGACAGCTGCTTTACCGATTATTCAGGCACAGGACATATCTGTTAAATCGCCTGATAATAAGATAGTTGTTAGTATTAATAACAGTGATAATCTCTTATATTCCGTTACATTTAACGGTCGGACCATTATTGAAAAGTCTTCAATGGGATTTGAGTTTAAGGATGAACCTCCGATGAAGGGAGGATTCCTGATCACAGGTCAGTCATTAAAGAGCATTAATGAGACATGGAAGCCTGTAGTGAGATCAAAGCATGCTGAAATAGCCAATAATTATTCTGAGCTGCAATTGCTTTTGAAAGAAAAGGATGCTCCTATGCGTCAGATGGAGCTTTATGTGAGAGCATATAATGACGGAGCTGCTTTCAGGTATAAATTATCAAGAGCAGCCAGAATCGGCGATCGCCAGATCACCAAGGAGCTAACGACATTTTGCATCCCCGGGGAACCGAAAGCCTGGATTGTGGAATACCCGAAAGGATATTCATCATCCAACGAAGCTGAGTTTTTTGACCATCCCCTGAGTTACCTCACCGAAAAATCTATAGCAGGAATGCCTTTGCTGATGGAGTACGGAAATAGATGCTGGGTCGCAATAACCGAAGCAAAGATCGACAATTTCGCTGCTTTCTATATAGGTACAAACGGCAATACTAATCAGCTTTCTACAAAGCTTGTACCGCTTCCGGGTGAACAGGAAAACGGCGTAAAGGTGCGTTTCAGCGACGAGGTTATTACACCCTGGCGCGTACTGATGATAGGTGAGACCCCCGGAACCCTTATTGAATCGGAGATAGTTCAGAACCTGAATGATCCATGTGCCATAGCTGATCCTTCGTGGATAAAACCCGGGATGAGCGCATGGGA
>PMBC01000026.1:50762-53656 GCA_003152835.1 Bacteroidales bacterium | reverse complement strand
ATTATGCGCCATATATGTGGTTGTTCCAAGGTAACATATCCCTAGCCCTTCTATCTCAGCGGCAATGCATACAGTCTGGGCAACAAGGAGAGCATCGATGGCTGCAGTGAAGAAGGAGAGAAAATTATCATATCCTGGTTCAGCATTTCTCAACCTGCACCATTTCGAGAACCTGTTAAAGTCAGCACAGAACGTTAACACAACAGGTGCTTCAGTAATCATTTTTTGATTGAAGTGGCAGGGTGCCAGCTCTCTTTTCTTTTCAGCATCACGCGTTATAATGATACTGTAAACCTGCATATTCCCTGTAGTGGAGGCACGGCATCCTTTTAAAAGAATTTCATTCAGAAGGTCATCAGTTAACGGTTTTCCGGTGTATTTGCGAATGCTTCTCCTGTCAAGAAGGATATTTGAAATATTTTTCATATCAGAGTCTATATATTACAAAGAAAACAAAATCGGATGAAAGGTGCTGACACCTGATTAAGGATTTTTAACCGTAAGGGAAATTTAATGAAAGAAGGCCGAAAATTAATTGGTTTTTATACCGGAATTTGCTAACCTTGTTTGGAAATAATAAGCCGGATAAAATCAATAAGTGTAGTAAATACACTTTAAATCATAAAGCTATCATGAAGAAAACTTTTTGCACTTTTCTCTTCATCCTGACCACAGCTTTAATAAATGGCCAGATGAAGCCTGAAGAGACCGAAGACTGGTCAAGGAAACCTGCGATTATTACCCCTGGAAAAATGAATCAGCCGCCATCTGATGCAATTGTGCTTTATGGAGGTGTGAAGGATATCGTGAACTGGGTCTCTGATAACGGGAGTCCGGCAAAGTGGATTGCCGACTCAGCTCTGACTGTTTCTCCAAAAACGGGCAGTATAAAAACTGTAAGATCATTTGGCGATTGTCAGCTTCACATTGAATGGAGAACGCCGGCAGTTGTATCAGGCACCAGCCAGGGACGCGGCAACAGNNAATGGACAGGCAGGATCAATTTATAAACAGCATATTCCTCTTGTCAATGCTTCACTGGGTCCGGGCCAGTGGCAGCGATATGATGTGATTTTCACAGCCCCCAGGTTCAATACTGAAGGAGAAGTGCTTGAACCGGCAATATTTACCGTTTTTCATAATGGTGTTCTCATCCAGAATCATGTTCTGCTGAGGGGCCCGACAGAATATATCGGTATTCCGGTTTATAAGGCACATGAGGAGAAGCTTCCACTTATGCTTCAGGACCACGGGAATCCAGTGTCGTATCGCAATATATGGATCAGAGAACTTTAACCCGGTGACCGGTAACCGGTAACCGGTCACCGGCTTTGATAACTAATATACGCACTTAAAGATTAATCATATGGGCAGACCAGTAACATTATTCACAGGCCAGTGGGCCGATCTTCCTCTTGAAAAAGTATGCCGGAAAGCAAAAGCTTTTGGTTATGACGGACTTGAGCTGGCATGCTGGGGCGATCATTTCGAAGTCAGCAAAGCGAATGATGCCTACTGCAGGGCAAAACGCAAGCTCCTGGACAAGTACGGACTGAAAGTTTTTTCAATCTCCAACCACCTTGTCGGACAGGCAGTTGCGGACCGTATTGATGAGCGCCACAAGGCAATTCTTCCGGGTTATGTATGGGGCGACGGCAAGCCTGAAGGTGTTAGAAAACGGGCCGCTGAAGAGATGATCAGAACCGGAGAGGCAGCAAAACGGCTTGGTGTATCGATAGTTAATGGCTTTACGGGAAGTCCCATCTGGCATCTTGTCTATTCATTTCCTCCTGTCCTTCCCGGGATGATTGAGAACGGGTACAAAGAATTCGCAAAACTCTGGAAGCCGATTCTTGATGCTTATAAGAAAACAGGTATCCGTTTTGGCCTCGAGGTTCACCCGACAGAGATCGCTTTCGATATTGCTTCGGCAAAAAAAACATTGAAGGCTTTAAATGATCATCCTGCATTCGGATTCAACTATGATCCTTCCCACCTGGGTTACCAGGGAGTCGATTATATCGAATTCATTAATATGTTCTCCGACCGGATTTTCCATGTTCACATGAAGGATGCAGCCTGGTCAGAGATTCCTACCGAGGCAGGTGTTTTCGGAGGACATACCGAATTCGGAACAAAAGGACGATATTGGGATTTCAGAAGTCCGGGACGGGGCAATATTAATTTTGAGGAAATAATCAGGGCTCTTAACAGGGTCGGATACAAGGGACCTTTATCGGTTGAATGGGAAGATAGTGGTATGGATCGCGAACATGGAGCCAGGGAGGCATGCGAATTTGTGAAGGCCATTGACTTCCCCCCTTCTGATATTGCTTTTGATGCTGCATTCGAGAAATAATTGAATAAATTCTAATTCTTAATAAAATAATTTCATTTTACTTTATAAAATACCCCCTTTCAATTTCCCCCAAGGGGGAAAAGCAAAACCAACTCCTTCCCCCTTGGGGGAAGGCGGGGAAGGGGGTCGATTAGTAACTGAATAAGATTAAGATACTGCTAAAATTATGAAAAAAATTAAATTGGGTATGATCGGAGGCGGCATCGGGGCTTTCATCGGGGATGCTCATCGCCGCGCTTCAAGAATATGCAACGATTTTGAACTTGTCGGAGGGGTCTTTGACATCGATTATAAGAAGAGTATGGAATTCGCTCTCAGGGAAGGCATTCCTGCTGAACGTTGCTATAAAAGCGTTGATGCACTCATTAAGGCGGAACTGGCACTTCCAAAAAAAGAAAGGATGGAGGTCGTAGCCATCGTCACACCAAATGCGCTTCATTTTCCGTTCGCAAAGAAATTCCTGAATAACGGATTTCATCTTGTCTGCGAAAAACCGATGACAATTACTGTTAAGGAAGCTCTCGAACTTGAGAAG
>PMBC01000026.1:47624-50737 GCA_003152835.1 Bacteroidales bacterium | reverse complement strand
GTATGGCGACTTGATCCAAAACATGCCGGAGCCAGCAGCTGTATGGGCGATATCGGAGTCCATGCATTTAACCTTATTGAATATACCACCGGGCTCGAAGTAAAAGAAGTATTGTCGGATCTTAACCCTGTCAAGGAAGGGATAAAACTTGATCTCGATGGAACAGTCCTTCTACGCTTCAGCAAAAAGCTAAAGGGAGTCATAAGGTCAAGCCAGGTATGCGCAGGAGAGGAGAACAACCTGACAATAGCTGTTTACGGTTCAAAGGCCAGCCTGAAATGGAGCCAGGAAAACCCGAATTACCTTTATATGCTCAGCGACTCGGAGCCTACAAAAGTTTTCAAACCGGCTCATGGATATAATGATAAATTGGCTGAAGAGGGACAAACCATGCCTGCAGGTCATCCTGAAGGAATTTATGAGGCTCTGGCAAACATTTACAGAGGAACAGCAAAATCGATCAGGGGAGAAAAATTCAACCCCGGAGAGTTTCCGACTGTTCATGACGGAGTAAGAGGGATGAAATTCATTCACGCTGTTGTAAACTCAAATGCAAAAGGCAATATATGGACAAAAGTTTAATTGAATTGCAAGGCTGGCAAAAAATGCTGGCCGGATATCCGTGGTTTAACTGTAACGGATGTTATCCCATTCCAGCTTATTCAGAGTTCATGCCTTCCCCTCTGGTGGGGCAGAAACCGCTTGGTGATATCGATCCGAGAATCTTCCGTGAAGAAGACCCATTTGGTTGGTGGATCTCCGAGATAGAGGAAGAACATGAGCTCAGGCCTGGCATTCAGCATGCGGGAAAACAGATCTACAGCGCCATTTTAAAGCTTGGTAAGGGATTGTCTGAGCATCATATTCACGGGCATGCAGGACAAAACCTGAAAGACAATCCCTATTGGCCGGATGATCTGGCAGCGATGGCCGGNNGGTCGTGTTATCTGGTCTCTGTTCGGCAATTCAGTAAACGACCCTGAACAGGTTTTCTGGAAGAATTTTTATACTGCGCCAGGAATCGAAAAACCTGCAGATGAGTCTGTCTCATTTTTCAAGACCTTGCTTGAAAACGCATATGGTCTTAATCTCTCAGGAAAAGATTCACTTGCAAAAGAAGGATTCAGGATACTTTTTTCAGAAGATGCAAGTGCGCTGACCTGGACAAAGGCTTTTCTGATAAATGACGATTCTTCATTTGATGGCGTCAGGTACCTTGTAACATTCAGGGCTTTCGGATTACTTCCGCCTGTTGTCAGAGAGATGTATCTTTCAGGCAGGCTGAATCTGATACCATTCCCCGGCAGTCTTGTATTCTGGGGAATGCCAGGATACCTGAAATTGAAGAAACAATGCGCCTCGGCAGGACAGATCCCCCTGCTCAACCTGGTTGTAAGAAACAGGGGTATCGGCGGGTTGAAAGTTCCTCAGGCCGGATGGTTTCATGAAGCCAGGCCAGGCAACGGTCATGACAATATAAGTCAGGAGCTTCTGCACGACACATTTCACCGTACTCATAGATGGCAGCGCCTTCACAGGTACCAGGATGAACTCAATGAAGATGCACAAAAGTTCAAACTTGTAAAAGTTTTTTTCAGCACTGAAAATGATTCACTGGGTCTCTATGACAAACCGCTGGCAAGAAATGCGCAGATATGGAATCATGAATTCGATATGATCCTGGATGGCCCTCATTCTGTTAAGAAGCAGATACTCCTTGCAGAGGAAGCAATACTCACGGGGGGTCTCTACGGTTACAGATTCTTCAGTCCGCCTATGCGGACAGGAGAATATGATGTTTACTGGCATCGTCCGCTGGTAGCCTGGCTTGCCAGGGATAATAATACTCCGGTAATATCATCTGACCTGATAACCGGCCATCTTGCTGGTTATCACAGGAACGATAAAAGTATGGACGCCCCGGTTGAAATGTGGCCCAGGTTTCATAAACGGTCCGTTTATCTTTCTGCATTGAATGATTTCAACTCAAAAAATGATCACTATTCGCACCAGACAGCCTTCAACATTATTTCGCTTTTTGAAGCTTGGAATATGCAGAATATGAAGCCATTGTCATGGTCTTATGCCTATCGTCTCCTGAATATCTCTAAACGCAAAACTTTTGACCAGTGGCTGGATGAGCTTTCCATCCATGCCAGTAATCCTGAAATCGGGAAGCAGATGAGGGAAGAGATAATAAAAATTCTGGAGCCCGAAAAGGAAGAGAAGACCGAAGAAGCACTAACATTCAGATCAACAGCCAGCAGGGAGTTTGAGGAGAAGTGGTGGAATGAGATTAAATTCCTTGCCCACGGCCAGTTCATTAACAAGGATAATGCTGATATCGTGAAGGATGATATAACTCAGAATCAGAAACACGGAGAGCAAAGAGATATTGAGAAACTCGGTGACTATTTCATCAACATGCACCGAAAATCAATAGCTGATGCTGGGATGGAAGGTAAGGCATTCTGTGGTGAGCTTCCCTTTAAATGGCAGACCGATTTTAATTATTCGCTTTATGGCGGGTGGACCGGAAACCAGAATGGAAGCCATTATGAAAGGAATATACTTGTCGTGATCCCCGGAAAGAACCGTAAGCAGGCTGTTGTCTTTGGAGATCATTACGATACTGCCTACATGGAAGATATGTATGATACTAACAAGGGCGGCACAGGAGCGAGGATATCTGCCAACGGGGCTGACGATAACTACTCTGCAAGCACTACTCTTCTGCTTGCTGCGCCGATATTTTTAAAAATGGCAGCGGAAGGAAAACTCGAACGCGATATCTGGCTTGTTCATCTTACCGGTGAAGAGTTCCCTTCAGACTGCATGGGAGCAAGAAACCTATGTAAGACACTTATTGAAGGAGATATAAAGCTGAATCCAAANNGGCCACAACCGCGATAATGACCAGGATATTTTCCAGATTTCACCCGGAAAAAGCGCCGCATCACTCTATCTTGGCTGGCAGGCTCACATAGCTAACAGTATATGGAACGGGTCGGTGCAAGAGTGGAACAGGGATCCCGACAGGATCCACAGGAACCGCGGCAAAAGAATATCAGGCACTGAAGAGATACCTGAAACGGCTAAATTCCTGCCGCTTA
>PMBC01000026.1:20458-47587 GCA_003152835.1 Bacteroidales bacterium | reverse complement strand
TCGCCCGTGCAGCGACAAATCGGGAAAAAGGATTTTAAGAGTTACTGCTTTTTCTTTTTAAGCAAAAAGAAGGCAGCTGCACCAAAAATAACAACATTACCTGCAATTATTGCAATAGTGCCGGCAGAATTTTTGCCTTTACCTTTTTCAGATGCTGTTTTCTCATCCTCAGTTGCATAATAGAAAGTAGGCTTTGCCTTTGTATCCATGTTGACAGTATCCTTCTGCGGCTTTGGTTGCTCCTGACCTGAAACAAAGCTTAATCCACTGAATACCAGAGTTGCTGACAGAGAGATAATCATTAATGTCTTTTTCATCCTTCAGTTATTTTATTTTAGTTTATAGAATTCACAAGTTTATCATATTTCTCAGCGACTCCCGGGTCGCTCTTCCTGTATGTGTCTGCCAGCGCCTTAATTGCAGGCTTGAAATCCGGATTTATGTACAAGCATCTCCTTAATAACTGACGCGCCTTCTGTACATCCATTCCCTCATTAAGTTTTGCCAATTCTACATAAGCATTAAAATACTTTCTGTTGACATTTATGAGTTCTTCAAAGTACTTAACGGCGCTTGCCGTATCTTTCGTGGCAACAGAAATATTTCCCAGGTACATCAATATTGGTTCGCAAGCAGGGTTAATTTCCAATCCCCTCTTAAGCGCCGAATCAGCTTTCAGGAACTCACCTTCATTGTATAACGCCCGCGCAAAATTATAAAAAATCATTCCATCACTGTCATCAATTTTCAAGGCTTCTTTAAAACTTTTCACAGCATCACTGTTCCTTCCCTCTTCAAGAGCCATATAACCATGGAAATCTTCCTTTGACTTGCGCTCCAGAACTGCGCATATTGGCACATTGTCGGCATAAACCGTATATATCGCATTTGATGGCGGCCATGAACCTGTTTTAAGTAAACCGGGTGGTATATACCGGTTCGTAATTATTGCATAGTCCCAGTCATACTGGCTTCTCTCCTCGTTTCTGCAGTATGATGTTCTGACTGAAGGAACATTCCGGAATTGCCAGTCAACAGGGAAAGTGGCAATTACCCTGGCAGAATCGATCCTTTTTGTTCCGAGATAGTTAATGAGCCAATGCGATGCTTCTGTCTGCCCTGTATAGTAATAATCTGTCTCGTAATTTCCGGAAGCACCCTTCAGTCCTCCTGCTAACTGGTTGTAATAGAGGTAAAAATAAGCTTTATTATCCACCATATAACGAACCGGATGAATTGCAAGAATGAACAGGACTGCAAAAAGAATCCACTTTATATATCTGTTCTTCAGGAAATCAAGAAAAAAGCTGAATCCTGCTGCCGAAATTATGATCAGAGGAGGATAAAGGAACAGGAACTGGCGCCAACCGCTGTATATATTTGATCTCTCAATTATCACAAACAGTATTGGAAACAGCATCGTAACGGCCAGAAAAAACCAGGCAAGAAGTTTACCGTTGGTAACTAAATTTTTTATTAACGCGATAAAAGTCAGTAGTCCGGTAAGGACAATCACTGGAATCGTAATTGCCATATATTTAGGAAGGTAGTACCATGGCATGAAGTCCGTCCATTCGGTTCTTCCCTCAAATATCTCCCTGAATGTTCCCGGAAAATGAGTCATGAAATGCAATGACATGAACATGTTTTTTATGGGAGATTGCAGAGCGAATGGCCAGAGGAGTATTGAGAGAAAAAATGAAGCCCCTGCCACTAGCAGCAGAATCATGAATTTTTTCAGAGTTCCGGGCCAGTCAACCCGCTTGTCGCTGTAATATCTGAAGAAGAGGCAGATGAAGAAAAAGAGGAACAGGTAACAGATCATTAAAAGCCCCACTGCCCTGATGCTTATGGTAAATGCAATACTCAGGATTAACAGCAGAATTTCATAAAAGCGTACCCGCTTTTCCCCGAAAAGTATTTTAAGTGTAAAATATACACTTGATATGTAGCCGAGTGCAAAAGGAATATCTTTCAGATTATTCAGGGAATGACCAAAGAAAGTGGGAGAAATGGCAAAAAGAAACACTACCAGGATACTTGTCCTGTAACCCGAGAGCCAGGCAGCAAGAAGAGCTGTCATGAAAATTGCCAGCCAGCCGGCCAGTGCGCACATCAGGTGACGGAAGCCATATATATCTTCAATTCCGAACCACCTGATAAGTATAGTGACAAAATTATCGAATGATTGTCCGTAATAGTTAAGGTGGTTTACTGGTGTCTGAAGTGCTGCCTGATCAGCGCCATGTGTTGCGAAGTAGTTATATACGGCTTCAGACTGATTGTAATGAAGGACATCATCACATGATATACCGGCATTCCTGCTCATAAGGAGCATGACAATAAGGAGAAATGCTGAACTTGCAAGGAAGATATATTTCAATCTTGTCTCTTTCATCATTTTTCCTGGCCTACGCCAAAAAATTTCCTTATAAAATAGATAGGACGGTTTTGTGATTCCTTATAACTTCTGAAAATATATTCTCCAAGGATTCCCAGGAAGACAAGCTGTATAGACCCGAGGAAATAAAGGCTTAACATGGTCGATGACCATCCGAGGACAGCGCTGCCCGTTTTCTTTGAAATAAGAACATAAATTCCGGCTCCCATAAATACTATTGTTCCGAGGGTTCCAAGCAATAGGCACACTCGTATCGGGAACCTGGAAAAAGAGAAAATAGCATCGGCAGCCAGAACAAAAAGCTTGCGGAGGTTCATCTTTGACTTACCCCTGAACCGGTCGTCCCGTATGAACTCCACATCGCCATGCCTGAAGCCGATAAATGATCTCAGACCAGGAAGATACCGGACTTTTTCCTTCATTGAAAGCAAGGCATCCAGGGCAATTCGTTTCATCATGGAATAGTTTCCGTAATTATCCATATCCCTGATCTCTCCTATATTCTTAAAGACTGAATGAAAAAGAAATGAATAGATGATGCGTCCGCCGGTTCCTTTTCTTCCGGTTCTCTTGCCGCTTATAATATCATAATCCTCTTCCGTCAGCTTCCGGTACATAACCGGGAGAAGTTCCGGTGGATCCTGGAGATCGCCGTCCATCATTGCTACAATGNNCGCACTCAGGTCGGTGCTGCCGTCATCTACAAAGATCACCTCATAATCCTTTATAAAAGACTCGATAGAATTTATAGTGCGTTTAACAAGCTCATCGATGAGCTTCTCTTCATTGAAAACCGGAATAACTAAAGACAGCATAGCAGCGGTTTCTGATTAATACCTATTTAATATTTTATTTCCCTATCCTGGTCAAAGCAAAATCAGCTGCATCTTTAAGCTCAGGCAGAGCAGCAATCTCTTTTATAGCAGGAATGCAGTATTCAGTTCCTATCCAGCTCAGTTCCCGAAGCATGAGTTTTTTGGATTCTGCAGTAGCATTTGGATCCTTAAGCACTTTAACCATTTTTTTCTCAATGGATAATAGAAGCTTTTCATCTCCCGCTGCCTCCCTGATACTACTTTGAATACAGGTATAATATTTTGTACTCCTGGAAATTTCGTATGTGCCAATTTTCCCGAACGCTTCATCAAGTGTAATAAGATGAAAATCAGGTCTGAGAACAGGTCCTGCAGCAGTCGGAAAATCAAATGGAACTTCCTGTGTCACTTTTCCTGAGGCAGCCCATTCAGCGCCGCGCTGAAGTGTAACAATGAATCCTGAGCAATGAATTGCCGGATTCTCTTCAAGGTCAGGGGCACCTATAAGAGTGGCAAATATTCTTCCCATACCGAGATTCCTGGTAAACAGTACAGGTTCGCTTCTGCCGCTTCCGGCAAAGGAGGTATCTGAAAAAGCAACGGCAAGGACCTGTGAGCCTTCTCCTCCAATCTTCATTCCCTGTATAATCTCATCATCAGCATGAATCCATCTCACAGGCAATCCATTTGTAATGGGATGATCTGTAACCATCGTACGGATCTCAAATCCATGCCTCTTTGACACCGAAATTGAATCAGGTGTTCCATAAACCGGATCAGTTTTTGAATCATAGAAAACCAGTCCTCCGCCATTTTTAATGTATTCCTGAAGTTCTGCCGCGGCTTTTTCCGGCCATTTTTCTCCTTCATAATCAATGACCACCAGCTTGTATTTTGAAAACCCGGGTCTGAATCCTGACATATCCTCTCCCGCTGGCGGAGTATCCAGAATAGTCGATGAGAACATCCCTGTCTCATCAAGTATTTGTTTTATAGCGTCAGAACTTACCCTCCTGTTAATCTCACCCCTGCCATTAATTATCAATGTTTTATAGACAGTTCCCTTTTTGCAGGAAGGAAGAACTCCGNNCCTGTAGTCATCGCTATCTCTCCGAGCAGCCCCACTGAAATAGCACGATAAGCAGGTTCAATAGGTGCAACAGGCTGATTTCCTGAGCGGACACATTCCACAAAATTCATCCAGTGATCTTCACTTTTATAAAGGTGAATTTCATTTTCACTGATAACCTCTTCCAGAATAGCAGGGTCAGATGCAATAAGTTTGTTCCCCCTGTCGGTATGGATCCATCCTTTATCGCCATACCAGGTGGTTCCCATTCCAAGCTTCAGGCGGGAAGCATTAGCAACTCTCATTTCGATGCCATTGGCGTATTTACATAGAAAATCATACTCGACAGGAACATTAAAAATGCCTTCAGCAGGATAAACGCCGGTGCCGGAAATTTCAACAGGACCGGTATGTTCAAGGCCTGCGCCCCAGTTGGCTATATCTATATGATGACCAGCCCAGTCAGTTAGCTGGCCCCCGGAATAATCAAGTATCCAGCGCCAGTCCCAGTGTGATACACCGCGATACTCTGCTTTTGGTGCAGGGCCAAGCCACCTTTCCCAGTTCAGCTCAGGAGGGACCGGTTGAACGGGAGGGGTTCCGATTCCCCTATTGCCATCGGGGAGACCCACCTCAATAGATTTGATCTTACCTGCTCTGCCATTGATTGCAAGTTCCGCTCCCTTTCTGAAATGAGGCTGTGAACGCTGCCAGCTTCCTGTCTGCCAGATTATATTATTCTTCTTTACAGCGGCAACAATTGCTTGCCCGTCACTGATTGTCCGGCAGATCGGTTTCTCGCCATATACATTTAACTTTTTATTTATGGCTGCAGTATAGATGATGCCATGCCAGTGGTCAGGAAGTGCGATTGAAACGGCATCAGGATTCTCTTTTTCAAGGAACTCCCTGAAATCCCAATATGTACGGCAATCATTGCTTTTGTTAGCTGTATCGACAGTCTCCTTTGCTTTTGCAAGACGCACAGCATCAACATCACAAACTGCCACGAAACGAACGGCATCCTTAAGTCTCAGGAAGTCATGCATATTTGCCATGCCTTGTGAGCCGGTTCCGATCGATCCTATTACAACCCGGTTGCTGGGTGCTGTTCTTCCTCCCATACCAAGGACAGAAGAAGGAATGATTTCCGGGATAACGAAAACCCCGGCTGCTACGGCAGCTGTACGTCTGAGAAATTCTCGCCTGTTTGGTTTTTTTGACATAACTGTTTAAATTATTTGTCCTTTAAATGCGGGTGTTACAGTGCTGATAACCGGTGTTCCGGGGACCGGGACCTCAAAAGTCATATTAACAGGACCCATCTCAATCTTCGAAGGACCGAGATCCATATCCGATTTGAATATTTCGTCCCACGTTATAGCCCTTCCCGTATAGGCAGCTGTTCTGCCCATTATCGCCGTGAGGGTCGAGATGGCGGTCTGTTCAGCTTCATTTACATAATTGCCTGTTCTTATCGCATATACGAGATGCATGTGTTCCTGTACATATTCAGGTATGAGGACATGATCCGTATTCTTCCCGTTCTCGTCCAGCGGGTAATTGAATTGCCACTTTATATTACCCTTCAGGTCCCAGATGGTGTCCTTGCAGTTAGTATATCCTTCAGTTCCCATAATGAGTTCACCGGTTCCGCTAGCGCAGCTGTCGACCTGGCGGCACATACTGTGCGAGCTGACACCATTGCCGTAATCAAAATCAACGCTGAAGAAGTCGTACTGGTCGCCAGTAACGCGCCTTGCCCTTCCTCCATAGCCGATTGCTTTTTCCGGATGTTTTCCCAGGAACCAGTTAATCACGTCAATATTATGGACGTGCGTATCGAGAATATGATCTCCGCAGAGCCAGCAGAAATTATTCCAGTTGCGGATCATGTATTCCATATCATTCCAGCCTGGTTCGCGTTCGCGGTACCAGACATGCTCCTGGTTCCAGAAGGCCTTTGCTGATGTTATTGTTCCAATAGCCCCGTTCATCACCTGCTTATAGGTTTCGATATAATCTTCCTCATGGCGCCGCTGGGTACCAGTTACAACGTTGAGCCCGATTGCCTCTGCTTTTTTTCCTGAAGTGATTATTGATCTTATCCCGACAGGGTCGACTGCGACAGGTTTTTCCATGAAGACGTGCTTGTTTGTGGCCACAGCCTCAAGGAAATGTTCGGGCCTGAATTGGGGAGGAGTTGCAAGGATTACCACATCGATGTCGGGAAGTGCCATAAGCTTTTTATACCCGTCAAATCCGATAAAGCAGTTTTCGGCCGCGATTGGCAGGTTAAAAGAGTCAAATCTTGCCCTGCAGGCATCAATTTTATCCTGGAATACATCGGCCAGGGCTGCTATTTCAAGATCGGGACCGGAGCTGATAAAATTTATTGCAGCACCAGTTCCCCTGTTTCCGGCGCCAATGAGACCTGCCCTCAGTTTTTTACCTTTTGGAGCACCTTTCAATACCGGAGGTAAACCAAGAACCTCTTTTTCAGCTTTCCTGCTGCATGAAGACAGCAGGGAACCTGCACCGGCGATTCCGATTCCGGCTATGGCAGTGTTGCTTATGAATTTTCGTCTGTTAATATTTTTCATTTTTCTCCAATGAATTTCAATTCGACTTATTTCCCTGAAGAGGTGTCAGGTTCGCATACAACCCTGAATCCCACATCGATGCAATCGGAATACCACCATTTGCTTTTAGGCATCTGCGGGTCAGTGACAAGCCAGGCTTTTGTCTTTGTAAAGTCACGAGCAGCGCTTCTGAGATCCCTCGCATCGCTCTTGAATGATCCTCCTCGTATAACGTGTTCCTGTCCTGTCAGGGGTCCTGTTGGATTGATGTGCAAAGAATCAGATTTATAATAGCCGGATGAATAAATGTCGGAGCAGAATTCTGCGACATTTCCTGCCATATTTTTTAGTCCAAACGGATTAGCTCTGACAAACGAAGGTTCCTCTGTTTTTGAAGGGCTGTTTACGTTATAAACTGCCATTGAGGCAATTCCGGATGTGTCAGAACCAATAAGCTTTCTGAGAAACCCCTTTGATGTGAATTTATCGGGGTTGCCGGCAAAGAAATATGGTGTTTTAGTACCTGCCCTGCAGGCGTATTCCCATTCGGCTTCAGTCGGCAGGCGATATTTCTTTCCTGTAACTTTTGAGAGCCACTGGCAATAGACGTTGGCTGCATACCACGACATTGTAATGGCAGGTCTCGAAGCTTTTCCCCATCCCTGGTCGGGCGCCCCCCACGGAGGGGTTGCCCCACTGATGGCATCAGTTTTCTTATTGGTAACAACCTGTCCCTCTGTACGCCCCTGGGAAGCTGTCGCCCTGAAGAATGCCATATACTCATCCCATGTGACTTCAGTTTTTGCAATCCAGAATTTTGAAAGAGTAACGCTCCTCACCGGTCCCTCATCTGCTTTTCGCAAAGGTTCATTATCAGGACTTCCCATTTTAAAGGTGCCGCCTGGGAGCGCCATCATTTCGAAGGAGACCCTGGTGTCCGGGATCATTTCAATAAAATTTACAAATCCCTGAGGCTTTGCCGGTTCAGAGAATGGAGGTTCTGTGGAGGTGAGAGTAACTCCGAAACTGGTATCGTGGGCATGAAGCGCACTATTCCTGTCATAGTGGCCAACATTAATATGGCAGTTCAGGCAGCTTATGGGTTCTTTGCTTGTTGCATACAGAAGGTGGGCATTCCCACCGTTTACTGAAAGAGTTACAGGGAACAGGTTCTGATGACAATCAAGGCATGATTTTTCATAGACATATCCCTTTGCATTTTCAAGAAGCTTTTTCTTCTGCCAGTCTATATCAGCGCTGTCTTTAAAAAAGTAACCATAAGCATCCTTTAATCCATGCTTTGCCTTTGCCATGAGGTACCCATGACCATCAGGAGGCAGATGACATTCAGCGCAATGAACTATATTGCCTGCACTGTTATTATAATGCGTGGAAAGTTTCCAGCTCTGATCTGCATCTGGATGGACGTGGCATGAGATGCAATATTTGTCTGTCGATGTGTAATTAATGGCTTTTTTGCCGGAATAAACAATAAGAATGCAACAGAGTATCCCCATAATAAAAAACCAGACCTTTGTCCCACGGCCGACAGAAGTCTTTCTCTGATAGTTATTATAATTCATGCGTCNNAAATCCGGAATTTTTTAAGTCTTTTTAAGAATTTCTCAGAACCTTTTCACATACCCATGGCAGTAGGGAACTTTACCGTTATTGAAGTAATAATCCTGGTGATATTTTTCAGCATCATAGAATTCTGCTGCTTTAGCAATCGCGGTAACTACTTTGTAGCCTTTTGATTTAAGTAAGTCAATATCCTTTTCAGCGATTGCTTTCTGTTCATCGTTAAGATAAAAGATCTCTGAACGATATTGATCCCCGAGATCCGGACCTTGCCCTCCGGTCTGCGTTGGGTCGTGTATCTCCATGAATAGCCTCAGAAGCTTTTCGTAGGATGTTTTTGTCGGGTCGTATATTACTTTTACAGCTTCAGCATGACCGGTGGTTCCGGTGCATACCTCTTTGTATGAAGGGTTTTTCACATGCCCTCCCGTGTACCCGGATGTAACTGATATGACTCCGGGTGATTTCTGAAGAAAATATTCGACACCCCAGAAACAGCCACCCGCAAAAATGGCTGTACCGTATCTTCCTTTTTCGACTATTGCCGGGACAAAATCGAGTGATATCGAGTTTACACAATTTCTGACATTTTTCGCAGTGAGATGTTCCCCGGTGAAAACATGACCCAGGTGGGCACCGCACGAGGCGCATGTTATTTCTGTCCGTAGTCCGTCGGGATCAGGGAACCTGTTTACGGCGCCTTTTATCTCCTCATCAAAACTGGGCCAGCCGCATCCTGATTCAAATTTTGACGACGAGTAATAGAGTGCAGCACCGCATTTCTTGCAAATGTAGGTTCCTTTATCAACGGTATTGGTGAACTTGCCGGTAAAAGGGATCTCCGTACCCTTATTATTAATGACGTCTGATTCTGCCTTGCTGAGAGTATTGAAAGGCAGCAATTCCTGTGAAAAAGATTCTGTGGTCATGGCAGAGACTAATATTATAAGGTTAAGAATCCTTGTGTTCATAATAAAAACTGAGTGTTTAACACTAATAACAAAAATAGATCAAAAAAGTTATTCCGTAAGCCGTAATATATGAACCTTACTTATCGTTTATCTGTTATATTGCATTATATCTCATTGGAAAACTATTGTTAATCAAATTTCGGGGAAATTAATATTGGCACAAATATTGTTTTTAGAATGAAAAGTTTATTTTTGTAGTTCAATTATATATTTTTTCTATGAAAAAAATTGCTTTACTGCTGGTTATCACTTTTATAGTTGCTTTGGCTGTAAGTTCATGCAATACCAAGACATGCCCGGCATATTCAAAGGCTGATACAGAGCAGAATAATCAGGTTGGCTGATCTCTATTTTCTTATTATTCTCCTTATAAGTTTGCGCCATTATGAAAAAGCTGCTTATAATAGCGGTTGTTTTATTGTGCGGAAGAGTTTGGCTCAGGGCGCAGGGAGATTTGAATGAACAGCAAAAAGTCTTCTTCCGCAACGAAAGATCGTTCGGTTTACTCCTTAATTCAGACGGTCTGGGTGTCAGCTATCGCGAGGGTAAACGCATCAATTACCTGAATAAAAGTATCCTTGAGTTCGATTTCGGGACACTAAAGCATCCCAAAGAATATAAGATGTATAATCCCTGGACCACTGGTACAGGGTCATTTGTCTATGGGAAGCTTAATTCCGTATTCTTTTTACGGGGAGGTATTGGTCATCAGCATGAAATATTTAAAAAAGAGGATCTGGGGGGTGTTGCTATAAGGTATTTCTTTTCAGCAGGTCCTGTAATTGCGTTAACCAAACCAATATATTACAGGGTAATTTATGTTGTTGACAATCAGCTCACTCTCAAGGATGAAAAATTTGATATAACGGTTCTCCAGCCCACTGATATCTACAGCAGGGCTTCCTTTGTCAAGGGACTTAACGAAATCAAAGTATACCCTGGGCTTTATGCTAAAGGAGGCGTTAATTTTGAATATAGCAAGGAAGACAAGGTGATCCATGCGATAGAGCTTGGTGCCCAGATAAATGCATTCCCGAAAAAAATCCCAATAATGGCAAGCTCCGATAATAAAGCAATATACTTCTCATTATTTGTCAGTTACAGATTCGGAGTCATAGTTGATCCTCTGCATCCGGAGGATACGAAGCTGGCAAACCTCTTCAGAAAGAAAAAAGCAGAATAGATCGTCCCTCAATATTGCTTGAATCGTGAAATTTATTATTTTTGTCGTTCGATTTATTAACCATAATATTATATAGGTATGTCAAAAATTAAAGTAGGTATCAACGGTTTTGGCAGAATTGGCCGTCTGGCCTTCAGGGCTGCCTTCAAGAGGAACGATATAGAAATAGTCGGAATCAACGACCTCCTCGAAGTGAATTATATTGCTTACATGCTTCGTTATGACACCGTGCACGGTAAGTTCGACGGGAAAGTTGAAGTAAAGGACGGGAAACTTGTTGTAAACGGACAGAGTATCCGTGTAACTGCAGAGAAGGATCCCGCAAACCTGAAATGGGATGAGGTTGGCGCTGAATATGTACTTGAATGCACAGGTTTTTTCCTTTCCAGGGAAACGGCAATGGGTCATATCAAAGCAGGTGCAAAACATGTTGTAATGTCAGGCCCTTCTAAAGATGATACCCCGATGTTTGTAATGGGTGTAAACGAGAATAAATACAAGGCCGACATGCAGTTTGTATCAAATGCTTCATGTACTACCAACTGCCTTGCCCCTGTTGCCAAAGTCCTGAACGACAACTTCGGAATTGTCGAAGGTCTCATGACGACCATTCATTCAACCACTGCAACGCAGAAAACTGTCGATGGCCCGTCAAATAAAGACTGGAGAGGCGGCCGTGCTGCTTCAGCTAATATCATTCCTTCTTCGACAGGCGCAGCAAAAGCTGTAACCAAAGTTATCCCCGAACTGAAAGGTAAGCTTACCGGCATGTCATTCAGAGTACCGACTATCAATGTTTCTGTTGTTGACCTGACCTGCCGTCTTGAGAAACCTGCAAGCTACGAGGATATCAAGAAAGCTATGAAGGCAGCTTCAGAAGGCCCGCTTAAAGGAATTCTCGGGTACACGGAAGATGCTGTTGTTTCCAGTGACTTTATGGGCGACTCCCGCACCTCCATCTTTGATGCAGAAGCAGGTATCTCACTCAATGATAATTTTGTCAAGGTTGTAGCCTGGTACGACAATGAATGGGGTTACTCCTGCAAGCTTCTTGATCTCATTGCTCACATGGACACAGTGAAATAAACATTTACAGTAAAAGTTGATATAAAAGGGGACCTTCATCAGGTCCCCTTATTTTTTGATACTTTAAATATTTATCGCTTATGGAAATTATGGCAGATATACAAGGAAAATTAATGTTGTGTCAGACTATCATCTCAATCTCAAGCGGTATGCCGGCAGTATCGCGATAGTGTTCGCCAAGTTCCAGCATAGCTTCATCATCTTCCTCATAGAGCCATTTCATCTTAACAATATTGCCTGAACGGCCAAATCCTGTGAGCCGTTTAAGTATCTCATAAAGGTATTTTGATGAGCCGCTGTTAATATATTCTAGCTGAATGCTAACGTTTAAATCCTTGCTCTTTGCAAAATGGAGTGTAATCCATTCATCAAGACGCCTGAAGATCAGCTCCGGATTCTCAGGTATAGACCGTCCGATTAACTCAAGCTTATTGGTATCGGCATAATAGAAAATACCCGGACAATTTTTAAGTTCTTCCTGAATTACATGTTTTTCCATATCATTCAATTTTATTCATATCTTAATGCTTCAATAGGGTCTATATTCGCAGCCTTTACTGCAGGCGCATAACCCGATACTACACCAACAATAAAACATACAATAATTCCCATCGTTACCCATATCCATGGAATAACGAAACTTGATTTAAGCATGGATGAAACTATGTTACCGATTAGAATTCCAAGGATAATGCCGAAAATACCTCCTAGCTGACTTATAAGTATAGATTCAAAAAGAAACTGGTATTTAATGGTCCCGGGTTTTGCTCCTATCGCCTTTCTGACGCCAATTTCACGTGTTCGCTCTGAAACGGATACAAGCATTATATTCATTAGTCCCACTGCAGCTCCAAATAAGGTTATTATGCCGATAATTGTCGCAGCAAGGGTGACATATTTAATGTTTTTGAGCAGCAAGGCAACCAGATTATCGCTCTTCGAAATGTCGAAATCAGATTCGTCACGCGGGTCAAGATTGCGGACTATCCTGAATATACCTTCAGCCTCACCTGCAAGGAAATCAAGATTGAGGGACTTAAAAGGCATTACCGTTATGTTGAAATTCATATTCGGATAGGAGAAATACTGCCTTGCTGCCGTGACAGGCATAAAACAGACCCTGTCAGGATTGCCCATACCTGCACCTTTTGGCTTCAGAACTCCTTCCACATAAAGCTTCAGTCCTGCCACTGAAACTTCTTTACCTATAGGATCGAGATCCATGGGAAAAAGTTCCCTGGCTATTTCGGAACCCAGTAAAACTGATCTCCTGCTAAGCTGTATCTCCTCAAGGTTGAAATTCCTCCCTTTATCAATATCGTAACCCGATACCGAAAGGTAATTTTCATCAACGCCTGTAAGGCTTATATTAGGATGAGTCTCCTGCGATCCGTATTTTACTGTTGAAAAATCTGTAGCTCTGAACGAAATCGATACCCACGCCGGCTCATTGAATTTGGATTTGAATTCCGATGCTTCCCTGTAAGAAATCCTGGTGAAATTTTTTGCCCTCACTCTCTCGCCCCCCGCCCGGAAATTCATCCCATGGGATGAGATGGTAAAGGAGTTGGCTCCCATCATCGTGAACTGGTTTGTGAGAGACGATTTAATTGCGTCAATTGCAGTAAGTATCCCCACTAATGCCATAATCCCGAAAGCAATAATACAAATAGTAAGAATTGCCCTTACCTTGTTTGACTTTATGGCCCGCAGAGCAATCCTCAGGTTCTCACGAAGAAGACCGATCTTAAGATATTTGGTTTTATCTAATGGCATTTCCTGACAATATCATTAAAAAAATAAAAGTACAACTTTTTTCCGTATCGCTGTATAATGGCAAATTTTATTAATTTTTTTTTAAATTAATTAAAGAATTAGTTGTATAACTAATTATTTCGTTATATATTTGTTCNNGCAGAAGAAGAAGTAATGCAGGTCCTCTGGGAGATTGAAAAGGGATTTGTCAAGGATATCCTTGAGCATTTTGACGATCCGAAACCTGCCTACAATACCGTAAGCACAATTGTCCGCATACTGCAGGATAAGGGATTCGTCGATCATAAAGCCTACGGACGGACCCACGAATATTTTCCAACAGTATCAAAGGATGAATACTCAAAATCCCATCTCAGCAACTTTGTAAATGATTATTTCTCAAATTCATTTGGGAAAATGGTCAGCTTCTTTGCAAAGGAAAAAGGTATAACTGTCAAAGAGATGGAGGAGATTATGAAGTTAATGGAAGTTGAAGTGAAAAAACAAAAAGCCAGATTATGAATCCACTGTTATTATATATGGCAAAGGTTGCTGTATCACTTGCAGGATTATATGCGGTTTATCTGCTGTTCCTGAGAAACGACACTATATATGAGCGTAACAGGTTTTTTATCCTGTTGTCATTTCTCGCATCACTTATTTTTCCGTTCATAATAATTGAGACCCAACAACCAATTAATATTCAGTTTTTCGGGAAAGATCTGACGGGAATAACCCTTGTTGCGGGTAACGGTTCGCCTGCAGTCGGAAATGCAGTTTTAAGCTGGAGCCGTATTATTCTTGTTATTTACCTTGCAGGAATAATGATAACAGGCATAAGGCTTCTCGCTGAAATCTTAAGTCTTCTTTTTCTCATTGCAAAACAAAAGAATGGCACAACCAATATTATCCGGCTCAGAAATCATAATACATCAGGATTTTCAGCATTCGGATATATTTTCATTGATGCCGGTGTTATCCCTGAGGAAGTTGATGAAATAATCAAACACGAGCAAAAACATCTTGATAACCGCCATTTTTTTGATATCCTGTTCATTGAGCTGATAAAAGTATTTCAATGGTTCAATCCGTTCATCTACCTGTTTGACAGATCATTACGTGAAGTGCATGAATTCCAGGCCGATGAAGAGTGCCTGAATTCCGGAATCCCGATTCCGAGCTACCAAGGGCTGATACTGAACCAGGTATTCAGGACAAGCGTATTCAATGCATCAAACAGCTTTTCAAATCCAACACTTATAAAAAAACGAATGATCATGATGACAAAAAAACGCTCAAAAGCGCTGGCAAACCTGAAGATACTTCTGGTTATACCGGTACTTGTTCTCTTGCTGATTACTTTTTCCACCTGCGCCGTTAAAAAGAATTCAGCAAAAGTTGTTACTGTTACTGAGGTCGCTAGTGCTGAACCTGAACCCTTCGTGGTAGTCGAAGAGATGCCATTTTTCCCGGGAGGAGACTCTATGTTACTGAAGTACATTGCTGAAAACACCAAATATCCTGAAGCTGCAAAGGCGAAGGGTATCCAGGGCAAGGTAATAGTCAGGTTCTGTGTAACTGAAACCGGAGGTGTTAACAGGATATCAGTTCTGAAAGGTGTCGATGCAGAGCTTGATGCAGAAGCTATAAGGGTTATATCCACTTTACCTCAGTTCAAGCCTGGCAAACAGGGTGGCAAAGCAGTACCTGTATGGTATATGGTGCCCATAACTTTTGCACTCGACGGAAAGGGTAATAAAGACATTATGCCTGCACCCTCTACAGATATTATGCCTCCACCCCCTCCTCCACCGCCGCCACCGCCACCACCTGCTACATCGGACAAAGAGGGCGAGGGCTATACTATAGTCGATCAAATGCCGCAGTTTCCGGGAGGAGATCAGGGAATGTTAAAATTTATTTCAGAAAATACCCGATATCCAAAAGAAGCTAAAGACCATAATATTACAGGAAAGGTTATAACAAGATTCCTGGTTAAAAAAGACGGAACTGTTTCAAATGCATCCATTCTTCAGGGAGTCAATCCGTTACTCGATGCCGAAGCATTCAGGGTAGTTAGTTCCCTCCCGGCATTTGAGAAACCCGGAATTAAAGATGGTAAACCTGTTCCGGTCTGGTATACTGTACCAATAACATTTTCACTTAAATAAAATTCCCTTATTTATTTCAAACAATATAACTGACCTTCGCAAGAGGGTCAGTTTTTTTATATGTCAGGTACTCACCCCCACACTCCCTCATCATTTGGTTCTTCTACCTACCCCTTCCCTAATTTCATGAACCCGCTTCCCCCAGCCCCTTCTCCCAAGGGAGACGGGGAGTAAATATTTTTGCTCTGAAAGAGCTGAATATCAAGCCCCGTCAAGGCTTGAGACTTTAGGATTGTGCTGCTGCCCCCGGTTTCGCCGGGGTTTATTTACATATAGTCACATTCGTGGCTAATACTGCCTCTCCCAAAACCTGGGGTAAGGCATAAAAACTTATAACATGGACATAATCAGGTAAGGTAAAAGATATAATTCCGTAAATTTGCCCGGTATCTAACAGGCTATGAATTTACAAGAACGCATAAATGCTTTTTCCAAACTGGGATCAATTCTGAGGGATTCCCTTGCGGGCGAATCAACAAAACATTCTCCTGCATTAAACAACTTAATTGAAACTCAGCATCAGAAGAATCCGTGGTTCACACCGGATAATGTCAGGATGGCTTTGAAGGCAATTGCCGATGAGTTGACTCATGAAAACCTTGTTAAGTGGACAGCCATGTACCCGGCTCTTGCAAATGATATTAAGCCTATAAACGTCGGTATTATAATGGCGGGTAATATCCCTCTTGTCGGGTTTCATGATTTCCTGTCAGTTCTGATTACCGGCAATAATATAATTGCAAAAACCAGCTCTAAAGATGCTGATCTTATCAGGTTCGCAGGAGAAATCCTTTGCGATCTGAATCCTGGTTTTAAAAATAAAATTGAATTTACCAACGGTACTCTTTCCGGTTTTGATGCTGTAATTGCGACCGGTAGCGACAACACTTCCCGCTACTTTGAATATTATTTTGGAAAATACCCTGGCATTATAAGGAAAAACAGGAACAGCATTGCCATTATTGAGGGTAACGAAAGTGACGAAGAACTAAGGTTGCTCGGCTCAGACATTTTCTCCTATTTTGGTCTTGGCTGCAGGAATGTGTCGAAACTATTTGTCCCCTCAGGTTATGATTTCAGCAGGATGATAATGGCCTGGAACATATATTCGGAGCTGATCAGGCACCCCAAATACGCCAGCAATTATGACTTCAGCAAGGCGGTTTATCTTGTAAACAGAGAAAAATTCACAGATACAGGTTTCATTCTTCTGAAGGAGAACCAGGGCTTATCCTCACCGGTCGCAGTACTCTATTATGAATATTATAATTCTTCAGCCGAAACCGGTAGAATTACTGAGAATCTAAAAGAAAAAATTCAATGCATATGCGGTAAAAATCATGTTCCTTTTGGGAAGGCTCAGGCACCTTCCCTGTGGGACTATTCCGACGGAATTGATACTTTAGAATTTCTTCTAAAAAAAAATAATGCAGGGATATTGTAAAATAAAAAATATTATATTGCACCATTCGAATCAGTAATAGTTATGGTTTACAAATTTGTTGTGTTATCGGATGAGGATGAGTCGTTTGTGAGAGAATTTGAATTCCTTGACTCGCACACTTTGCTGGATTTTCATAATATGATCCAGGATGAACTGGAGTTTGACAAATCACAGATGGCTTCCTTTTTTATGGCAACTGATAACTGGGAAAAAGAGGAAGAATTCACTCTTTTCGATATGGGAACAGGTTCCTCAACTATGGAGGTAGCTGTTCTTGAAGATATTATCTTCCGCAAAAACCAGAAACTATTATATGTCTTTGACTTTTTCAATGAAAGGTCGCTCTTTGTTGAATATACAGGCGAATTAGCAGAGATTGACGGGCGTGAGTACCCCTCCTGCACAAACTCAAAGGGAGTTCCGCCCAAACAGGTTGTCTTCGGCGGCAGTTCACGAAAGCTGTATAATAATATCGTAGTATCCGATGATGAGGAAGATGAAGATGAACCTGAAGTTGACGATCTCTTTCTCAATGGCGACGATGAGGAAACCCCTCCTGATTTTGAAAATGAGGAAACTGTGAACGAGGAAGAAGAATAGCCTCCTGGGAACTAAAAATCCGATGAATAATTCCTTAATAGTTCTTCTTGGTCCGACCGGGGTCGGCAAGACTGATGTTTCCATTGATATAGCCCGTCATTTACGCTGTGAAATAATTTCAGCCGATTCGAGGCAGTTCTTCAGGGAGATGAAGATCGGAACAGCTGTCCCTTCTGATGAACAGCTTGCAGAAACAAAACACCACTTCATCAGGTTTATGCCGGTCTCTGAATATTACAGTTCAAGTCTTTTTGAGCGGGATGTCCTGAATTTGCTTCCGGAGTTGTTTAAAAAGGACAGAGTCGTTCTGATGACCGGTGGTTCAGCTATGTACATCGATGCTGTATGCGGAGGAATTGACGACATCCCGGATGTTGACCTTTTAATAAGGGAAAAGTATACACTGAAATATAAAGAAGAAGGCATCGCCGGTTTAAGAATGGCACTTAAGCTTCTCGACCCTGTGCATTATGAAGTGGTTGATCTGAAAAATCCGAAAAGAATAATAAGAGCACTTGAGATCTGTGAAACAACTGGCCGTCCCTATTCTTCCTTCCTGACAAAACAAAAAAGAGAAAGGGATTTTCAGATTATTAAAATCGGCCTTGAACGGTCCCGGGGAGAACTTTATGACAGGATAAACCGCAGAGTTGACAGAATGGTTGAAGATGGCCTGGAAAATGAAGCCCGCACACTTTTTGACCTGAGACACCTCAATGCGCTGAACAGCGTCGGTTACAGGGAGTTTTTTGATTATTTTGCGGGAAAGATATCCAGGGAAAAAGCTATAGAACTTATTAAGCGAAACACCCGCAGGTATGCCAAGAGGCAGATTACGTGGTGGGGAAAGGATAAAGAGATCAGGTGGTGTGATCCGGAGAGAGTGCCGGAGATAATTAGTTATATCGAGTATAAAATAATGTCTTAAAGTCCTGTAGTCTTAATTATTAAACTCTTTAAGTTCCTTGATTGTTCCGGCCGGATCTTTTGAACCGAAGACACTATTGCCCGCAACGAGTACATTAACTCCTGTTTCGACAAGTTTCCGGGCATTTGTAGTATCGATACCGCCATCAACCTCGATGAGAACGTCATATTTTCCATCATCAATCATCTTCCTCAGCTCGGAAATCTTATTATAGCTTTCCTTAATGAATGATTGTCCTCCAAACCCCGGGTTAACAGTCATAATAAGCACCATATCAACGTATGCCAGAATATTCTTCAGTAAAGAGACAGGTGTATGAGGATTTACTGCAACCCCGGCTTTCATGCCAAGCCGCCTTATCTCTGCTGCCGTCCTGTTAAGATGATTGCAGGCTTCATATTGAACGGTAAGAATATCAGCACCAGAATCATGAAATCTGGACAGGTACCGGTCGGGGTCAATAATCATCAGGTGTACATCAAGAGGTTTCCTGGCTATTTTTTTTACTTGTTCAATAACGGGAAATCCGAATGAGATATTCGGNNATTGATAACATTTACATCTTTTTCAAGATTTCCGAAATCAGCAGCCAGCAATGATGGCGAAACCAAATGACTCATCTGTGATTGTTTTGAACAAAGATAAAAACAAATAGTTAACCCAGGTACGACTTCAATATTTTACACCTTGTAGTAAACTGAATCCTTTTAATAGCCTTTTCTTTAATCTGCCTGACCCGCTCGCGGGTAAGATTTAATTCTTCTCCTATCTCTTCAAGGGTAAAGGGGTGTTTCATTCCAAGGCCGAAATAGAGCTTAAGCACTTTCGATTCACGAGGGGCAAGAGTGCTGAGGGCTCTTTCTATTTCGTAAGCCAGTGATTCATTAATAAGATTCCTGTCGGGACTTGGAGTATCGTTGCTTTGAAGCACGTCGTACATGGTATTATCTTCCTCGGAACTGATCGGAGCATCCATGCTTACAGTCCTGCCATTTGTTTTGAGTGCATCCTTTACATCTTCAGGAAACATCTCGAGCATTTCGGCTATCTCCTGTGAAGAGGGTTCCCGCTCAAATTCCTGCTCAAGCCTGGCAAAAGCCCGGTTGATACGGTTTATGGAGCCTATTTTATTTACCGGCAGCCTTACAATCCTTGCCTGTTCAGCCAGCGACTGGAGAATAGCCTGACGGATCCACCATACTGCATAGGAAATAAATTTAAAACCTCGTGTCTCATCAAAACGCTGGGCAGCCTTCATTAGTCCCAGGTTGCCTTCATTAATAAGATCGGGAAGGCTCATCCCCTGGTTTTGATACTGCTTAGCCACGGACACAACAAATCGCAGGTTTGCCTTTACTAGCTTTCTCAAAGCATTATCATCGCCGGACTTGATTTTCCTTGCCAGCATGACTTCATCCTCGGGTGAAATAAGGTCAACTCTACCTATCTCCTGAAGATATTTGTCAAGAGAAGGGGTGTCACGGTTTGTAACTTGCTTTGTAATCTTTAGCTGACGCATTTACAGTACCGGGTTGGTTTTTCAAAGAAGTTGGGGCAAGTGGTACAATTTTAATAAAAAAAAAGGCTTCTGCAACACCTGAATTGATTTTTTTTGTTTAATAACTCTTTTATTAGTATCTTGCATAATTATTTTATAGGCTGAATATCAAATTATTAATCTGGTTTGATAAAAATCCGTTGCTTTTAATAACATTTAACAGGAATTATTTAATCAATTTTTTATATTATTGCACCGGTTTTCAGAATGTGAAATAAGTGTTGCATTATCCGACGGGGGTCATCATAATATCCTTGCCCCTGTTTCCAGAAACAAAATCATAAATATCTTTTAAATCCCATTTATTAATAAATTATGTACGACATTCTTGAATTAAGTAAGAAGTTGCTGCCTGAATTAAGAGAGATAGCAAAGAAACTTAACATAAAAAGAGCTGAAACTTTAAAGAAACAGGACCTTGTTTATAAGATTCTCGACCAACAGGCGATTGAAGCTACTGAGAACAAGAACATGGCAAGAAAAGAAAATAAAAATAACCGCTCATCCGAAAATTCATTTAACCAGGACCGCGACCAGGGCCATGGAAGGATAAAAAGACCCAGGACAAATAAACCTGTATTTAATCGTCCGAAAGAATCTGTTATGTCAGTCTCGCCTGACGACCTGAAAAAAAATGATACCCCTGCTTCGGAGAGAAATGAACCTTCAAAACTCCAGGAAAAAACAGAGGAAAAGCCGGATCAGTTCAAATCACCTGCACCGGTGACTGAAGAGAGAAAACCCAGGGAATGGAGACAGGACCAGAGACCCCACGAGAAGATCGAAAGATATCAGAGACCTGAGAATATAAAAGAAAATATACCTGAACAAAGAGTTCCCGACTCTATACCCGAACCTGTTTCCGACCCACTCATTGATAATAATCTTACGCTGACAAACGGAGAGACCCCTGTTTCACAGACATACAGCGAGATCCCTGTTCCACAGACAAACGGAGAGACTCCTGCTCCGGAAACAAGCGGAGAGACACCTGCTCCGGAAACAANNGCAGATCTCTATTTTGGCGATGTTAACATCGATGCTGCGGTAAAAGAGGTAATGCCTGAACCTGTTCAGCCCAGGGAGGAAAGAAAGGAAAAACCATACGAATTTGAAGGCATAATATTTAATACCGGTGTCCTTGAAATTATGCCTGACGGGTACGGCTTTCTCCGGTCAGCAGATTATAACTACCTTAACTCGCCTGATGATATTTATGTTTCACAATCACAGATCAAGCTTTTCGGTCTTAAGACCGGCGACACTATTAAAGGTACCATTCGTCCTCCGAAAGAGGGTGAAAAATATTTCCCTCTGATCAAGGTCGATGAGATTAACGGCAGAAGCCCCGACTTTATACGCGACAGGGTGCCATTTGACTTTCTGACGCCTCTTTTCCCAAATGAAAAATTCACTCTCTGCCAGCCTGGTGAAGGCACTCTTTCAGTAAGGGTGATCGACATGTTCACTCCAATCGGTAAAGGACAACGCGGACTCATCGTTGCACAGCCAAAGACTGGTAAAACAATTCTTCTCCAGGAGATAGCAAATGCAATAGCCAAATATCATCCCGAGGTCTACCTGATGATCCTTCTCATTGATGAAAGGCCTGAAGAAGTAACTGATATGGCACGCAGCGTCAAGGCTGAAGTTATTGCTTCGACATTTGACGAACCGGCTGAACGTCACTGCCGTGTTGCAAATATAGTTCTCGAAAAAGCCAAGAGGCTTGTGGAATGCGGACATGATGTAGTTATACTTCTTGATTCAATCACCCGTCTGGCCAGGGCATTCAATACCACCTCTCCTGCTTCAGGAAAGGTATTGTCGGGAGGTGTCGACTCAAATGCACTTCACAAACCTAAGAGATTCTTCGGGGCAGCCCGTAATATAGAAAACGGAGGTTCACTCACCATCCTTGCCACAGCACTTACCGAGACAGGCTCCAAAATGGATGACGTTATCTTTGAAGAATTCAAGGGAACCGGCAACATGGAACTTCAGCTCGACAGGAAACTGTCTAACAGAAGAATTTTCCCATCTATTGATATCCCGGCTTCAAGCACACGCCGTGAGGATCTGCTCCTTAACAAGACTATGCTGCAGAAGATATGGGTACTGCGTAATTTTCTCGCTGATATGAATTCTCTTGAAGCAATGGAGTTTCTCCGCGACAGGCTGTTGCAAGCCAAGTCCAATGAAGAATTCCTTGTTTCAATGAATGGTTCTTAAACCGATATTTAATAAACTAACCAGAATAGTGTTAATTAATTAACAGTCAAACAATTATTATATCACACAATGGGAACAAAAAAATTTATAACGTGCGACGGCAATCAGGCTGCTGCACACGTTGCATATATGTTCAGCGAAGTCGCTGCCATATATCCTATCACACCATCGTCCACTATGGCTGAATTCGTTGATGAATGGTCAGCAAACGGACTTAAGAACATTTTCGGAGAGACTGTAAAAGTTGTTGAGATGCAATCTGAAGCAGGAGCTGCAGGTGCACTTCACGGTGCCCTCCAGGCAGGTGCCTTAGGTACAACTTATACCTGCTCTCAGGGATTACTTCTTATGATTCCTAATATGTATAAAATTGCCGGTGAACTTCTGCCTGCTGTCTTCCATGTAAGTGCGCGTGCAGTTGCTGCGCATGCTTTGTCAATATTCGGAGATCACAGCGATATCTATGCCACGCGTCAGACCGGCTTTGCAATGCTGGCAAGCAGTAGTGTCCAGGAGATAATGGACCTTGCAGGTGTTGCTCACCTTACTGCAATTAAATCACGCATTCCATTCCTTCACTTTTTTGATGGCTTCCGCTCATCAGCAGAGATTCAAAAGATAGAGTCCATCGAAATGGAAGACCTGAAAAAATTGATTGACTGGGATTCCCTTAAAAGATTCCGTGACAATTCTCTGAATCCGGAACATCCCGTAACCAGGGGAACAGCACAGAACCCTGATATATTCTTCCAGGCAAAGGAAGCAGTGAACAAGTTCTATGAACCGATCCCTGACATTGTCAATTCTTACATGACTGAGATCTCGAAGCTTACAGGCAGGGAATATAAGCCGTTCACATATTACGGTGATCCTGATGCAGAACATATTATCGTTGCGATGGGTTCGGTGACTGAAACCACCAAAGAAGTCATTGATTACCTGAGAACCAAAGGCGAAAAAACAGGACTTATCACTGTTCACCTGTATCGTCCTTTTTCACCGAAATATTTCTTCGACATACTCCCTGAATCAGTGAAGAAGATTTCTGTTCTCGACAGGACAAAAGAGCCGGGAGCATTGGGTGAACCTCTCTATCTTGATATCAAGAATATTTTCTATGACAGGCCGGAGAAACCACTCATCATTGGCGGCCGCTACGGTCTGAGCTCAAAGGACACCACCCCAAGCCAGGTGCTTTCCGTTTTCGAAAACATGAAGCTGAAGGAACCCAAGGATCAGTTCACGGTTGGGATAGTCGATGACATCACCTTCCACTCACTTCCGGTTCTTCCGGAGATACATGTGGCGCTTCCCGGCACATATTCAGCTAAGTTTTATGGTCTTGGAGGAGACGGAACAATAGGAGCCAATAAGAACTCAATTAAAATAATTGGTGAAACCACTGATAAATATTGCCAGGCATATTTTGCATACGATTCAAAGAAATCAGGTGGCATAACAACGTCGCACCTGCGTTTTGGCGACAAACCCATTCGTTCCCCTTATCTGGTAAACACACCTGATTTTGTCGCATGTCACGTTCCTTCATATCTTGATAAGTACGATATGCTGAAGGGTCTGAAAACGGGCGGCACATTCCTTCTAAACTCTATCTGGGATGCCGAAGAGACAAAAAAACGCCTTCCTGACCATATGAAGAAATACCTTGCTGAGAACAATATCAACTTCTACTGTATCAACGCTACTTTAATAGCTGAGGAACTTGGCCTGGGAAATCGTACTAACACAATTATGCAGGCTTCTTTCTTTAAGGTTGCTAACGTTATCCCTTATGAGAAAGCTGAAAAAGAGATGAAAATTTTCAACTATAAGAGCTACGGAAAGAAGGGGGAAAATGTAGTTAATATGAACAATGCAGCAGTCGATAAAGGCACTGAAGTCATTAAAATTGAAATACCCGCTGATTGGAAAAATATTAAAGTTGAAAAGAAACAGGATACAAGAAACATACCTGATTTCATCCGTGATGTAATGGAACCGATGAATGCTATGAAAGGAGATGATCTCCCGGTAAGTGCGTTTAAAGGAAGAGAAGATGGCACATTCCCGTCAGGAACTGCTGCCTACGAAAAAAGAGGCATTGCGGTTAACGTACCTGAATGGCAGCCCGATGAGTGTATCCAGTGCAACCAGTGCTCATATGTTTGTCCTCATGCTGCTATCCGTCCTTTTCTTCTTACAGAGGAAGAGGTTAAAAATGCTCCTGAGGAAACGAAAACCATTCAGGGTATACCAGGAGTTCTCAAACAGTACAGGTTCAAAATACAGGTCAGTGTTTATGACTGCACGGGTTGCGGCAACTGTGCCGATGTCTGTCCTTCAAAGAATAAGGCTCTGATCATGAAACCTTTTGAGTCTCAGCTTTCTGAAGCTCCCCGCTGGACCTACATGCATGAAAAAGTGGGTTATAAGGATACTATTGTTGATAAATTCGTCAATGTCAAGAACAGCCAGTTTTCACAGCCTCTCTTCGAGTTCTCAGGCGCCTGTTCCGGTTGCGGTGAAACATCTTATATCAAGGCAATTACCCAGCTTTTCGGCGACCGAATGATAGTATCGAATGCAACAGGATGTTCTTCCATCTATGGTGGTTCGGCTCCATGTACACCCTATACTTACAACAAAAATGGTCACGGACCTGCATGGGCTAACTCACTCTTTGAGGACAACGCTGAGTACGGACTTGGTCTTTCACTCGGTGCAAATAAGCTCAGGGACAGAATCGCTCTCCGGATGAAGGAAGCAAACGATAAAGTTAATGCCGATACTAAAGCCGCATTCGATGAGTGGCTTGCAGGCATGTTAAATGCCGAGGCTTCGAAGACAGCTTCAGTTAAAGTCGTTGAAGCGTGCAAAAAGGATAAATCGGAAGTAGCCAAAGAGATACTCAGCCTCAGTCAGTACCTGGTTAAGAAATCTCACTGGATATTCGGAGGTGACGGATGGGCATATGATATCGGCTACGGAGGCCTGGACCATGTAATTGCATCCGGTGAGGATGTAAATATTCTTGTGCTCGATACTGAGGTTTATTCAAATACCGGGGGACAGGCTTCAAAGTCAACACCGGCAGGAGCAGTTGCAAAATTTGCAGCATCAGGCAAGAAGATCCGGAAGAAGGATCTTGGCCAGATGGCAATGAGCTACGGCTATGTATATGTTGCCCAGGTTGCCATGGGATCGAGCAATTCACAGTACCTGAAGGCCATCAAGGAAGCTGAAGCATTCCATGGCCCCTCGCTTATAATTGCTTATTCTCCATGTATTAACCATGGATTAAGAGATGGTATGGGAAAAACTCAGGCACAGGAAAAATTTGCTGTAGAATCTGGATACTGGCATCTCTACAGGTACAATCCTCAACTCGAAGCAGCAGGAAAAAATCCTTTCACTCTCGATTCAAAAGAGCCTGACTGGACAAAATTCCAAAGTTTCCTGGGTTCGGAGGTTCGTTATACATCATTGACCAAGTCATTCCCTGCTGAAGCAGAAATACTTTTCAAAGCTGCCGAGGAAAATGCAAAGTGGCGCTACAACGTCTATAAGAGACTTGCTGCAATGGAGTTCGGAGTAAAAACTGAAACACCGGTTAGCTAAAAGGTCTTGAAATAAGTAAAAGCCATCATGTTCTGATGGCTTTTTTTGTTTTTTTATTACACAGAGAAAATCCGGAGAACCACAGAGTTGCACAGAGCAGATTTCCTCTGTGGCTCTCTGTGCTTCTCTGTGTCACTCTGTGTAAATTCTTTTTTTTTAGTATTTTTGCAGCCATAATAAAATAATGGGACGGATTTTAGGAATAGATTACGGTAGAAAGCGTGTGGGACTGGCAGTCACAGATCCGTTGCAGATATTTGCATCACCTCTGAATACCATCAGCGCGCATGATATTGACAATTTTATTGCTGAATATATGGCATCAGAGCAGGTCGATGCCTTTGTTATCGGCTATCCTGTCCAGATGAACAATGAACCTAGCGAATCTGTTAAATATATAGATCCTTTTATCAGAAAGCTTAAAAAGAAATTTCCGGGAATACCTGTTCACCTGGCAGATGAAAGATTTACTTCACAGATGGCATTCAGGACAATGATTGACGGAGGCCTGAAGAAGAAGGAGAGACAGAATAAAGCGTTAATTGATATGATCAGTGCATCAATTATTCTTCAATCATGGCTTGATCGAAGAAAATAATAAGGTTAAAACTGTAATGGTAAAATGATATACCCCATTGTAATATACGGACACGCGGTTCTTAGAAAAGTAGCTGAAGATGTCGACAAGGATTATCCTGATCTGCAAAATGTTACCTCCGACCTGTTCGAAACAATGTACAAGTCCGAAGGGCTTGGCCTTGCTGCACCCCAAATCGGCAAATCAATAAGGATCTTTGTTATCGACGGAGCCCCTGTTGCAGAAGACGAGCCATCGCTGGCCAATTTTAAGAAGGCTTTTATAAATGCTCATATAACCGAGAGATGTGGTGAACTGCAGCCCATGAATGAGGGATGCCTGAGCATTCCCCACCTGAGGGAAGAGGTGAATCGCGAATCACATATCCGTATCGAGTATTATGACGAAAACTGGGTATTCCANNTTATTTACCGACCGGGTCAGTCCGCTCAGGAAAAGACTCCTTAAAAGTAAGCTGACTGCTATAAGCAAAGGTAAGTTCGAAGCTGATTACAGGACAATTCTTCCGGGACAGAAGATAAAAAGTGCCTAGAGTAC
>PMBC01000026.1:2480-20447 GCA_003152835.1 Bacteroidales bacterium | reverse complement strand
CTCACTTTAAGTACTTTTCTTATCTTTATACAGTCTCAAAACTGCAGGCTGTGCTTCATAAGGAAATTCCGTTCCTTCGGATTATTGTTCCATTATGCGCAGGAATTGTGTCGGGACTCTGTTTCTCTCCCGTCCCGGCTTTCATTATAACTTCCTCTGCAATAATTATTGTCTGCTTCTCCTTAAGCCTCCGTTTCAACAGATCGCTTACCAACCAGGTGTATGGAGCTTCTATTACTCTTGCGCTCTTCATCAGCGGTATCCTTCTTTATAACAATGAGAAGAAGAACATTTCAATTCTTCCTTATGGAGAGGCGCTCTATTCTGGATCACTTGATGACTATCCTGAGGAAAAGGAGAATACCTTCAAACTGCTTCTCAGAACTGATATGAGGATAAGCCGGGAAGGTCAGAAACACGTGAACGGGACTATTCTTCTCTACAGCAAAAAAAACAAGGCAGTTTCCTTAATGTTGCCCGGCGATCGTCTGGTTGTGCGATGCAGCCCGGCAGGTATAACCAGCAGGGGTAACCCGTACGAATTTGATTACAGGTTTTATATGGAAACCAGGGGTATAAGGTATTATGCCTTTACGGACACCTCAGATATCATAAGTCATTCGGTTCCGGAACGCAGGAAACTGGCCCACAAGGCTTTGATAATAAGGGAAAATATCATTAATATGTTCAGGGAGCGGGGTATCAAAGGTGAAAGGTTGGCTCTTGTCTCAGCAATAACACTGGGTCAGAAGAACATGCTCGATCCCGAACAGAAGACTTGGTTTATCAAAGCCGGGATAATGCATATCATGGCAGTTTCCGGACTTCATGCCGTGATCCTGAGTCTATTCATTTTCAAGCTTTTGTTCTTTATGAAGGGAAGACTTAACATATTAAGGGTAATTATTACACTTATTCTTCTCTGGTCGTTTGCATTTGTCACAGGTCTCACCCCCTCAGTTCTTAGAGCCACCCTGATGTTTTCATTTCTGCAAGCCGGAAATCTTCTCAAAAGGCCTGCGAACGGAATAAATTCAGTTCTGGCATCAGCCTTTATACTGATCCTGATCAGGCCTTCCGTGATCTTCGATGCCGGATTTCTTCTCTCCTACTCAGCAGTAATTTACATCATAGCATTTTACAGGGATTTTTACTCAAAGATCAGGTTCAGGCACAAAGTAACTGACTGGATCTGGCAATCTGCTGCAATTACAATCATTGCCCAGGCAGGCACTCTTCCACTTACCATATTGCTGTTCAATAGGTTTCCTACATGGTTTATTCTTTCGAACGTCATTATTGTGCCGGTCTCCTCACTGGTAATTATTGCCGGAGCGCTTGTACCTCTTACTTATCCGATTGGCTTCCTTTCTCATTTTGTGGTCAGGCTACTTGATTTCTTAACAGGTTTGACAGAAACCCTGACAGAAAAAGCTGCTTCTCTGCCCCTTTCAACAATTGAAAATATAGGGATGACAACAATTGAATGCATCTTACTGACCGTTTCAATTTTCCTTTTTACCAGGTTTCTTCTGACTAAAAAATCTTTTTCTATAATCTATCCTCTTTCCGCTTTACTCCTTTTTCTAATTGCAGGAACAGTCAGGGTAATTAGTACCAAAACGACAAGCCAGCTGATTGTCTATAATACCCAGGGCTGTCTGACAGTCGGGGTAAGAGAAGGCCACAGGGTCTGTCTGTTCTCAGATACCTGCCTTATCGGGCAGGAGGTGAAAAGACACAGCGCTGTGCTGTCCCTTAAACCGGAAGTAAATGTTGTCAGGGGTATCCCAACACTTATAAAAGCTTGTAATAAAAGAATACTTATCACAAAGGATGTTACTGAAAAAGTTTTGGAGCAGGCGAAGCCCGATATTCTTATTCTATGTGGGACGCATCCTGTGGTTTCCGGATATGCCGGCCGGGTTGCGAAGATCTCAGTCGTGGTAATCTCACCAGAAGCCTCAAACGGGTTCAGGCTTCCTGCAAAGTCACCATTGACAAATGCCGATACGGTTCATTATGTAAGGAAGGATGGGGCGTTTTATTCGAGGCTTTGAAACAGTGATAAATAAAAGTGTGAGAAAACTTGAGTATTACGCTATTATTCTCTTATTTTGTCCTGTTTTTTCAGCTAATTTTTATGAGAATAATTATTGCCGGAGCGGGTGAAGTAGGAACGCATCTTGCCAAGATGCTATCGAACGAAAATCATGATATTATCCTGATTGATCCGGAAGAGAGCAGGCTTAAACCCATTGAATCGTCGCTTGATGTCCTTACTTATCATGGATCAGCCACTTCCATCAGCATCCTCCAGGAGATCCTTCAGAAAAAGACTGACCTGTTCATAGCAGTAACTCACTCTGAGGATACCAACATAACGGCTTCTATGCTGGCCAAAAGGTTTGGGGCCATTAAAACTATTGCCCGCATTGACAATCTCGATTTTCTGGAGCACTCCACTCTCGATTTTTTCAAAGCTGCCGGGATTGATTCTCTTATATATCCTGAACTGATTGCTGCACGTGAAGTGCTGGGACTGCTGCAGGAAACAGGCACTACCGAGTATATGGAATTCTCGGGAGGCAAGCTTTCAATGTTTGTTCAGAAACTTGATGAAAATGCCCCTATACTTAATAAGAGCCTGAAAGAGATCTCCATAAGCCATAAAACTGACAAATACAGGGCAGTTGCCATAAAACGCAATGATAAAACTATTATTCCCCGCGGAAATGAGCAGTTCCAGGTGGGAGACCTTGTCTTTGTAATATCGACCCATGAAGGGATTGATGAAATGATGAAGACATCAGGCAAAGTGAGTTATGAAGCAAAAAACATAATGATTCTTGGTGGTAGCAGGATAGGGAAACATGTTGCTCTCTATATGCAGAAGAACTGCGAGGTAAAACTTATTGATTCAGACCCGGATAGGTGCGAAGCTCTTGCCGAGATCCTCGACAACACTCTTATAATAAATGGCGATTGCAGGAATGTTGATCTTCTGGAACAGGAGGGAATATCAAAAATGGATGCATTTGTTGCAGTAACAGGAAATTCCGAGACCAATATTCTTTCATGCCTGCTGGCAAAAAAAATGGGTGTCAAGAAGACTATTGCCGAGGTAGAGAATATGGAATATATCCATCTTGCTGAAAATTCAGGGATCGATACTATCATCAACAAGAAAATCTCTGCAGCCAGCAGAATATTCCGGCATACTACTAACCTGAATGTGACCCAGGTCAAATATATGGCAGGGACAGAGGCAGAGGTTCTTGAATTCAATGTTCCGGTTAATGCCAAAATCACCAAAGGTACTCTCCGTAGCATTGATTTTCCAAAAGATGCGATCGTGGGGGGAGGTACGAGAGATGGAGTTGCGTTCATTGCAACAGGAGATACCATTATCAGAGCTAATGATAAAGTTGTGGTATTCACACTGCCTTCGGCATACGACCGGCTGACAAAATTCTTTACCTGATCATGATTAATTTCAGGATCATAGCCAGGGTTTTCAGCCTGGTACTCGTTATTGAAGGGCTCTTCATGCTTCTTTCAGCATTGGTTTCAATTATTTATGGAGAGCACTCATCACTGATCCTTTCAGGAATTATAACCATAGTCACAGGAATACTTGTATTCACACCTCTCCGCAACGAAGATAAAATATATGGAAATAAGGAGGGATATTTAATTGTAACGGGCATCTGGCTTGTTCTTAGTCTTTTCGGCACAATACCTTACCTTTTCAGCGGTGCAATCAAAGGTTTCGGAAATGCCTTCTTCGAATCGATATCTGGTTTTACGACTACCGGCGCTTCAATCCTTACAAATGTCGAATCCCTTCCTCATGGAATTCTTTTCTGGAGGAGCCTGACTCAATGGATTGGAGGATTAGGTTTTATAATTATATCAATGTCTGTTCTCCAGGTTGTCAAAACAATTAATATCCAGCTTACCCTGACTGATTTTACAGGACAGCCGACAAACAAGATCCAACCCAAAATAAAGGAAGCAATAAAACGCATTATCACCATCTATGCAGTACTTACTCTTATTGAATCGGTACTGCTGATGTTTGGAGGAATGAATTTATTTGATGCTCTCTGTCATTCTTTCACAACTATGTCAACCGGCGGCTTCTCTACCAGGAATGGCGGAATTGCATCCTTCAGCAGCCCGGGGATACTTATAACGCTAACAATTTTCATGTTCCTTGCCGGAGCAAACCTGACCCTGGTTTATTTCGGTCTGAAACGGAATTTCAAAAAGATCATTGAGAATAATGAGTTCATTTTTTATGCTATTACATGCATAGTATTTATCCTGGTTACTTCTTTTGTTCTCATTTCGAAACACGACTATCAGAAAGGAAAAGCTTTCCTTGAAGGTGCGTTTCAATCAATCTCAATTATAACGACGACAGGATTTTATCACGCTAACTACAACCTCTGGGGAAACTTTCTGATCCTTATTATTTTCCTGATGATGTTAACAGGAGGAATGTCGGGTTCAGCGAGCGGCAGTATAAAGACAATAAGACTTCTGCTCATCACAAAAAACTCACGTCATGAGATGAGGAGACTGATTCATCCAAACGGGTTTATACCTGTTCGCCAGGACAGGAAAATAGTACCTCAAACAATAATCAGCAACCTGCTGGTATTTATAACTTTCTATTTTCTGATCTTATGTTTCGGTTCCTTAGTTATAGCATCGATGGGAAATGATATAATTACTTCATTCAGTACTTCTGCATCATTGCTTGGAAATATTGGACCCGGAGTGGGTAATTTCGGGCCATTTACAAACTATTCCGAGATTCCGATGATCGGAAAATGGTTTTTCTCTTTACTGATGTTTATAGGACGACTTGAGCTTTTCTCTGTTATGGTACTCTTTACGGGGAGTTTCTACAGGAGATAAAAAGAATCTGCGAAAATCAGGAGCATTATAATTCCAGTATACCTAATCCCTGCCTTATTATCTCAGGCTCATCACCTGTGCAATCGACAATTGTTGATGCTTCATTCTTTCCATAACCCCCATCGATAACTATATCAGCAAACTCGCGGAATTTTTCATGGATTAGCTCCGGGTCGGTTGTATACTCAATTATTTCGTCAGGATCATGGATGGATGTAGTAATGATCGGGCGTCCCAGCTCCTTTACAAGTTCCTTTACAATGGGGTTATCAGGTATCCTGATACCCACGGTCTTCTTCTTGTTTTTGAAGAGCTTCGGGATCTGGTTGTTTGCCCTTACAATGAAGGTGAAAGGGCCAGGAAGGTTTCGTTTCAACAGCTTGAATATTGTATTATCCCTGATAACGGTATACTCGGAAAGCTGGCTCATGTCATAGAAAATCAGTGAAAGATCAGGGTTTTCCGGATTGAGGCCCTTGAAACGGGCTATCTTATCAATAGATTTATTCGCCTTTATATCGCAACCCATTGCATAGACAGTATCTGTCGGATAAATTATTATGCCGCCAACTTCAAGCAAGTCTACCACCTGTCTGATATGCTTATTGTTAGGGTTCTCGGGATATATGCGGATAAGCATATGATTGATTCTTTCTGTAAATATATTGAAAAGTGCCTAAAGTGAGCTAAAGTGCCTAGAGTACTTAGAGTTTGATGGAATTGGCAACTTTAAGTACTTTAGGCACTCCAAACTCTAGGCACTAAAAAAGGGTAAGCTACTTATATCGCACCGCTACAACTGCCTACCCTTGCTACCTTCCGGCCCTGGGGGAGTTCAGCAGGAGCTGGTCGTATAAGACTTACCCTGTGCAAAAATACAACATTTTTAGGTTGACAGCAAAATAATATTGAGAAACAACCAAAATGGTTTTTCGCGTTTTTACATTATATTTGTTGTCAATCTTAAAAAAATCGAAAAACAAACCCTAATAACCATGGAAGAAAAAGTAGGTATCTGGAAAGCAAATCTGACCAACGGTCTTATTCTGGGACTTGTCGGTATAGTATATTCCCTTGTGGTCTATTTTCTTAATATGTATTTAAATAAAGCCCAGGGCTATGTCTTTATGCTTGTTGAGTTCGCTGTCCTGTTTTTCCTGGTAAAATCGTACCGCGATAATTTCAGGCATGGTATGATCACTTACGGAGATGCTCTGGGTGCAAGTATTATCATCTGTCTCTATTATGCCATAATAATGGCAATATTCACGTATATTCTCTACACAGTCATTGATTCGGGCCTTTTGGATAAGCAACTTGCAATGGCTGAAGAAATGATGCAGAAAAAAGGTTTGCCGCAATCAGCCATTGATGCAGGGATGTCAATTCAGAGAAAAATGATGAAGCCTGCTTTTATGGCGCCTTTTTCCATTTTGGGGAATATGATCCTGGGACTTATCATTTCTCTGATAGTTGCCGCATTTGTAAGGAAGGAAGGAAATCCTCTTTTAGATACCCCAACAGTCCAGTAACCTTCAGGATTCCCTCATGGACCTTTCATTAGTAATCCCGGTATTTAATGAAGAAGAGTCCCTTCGCGAACTTTCCGAATGGATCGGGAAAGTTTGTACAGGTGCATCTCTCACTTATGAAATTATTTTTGTCGATGACGGTAGTTCAGATGCTTCATGGAGTAAAATAAAAGAGCTGGCTGCTCAATCAAAGTTCATCAGGGGAATAAGGTTCAGAAGAAATTATGGAAAAGCAGCAGCCCTGAATACCGGGTTTGCCGAATCATCAGGTGACGTTATAATTACAATGGATTCCGACCTTCAGGACAGCCCTGACGAGATACCTGAACTGGTAAGTATGATCAGGAAGGAAGGATACGACCTGGTTTCAGGATGGAAGAAAAAAAGGTATGATCCCTTTATTAAGCGGTCAACAAGCAAAATTTATAACAGCACTGCCCGTTTAACTTCAGGAATAAAGCTTCATGACTTTAACTGTGGTTTAAAAGCATACCGCTCCGAAGTAGTGAAAAGCATAGAAGTATTTGGCGATATGCACCGTTATATTCCAATGCTGGCCAAAGAAGCAGGCTTTAAAAAGATCGGCGAGAAGGTTGTGGAGCACAGGCCAAGAAAATACGGAGTAACGAAATATGGTCTTGACAGGTTCATGAAAGGTTACCTGGATCTGCTGACAATAAGGTTTATTACCCGTTTTGGTAAAAACCCCATGCATTTATTCGGATCGCTGGGGACGCTGATGTTCCTGATCGGATTTGTGATGGCTGGCTACCTTGGTATCAGGAAGCTGATATTTGTCCATAATAATTTAAGAGTTCCGCTGGTTACCGAAAGTCCATATTTCTATATTGCACTTACAGTAATGATAATCGGCTCTTTCCTATTCCTCACCGGTTTCCTTGGAGAACTGGTAAACAGGAACTCAACTGAAAGGAACAGCTATCTTATCAGGGATAAGGTAAACTTGTGACCCCCGACCCCGCACAGCGGGGCCACCCCCTAAAGGGGGGGTGGGGGGTCAAACAGATGGAGATTCTGCTCTGGAATTCCTGCATTTCTCCCGGCCTGAAGATCATTCTCCATGTCACCTATAAGAACAGATTGTGAAAGATCAATATCAAATTCATCCTTCGCTTTCAGTATCATGCCAGGTTTAGGTTTCCGGCACTCACAAGGCCCTGTTACATCGGGATGGTGAGGACAGTAACAGACTTTTGAAATTATGATCCCGTTTTTCTTAAATTCAGCTATCATCCAGCCTGTCAGCTTCAGAAATGCGTCTTCCGTGTAAATACCCTTTGCTATTCCAGCCTGGTTGGTAATAACAACAATCAGGTAACCTGCATCACTGTATTTTCTGCATAAATCAAAGATGCCAGGAGAGAATTCGAAATCTTCCTTTAGGGAAACATGACCCCTATCAATATTTATGACTCCGTCACGATCAATAAACAATGCTTTATTCATCTTTGCCCCTCTTTTCCCTTGCTTAAAATATCGCTAGCTCTATGATACTCTTCAGGTATTCCTATGTCAAGAAATGGATCGTTGAATATCACGCATCGCAGGTCACCGGAACCAGCGCTCTTTTCGAGTATTTCCTTCTCAAGTGAAAAGATTTCCGGAAAATGTTGTGACAAGATCCGCTTCCTGTTTATTGCATAGATACCACCGTTTATAAGCCCATCGTGACATAATTTCTTTTCATGGAATTGAATGATTTTGCCATCGCTGCACTCTACAGCGCCATATCTTGAAAAATCCTTCATCCTTTTCACGGCAAGGGTAATATAACCACCATTCCTGGTATGAAATGAATAAAGCTTGCTGAGGTCGACCGGGAAATATGTATCGCCGTTAATGACCAGGAAATCCGGCTCACTTACTTTCCCGGCAGCAAGAACAATCCCGCCACCGGTGCCAAGAGGCTCTCCTTCAATAACATATTCCACAGGGATGCCAAGAAATAAATCTCCAAAATACTTTATTATGCTTTCAGGCATATATCCTATAGAAAGGATAATCTTACTGACAGGGTACTCTGCCAGCCATTTCAGGAGGTACCAGAGAAATGGTTTCCCGTCGACTGGAGCCATTGGTTTGGGAACATCAATAACGGCTTTGCGGAGACGCGTTCCCATTCCACCTGCTAAAATAACAGCTTCCATCACTTTTCGGATTTGTGGCTACCGAATAGTTCTTCCTCAACTATGGAACAGATTATATGTCCTATCAGCATGTGAACTTCCTGTATGCGGGGGGTATCATTTGATGGTATTTTAATGCAGATATCACATAAACCCGCCATTTTCCCGCCTGTTGAACCGGTAAGACCGATGGTTACTATTTTTTTGCCCCTGCAAACCTTTAAAGCTTCAATCAGGTTACCTGAGTTGCCTGAAGTTGACAAAGCAATAAAAACATCTCCTTCAATGCCAAGCGCATCTACCTGCCTGGCGAATATTTTCTCAAAACCGGAGTCATTTCCTACCGATGTAAGTATGGAAGTATCAGTAGTCAGAGCTATTGCATTAAGTCCGGGACGGTCAAAACCGAAACGGTTGACAAGTTCGGCAGCAATATGCTGTGCATCAGCAGCGCTCCCCCCGTTTCCTGCTATAAGCAACTTATTCCTTTTGCGATAAGCTGAAATAATAGCATGTGAAGATTTTTCTATCTCTTCAATAATATGCGGCATTTCAAGAAGTTTCTGTTCTAAATCCAGTGAACTTCTGATCTGATCCTTTATAATTTTCTGCATAACAAACTTATTTCTCAGTTATTTTCCAGCTTTGGCACCCATTTTCGCTGAAATGGAAATTCAGGACTTTACCATTGAACTTTTCAAGGTTATGGATAAGATTAAGCCTCTTTGCAGGGTCAATCGTGAAAAACATGAATCCCCCGCCTCCGGCTCCTGAAACTTTGCCTCCATATGCCCCTGATTTAATGGCTGCTTTGTATATCTTTTCAATATTATCGTTGGTAATCGATGCAGCCATCTTCTTTTTATTCTCCCACTCCTTACCAAGGGCTTTTGCAAATTTAATAATATCACCCTTAAGGAGATAATCTTTCATTATATAGGCATTCCTCTTTATCCGGTGAGTCGCCTCGACAGGAATTTTCTTGCCTGCGCTGGTATTCTTCTGCTGCTCACGGATTATCTTATCGGACGATCTGGATGCGCCTGTATAATACAGCACCATTGAAACCTCGAGTTCATCAACAATCCATCGTTTCATTCGAAGAGGGTTAACTATAACCCTGTCATCCTTGTAAAACTCAATAAAATTGAATCCTCCGAAAGTAGCTGCGTACTGGTCCTGCTTGCCGCCGCCAAACCCAATGTCGATCCTTTCTATCTGGTAGGCAAGGTGAGCCATATCATAATCGCCCAAAGGCAGGTTGAGCCATTCGGTAAATGCCTTCAGCACCGCTACTGCCATTGTTGATGAAGTTCCCAGTCCGCTTCCCGGAGGAACATCACACCATGTTGTCATTCTGAATGACAAATGTTTCGTTATTGCAAAATCCCTGATAATTCTGTTATAAACACCTTTATGAAGGTCAAGATGGCCATCAATTGGAAGGTCCGGAGAAGATGGATATTTCTTTTTGATATCGAGATCAACGGCATTTATTTCAATCATTCCAGATGAAGTCTCTTCGATGGTGCAGTAGGCATACTGATCGATAGTTGCATTTAACACTGCCCCGCCATAAAGATCAGAATATGGCGATACATCGGTACCGCCGCCGGCAAGGCCGAGACGGAGTGGTGCTTTGCTTCTGTAGATCATATTAATAGTTGCTGGTTATTTCGTTATAAATCAATTTTATTGATTCAGTAAGTTTATCCCAGGTGAATTTGGCTTTTTCTTCTCTGACGTTTTTAGTGAACTCTTCCTTCCGGTTGTTGCTAAAATAATCAATTATAGCATTAGATATAGAAACTGGTTCAGGTTTTACCACATACCCGCATTTACCATCCGGGACAATCTCGCTCAGGCCACCTACATCCGTAACAAGCATAGGCTTCTCAAAATGATAAGCAATTTGAGTAACGCCGCTTTGCGTTGCACTGCGGTAAGGCTGAACGACCAGGTCGGCTGCGCAGAAGAGCGAAGCAACTTCATCTTCCTTAATAAAACGATCAAGGATCAATACCTCGTTTCCTAAATTATTTTTATTTATAATTTCGAGGTACGGCTTATCGCTCTCATAAAATTCGCCGGCAACGATAAGTTTCAGTCTTCTGTTCCTGAGCCGCTGATCTGCAAAAGCCTCAAGGAGAAGGTCCAGACCCTTATATGCTCTGATGAATCCGAAGAAAAGCAAATATGAATATTCGGCTTTAAGCTTCAGTTTCTCCAGGGCTGCACCACGCGATATGATATCTCCATAATTATCGTAAAGAGGATGCGGGTTAAATGTAACCGGGATATCTATCCTGAATGATTTCAAGTCCTCTCCTACGCTCCCCGACATAACTATGGCACCATCAATACTCCTGGTAAAATACCTTGTCAGGAGCCTGTCAATAAAGCTCTTTTCGTGTGGAATAACATTGTCAAAAATGCATATGACCTTCGTTCTGCCTTTTTTATTATTCCGCGCTATCCTGGCAACTGTTCCAAAGCAAGGCGACATACTCGGGTGCCAGTATTTAATAATCAGAATGTCTGGGTTTTTCTTTTTTAACCTGAAACCTGTTCTTAACCAGTTAAAGGGGTTCACAGAATTCAGAACGCGTGTTATTTTGATATTCTTTGGCGGAGGAGCATCAGTAAATTGTGACTTACCCGGAAAGAGGAATCCGGGGTATTGAAGTGTAAAAGTCAGAATCTCTGTTTCATGACCCTCGGAATTTAGTTGCCTGGCCAGTCTTTCATTATAAGATGCAAGGCCTCCTCTGTAGGGATGTGCAGTTCCAAGGATAATTATGCGCATGATTCAAATAAAATCCAAATTTAGTTAAAATGATGGATAAGTACCATATTTCAGTGATGGAATGGGAAGGCGTCGGGCATGGAACGTCGGGCATCAGGCGTCAGNNTCTTCATCAGCATTTTTCCAAAATCGAGGGAGGCATCTCGCGGCAATTCACCCGGAAGATTATCGACAGCCATGACAGTAATATTTGATGGACTGCTAAAAGCCGGTTCTTCAGTCTCAAGCCGTGGGTTATAAGCATAGAATGGATCAGCAATTGTAGAAACCCTAATAGTTGAAGGTATCGGACCGTTAACATCACAACTTATATCAGCTATTATTGAAATACGGAAATCAGGACTTCTCATATCTTCACTGGAAAAGAAAACCGGAGAACGAGGATCCCAGAAATGACCTGATATAAAAATATCAGTGACTCTTGTAAAAGGAAGAAATGCGGATTCATAATCACACGGATTTTTTGTAAAATCCTTAAAATCAAAAGGAAGTCCTTTTTTATTCCGGGTATAATGCTGAGGACCTATCTGGCAAACTACAGGTATATCAAAACTTTTCGTCAGGAATTCTTCAGGTGTAACCTGGACAATATTGCAAATGCTCAGAGTTTCCATGGCTCCACTGGCTACTCTTCCTTCACCAGTCACCAGTATCTTAAGGCCGGGAACGAACTCGATCAATCGCAGGCCGGCCCACACTTCGTCGAGGTCATGACACTGGTATGCAGGTTTAAGCTTAAACTTGTTTGTCTTTATACCCCTGGCTCTAAGTCCATTATAAGCGCCAACAATTCCGGCATGACGTCCAAAAGCAACAACACGCTGTCCTTTTTCAGTTGTAAGGTATTCATAATCAATAAGCCGGATTTTCTTTTCAGACATCAACCTGAACATCTCACGATTATGAGGCTGTTTTTTTGCAACATGCGCAAAAAACAAATATGTTTTTCCCGGTATAAAGGTCCTTTTATCAACCTCTTTAACCCCAAGAAGAACATCACATTCCTTCAGATCCTCCTTTAACGGGATGTCAAGGTAATCGTACTCCTCATCGGAATAGCATCTGTTATCACTGGGTTGCACAAAGAATTCGATATAGGGGTATAACTCCTGAAGAGCTACTATCTGGGGTGGCGTCAGAGGAACCCTCCTGTCGGGAGGATTTTTCGTTTCGCGAAGGATGCCCACTTTAATTGCTTTTCCCATGATTGTCATGGCATTAACAGGATTTAAAGATACTAAATCCTGCTCTCTAACCAATGACAAATATCACAACGGATAAGAGTTATCTAAGAAGACGAAATCCATTAACCGCAAAGATCGCAAAGATTTTACGCAAAGAGCACAAAGGACTGTATCACATTGTTTTAACTTTAAGCACTTTGCTTTTTCTTAGCGTCCTTTGCGGTTAAAAAGGATTTTTGAATCAGACTCAGACTTATAAATCAATACTTAATATCACTACTTTCTGAAATCTATAATACCTGTTGCCTTCATTGCATTTACTGCATCCGCGGGCAGGTTCCAGTTATTGTCGAAACTACCCTGCGAAATAACTTTTTCGGGGCTCTCCCTGAAGAGAATGAAATCCTGGAAATTCTTAAGCCCATCAACTTTTGATCCCATGAAAGCCATTCCTCCCTGCCCGGAAGCGGCTTTTGAAGGAGTCCACCAGGGCAAACCTGAATTCACAAGTACATAATGCTTATTGACAGGGAAAATATAAAGAAGCCCGTAATCCTTGGCGTCATTGCTTAGCTGAACAGGAAGCCTGTCTGCAAACTTTGCGATTATGGCATTTGTCTCCCTGGTTCCGAAAAGGATAAGATTTGAATTCTCATAGTCACTTTGTCTTAATTCCTTATCTGATAATACCCTTGGAAATACCATGATCCTACCCGCCATTCCTGCCCAGTCGGCAGCTGACTGAGCTGCTGCTTTCCTTGATCCCAGCTCATCGCCGGAAGGGTTTCCTCCTGTTCCATATACATAGATGTGATTCCCGTCAACAGCTGCGCTTATTGGTCCTTCGGCACCCGGCTGTTTTGAGGTAAGGCCCGGAGTGAATTTCTTATTTACCCAGCTGTTATCCGATTTAGAAAAAGATACCGCATCATTTGTTTTAACAGTGAATGATTTGCCGTCAACTTTGACAGTGACTTTCTGTACAGCAACAAACTGCGGGTGTCCGGCAAGCCTCAGGGTGAATGCATCGAGGCCTGATGAAGCAATTTCGATATTGTTCTGGCCTGTGAATTTCGCATCAATTGCAGCCAGATTGCCCGGCGTGAGATTATCAAATCTTACCCAATAGGCTTTATCATATTTGAACCATTTAGTGCTGAATTTCACTTCTGCAGGATATTTATCCCTCGTGAACTGAGAAAACCAGTCAAAGATAAATCCATCCTTATATGCATATTCCCAGCTATTGTGTCCGATCCCCGGATATTCTGTATAATCGAACCTTGGCGTGCTGGCTTCAAATTTTGCTTTCCATTCAAGTGCTGTTTGATGAAGAAAATCCTTATCACCGGTAAAAAGATGAACGGGGAGATTTAATGCATTACCTGCAAGGTCCACTGAGCCATCAGGTGGTGCAGGACAGCATGGAGCAAGGGCGGCCCATATATCTGGACGGGTAAGTCCACACCAGATCGTGCCTCCTCCACCCATCGACAATCCTGTAAGATAAATTCTGTTTTCATCAATTGAAAACCTGCTCTCGATATCGGCCAGCATATCATAAACATCCTGTTCAGGTATCCCCTGGTAACCTGCAGTTCCTCTGGCCAGTGGAGCTGCAACTATATAATCAACATCCTTAAGAACAGGAAAATACCTTGTTGATTCAAGGTCAGTTTCAACAGGGACATTTCCGGGCTTAATAAAATCCAGGCCCTGTAAATTACCTTGTCCAAATGCGCGCCGCAGTCCGAGACGGTGGTTTGACCATGCTCCGTGAAGGAAAACAACCAGGGGGTATTTCCTCGATTCATCGAAGTTCTTCGGAATATAAATGGCATAAGGCTGGTCTGTCTCATCTACGGTTGAAAAGAATGAGAGATCCTGGGGACCTGATTTAAGCTTCTGGGCAGAAGCAGTGCTTCCGCCAAAGGCGAAAATAACAAAGGCTATTAAGGCTGAACTGATAATATTCCTGATCGTTTCCATAGTAAATATTTTCAAAATAAATATAGATATAAAATTACATGATAGTCATATTCTCAAATCATAATTTAATATCTGTTTTAGTACCATTCTGAACAGATATTTTCTTTCTGACAATCCCGTCCACAGAAATACTTAAGCCTATTTTTCTTCCATTTCTGGTTACTTCAATATCTATCTTTCTGCCGCCAAAAGCAATGATATTCTTCAGAGTCATTTCATTCCATCCTGACGGAAGCTGCGGAGTAACCATAAAGGAGTTCAGTCCCGTAGGCCTGAATCCAAAAAGACCTTCAGTAATAACACGGCAATATAATGCGCTTTCTGCCGAAAGGTGGCGCTGGTTGCCTTCCGGCCATGCTTCAACCGCATAAGGGACATGTTCGCCAAGCAGCCTTTTTGAAGAATAGCTTTTAAGATACGGCATTGCCCTGTCAACTCCGCCTGCAGCTATTACTCCGCGAAAGCCATACAAAGTAGACCTGTCCCAGAAGGTAGATGATCCTGCCTGTGTTAGTAGACCCTGATCTGTCCATAATTCCGGTGAGAATAATGCATCCATTGTTCCCTTTGCCCGGTCGAAAATTCCGACAGTAAGTGGAATGCATATCCATGACCGGAGAACATCATTTCCATCATAATAACGATAAGTATGAAAACCTCTCATCTCTGCGCCAAAATACTTTTCAATGCTGGTTTTCAAATCTTTAGCCATCTTTTTATAGTTATCTGCCTGGCTTTTTGGCTTGCCAAGATCCGCTGCAAGGCAGGAAGCGGAGATCAGCGCATCATAAAACAATGAAGATGTGCAGAGATTTGCCTTTCCGGCAGGAAATCGTCCTTCAAGCTCGTCGCTGTCTGAGGCGACCACACCATCCGGCGTAAGCTGTCTTTTGCAATATTCAATGCACCATTCTATAAGAGGCCATATCTCTTCTGCAGTTTTTCTGTCGCCCAGTGCCAATGCAAACCGTGCAGCCCCATAAGCTATCATTGCCTGGTCGCCCCTGTCACCAGCGCCATTCCAGGAATCTGTGCCCTCAGCAATGATTGAGCTTGGGATAGGCTTGTAATCAGGATTCATGTACCTGGCAAACCATCTCCATGAGACTTTGGCAGCTTCGATGGCCGTCGGATATCCTGAATAGGCAAAGAAAGGATTTGCATATTCTGCCTGGTCATTTGCCCAGATGGCTGCATAGTAGCTTGCCCCTCCCGGACTATGTACCAGCCCTCCTTTTGTCTCAAAGATACTTTCCATTGCCCGTATCTTTGCAAACGCAAACATATTGTTCAGGACAGAATCGGGCGAGGCGAAGGCCAGGTTACTAAACATCTGGTTTACAAAATTCTTACGCTTTGCCAGCTCTACATCGATATCAACGGCAGAAACAGTTTCAGACAATTTTCGCCCTGTGAAAAGGACGGCGAATGACAGCTTCTCCTTATCCTTCAGTGAAAAAATACCGGCACCTGAAGACTTAGCTGAAATTTCATAAACATCATAAAGGCTCGTTTCCCGGTGACTACGCGTTTTCTTCTCAAAATCCTCAACATCGACAGATATTTCCTTGCCCGACCTGTTCTCAATAGTATATTTTTCAATGGCCAGGGGCTTATCGACTGATGGAAAGAGTTCCCGCGTGAAAATAACATTTTCGTCGTATGTGCCTGATGCCGTCAGGATTCCTTTTATAGAGAAATTTTCTGTAAGCTCGCTTACTGCCTTTTTATTTATTTTAATGACCGGAGAGACATCTGAACCGAAAGTATAAATAAAGCTTGCATGGGTGTTATTCGGAATGGTCCTCAGCATCGGGAAAACAAGCTGTTTTGATGATACCATCTTCCCTTTTTCGTCGATTCCGTAAGTGACAATGACAGAAATGAACCTGCCGCTCATTTCGATATTATCCGTATGAGCTTCACTTTTATTTACAAGCCATCTTATAGATCCGTCAGATTCCAGCTTCCACCTGTACTGAGATTGAGCAGAATAGCAGAATGTGATGAATAACAATGTTATAAAAAGTTTCGTTTTCATCAGGATCATTTCTAATGTTAATACCATTATTATTCAGCCATTTCAATCATCTCAAGGCACATACGGCTGTTGTGGTACGGACATTTCCAGAAACCAGCCTTATCGCCGTGTTTATTTACTTCTCCTTTCTCAGATATTGAATTGAACCATTCTCCGTTCCGGTGATCGACCATCCTCTTATCTACATAATCCCAGCATTTCCGAGCTTTCGCCAAATATGCCTTGTCTCCTGTCAACTTATATGCTTTGACAAACCCTGTAATTGCTTCAGCCTGCGGCCACCAGTCGCGATTTGTATTGGCATGACCTGTCGCAATGTCCTTTTCATAGATAAGGCTGCCGTCAGGCTGAAGTCCTTCTTCAGCCGCATGCACTATCTGGATTGACAAGTGCCTGACCTGAGCTATTAAACCGGCATCACCAAGAACATTTGCTGATTCTTCGAGCAGCCATGATGCTTCAATATCGTGACCGTAAGAATTCAATGTGGAAGTGCTTTCCCATTTTTCATTCAGAAAAACAATCAGATGGCCGGTTTTCTGATCTATTATTTTTCGTGTGAAAAGCTCAATAAGGTTTTTGAGACGGCTTGCGACAATTTCATCAGGCCAGGCACGATATAGATTCGTGTAGGCTTCGAGGAGATGGAGGTGAGTATTCATGGTTTTCTGATCATTCTTGTCTTTTTCGCCGATCAGAAGATCATCAGTTTTTTCCCAGTCGCGGCTGTAAACCTCGAAATATCCGTTATTAACCGGGTCGGAACAATATTTTTCGACACATTGAAAAATATTTTTAGCTTCATCCAGAGCCAATGAATCACCGGTTGCCAGATAGTATTCCGAAAGTGCATAAATAAAAAATGCCTGTGTATAAGTCTGTTTCCTGACATCAGCCGGCTCGCCCTCTGCAGTAACGCTGAGGAAAGCACCGCCGTATTCCCTGTCAATGAATTTATCAAGGATGTAATCCATGGCATGTTCGGCAACTTTGAGGTATGAGCTGTCTTTAAGCACTCTGAATGATGCTGAAAAGGTCCAGAGTATCCTTGCATTAAGAATGCCGCCTCTGACAGCATCCGGATACAGCTTGTTGAAACCATCCATTCGTCCGTAAAAGCCGCCATTTTTGTTATCTGCCATTTTATTACTCCAGAATGGCAATATATGGTTCTCCAGATCTTCTCTTAATTCAGATTCAAGTTTTTTCAGCTCGGCAGGATTCTCCTGCGCTGATGATATGCCAGTATTTAAAATCATTAGTGTAAAAATAAGTAAGTATTTTTTCATTAAAATGGACTATTGACTATAACCAATACCTTTATTTTATTAGCTCCCTT
>PMBC01000026.1:0-2395 GCA_003152835.1 Bacteroidales bacterium | reverse complement strand
CCCCTTGCGATATTCCCGAATGCGGCACAATTTATCTCATCATTGGTGCAATTCGTTTTCAGTGCAAATGCATCGGCAGGCGTTGAAGACAGCTGCTTAAGATTCCAGAACCTGCTGGAGGGTCGCAGCGGCCCTTTGGTACCGAAGATGCCATCGCCGGTCATTACTGAATAGTCTGATGTAAGCTGCCATTGTAATATTGACAGAGGCTGGCATATTGAGCAGATCCTGATATAAAGGTTGATCTCGTAAAGTGAGAATGTCCTCTCATTGAATATTTCCGGATAGTTCCATGCAGCAGCATCGGTGCTTCCTTCGGCAACCAATAACGGCAGGTTCATTTTCTTTGCAGCTCCGGCCCATTTCTTAAGGGTCTCATCATCGCAGCCTCTCCATGAATGAAACGAAACAGCACCGATGTATTTATGAGTTTCCGGATCGTTCATCGCAGGCAGGATAAAATCGAAAGTGGTTGCGTCGGAGTTATCTCCGAGAAGAAGCTTGGTGACTATACCTATTGATTCCAGGTAAACTCCCATTCCTTTTATAAAGTCGGCATGCTCCCTGCCGGTATGACGGATATTTATTCCCAGGTCAGATTCATTAAAAGAAAACAACGCAGGTTCCACTCCATAAGCCTGCTTCAGGTAAGCAAGGTAATCGCCTATCGATTTGTATATCTTCTCAGTTTTTTCAGGATTAAGCGGGTATCCGAATATACCCCTGTTGCGGTATCGATAAGCGTCGGCCTGAATTCCAATTATAGCCCAGTCCGGTGCTGACCAGTCGCTTATTATCATCGGGATGCCAGACTTAGCAAGTTTCTGAGCCATCTCCATCGATTCTTTCACATGCTTGTCGAGCTTACCGTTTGATGCTGCTTCGATCGGATCACCATTTTCATCAGGCTGCCATAGCTGCCATGGCATTTCAACCCTCCCCCAGGCAACGCGCATATTATCGAGGCAATACTGAATAACCTTCGGATCGGATGAAGGGTTTTGAAGTCTGAAATTGCCGCCAAAACCAGCAAACCGGTTCCCCGGGTTCTTTGAATCGACCATAATTTCAACTGGAGATCTATCTATTGTTCCTGTGACAGTAAGGTTAAAATCCTTTCTGACATCCACACTTTTCTTAATCTCCGGTTCCATTAACCTTATATATAGCCTGTAAACTGAACCTTCATCATTCCTGCATATAAATACAGATGAAACGGCATTGAATTTGATTTCAATCTGGCGGTTTTCTGAAGAAAGGATCGCTCCATCTGCCGACTTAGTTTGTTGTTTTTGACCCCTGGCAGGTAAACCGGTAAGCTTAATCGCTTTACTTTTTGTCTTACCATTAAGGAATTGTACTGAACCATTTGAATAGTACCTGTCGGGCAGGTCAATACAAAAATAAGCGCCATTAATCAACGTATCTTTCTGAGCTGTAGAAGTAACTGATACCCTTGCTTTCCCGACTCCATCGTCAGTAACGACCTCAAGGAATCTGATCCCGGCCAGTTCTGTTGTGACGGTCTGTGACAGGCCATCACGATGGTATTTCGGGCGCTGTCTTTCCCTTCCGGTAGCGCTTATGACAGCCCCCTCTTTACCGATCACGCTGAGGCTCGATTCAAATTCCATCAGCTGGCCTTCCACCCTGATACCAGTAATGTTACCCCAGGCCATAACTTCAGTCTGTGCAGATAAACGGGAAGAGATTAATAATGAGCTTAACAGGATAAAACAAAAAGCAGAAGTTTTCATAGCAAAAGAGTACCGGCTCCAGTTGTAATTATCAGTCACTGTTTTCATAGTCATAAGTTAGAAATGGATTTTAGCTATCGTTCCACGCTTATTATCTCCCTCAGATTTGATACTGTGAATATAACGACTCTGGTCTGATTTTTGAATATGATTTCTCAGTTCTTTAACAATGTGTATCTTTGTACTCAATATCACCGGGGCTGACTGGTTTTGACAGCATGAGAGGTGGTATGTAAGCATGCAGCGTGTGGTGGCGCGTCGCTTGAACAGTGTCACAAAACAAAAAAAGGCGAATCTAATTACGCTCTCGCTGCTTAAGCGAATAAAGTAACTTAAGCTTTATCCTGGCACATGTGTCGGGACGGGACGCTTCCCGGGCGGTCAAGCCCTGATCCAACCCGAACCGGAGGCGCACGCAATCCGGGGCTAGTCTGAAGGTTGTTCCGGCCGGATGATGAAACAAACAGGAACTAAGGACAAGTTAGGTTGTACTGCAGCTGACAGGTCCCGACAATCAAGCAGGACTAAGCATGTAGAAAGCATATGGTCTCCTTGCCTGGACGCGGGTTCGACTCCCGCCAGCTCCACAATGGACTCTAACCCAATCAGTTAGGGTCTTTTTGTTACCCTATCGCAGC
>PMBC01000162.1:21994-24213 GCA_003152835.1 Bacteroidales bacterium | reverse complement strand
TTTTTTCTGCCATCGTTTTCAAAATCAACTGAGGCAGTAGTATTTGGCACTTCTCCTTCAATGGATACAATAACACCATTGCCAAACCTTTCATGCCTGACATTATCGCCAACAGAGAACTTTGACGGATCACTCCCGTTAAATGGCGTAACCGGAGGGCTTAACTGGTTTGAGAATTTCTTAAGCCTGGGCGACGGTTTATAAGATAACGGCTCTTCGCTGGTCTGCGCTGGTTTATCCGGAGATCTTTGTTTTGAACTGAATGGTTTTCCTCCTGTCTGTGGGTAATGAACGAGTTTTGGATCTAATTCACGAAGAAATCTGCTGGGGTTGCTTCTTTCAAGGTTACCCCATTTATACCTGTTCAGGGCATAGCTTAGCGTTGCTTGTTTTTCGGTCCGGGTCAGCGCTACATAAAAGAGTCTCCTCTCTTCTTCAAGTTCCCGGGAACTTCCCGACGACATTGGAGAAGGGAAGAGAGTGTCTTCCATGCCAACAATATATACATGTTTAAATTCCAGCCCTTTGGCCGAATGCATTGTCATTAGCGTAACTTTATTCCGGTCCTCTTCCTTCTCGTTATCCTGGTCTGTAAGCAAAGCAACATTGGCAAGGTATGCCCCGAGGGTGGAGGGATCTCCATTAGTTTCAGCAGCCTCAGTAAATATCTTGATTGCATTAAGAAGCTCCTCCATATTCTCGTAGCGGCTTATCTCTTCAGGCAGTCTGCCGTCCCTGAGTTCTTTCATGATACCTGATCCGAGTGCTATTTCCTTAGCTTTTGAGTATGCATCCGCATTATCCTTGTTCAATTCGAGATTCTTGATTAAACTGACATAATCGGTAAGCTTTCTTACGGTTCCAGTATTAAAATGGCCGGGATAGGTTCCTGCCATATTAATAATATCCCATGCTGTTACATTCAGTTCTGACGACAATACGAAGATTTTTTCTATTGTTGTATCACCGATTCCCCGTTTAGGNNAAGGATAAGCCTCCATAAATCTTATATGGTATGTTTTTACGTCTTAATGTCTCTTCAAATATCCTGCTCTGGGCATTTGTCCTGTAAAGGATAGCGAAGTCACTCCACTTAAGCTGCTGTGAAAGACTTTTATCGAGAATGTCTGAAGCAAGGATAAAACCTTCTTCGGTGTCAGTCATTGCCTGGATTATGTTTATTTTCTCCCCGGGCTCATTTTTTGAGAAGACATTTTTATGAATCTGGCCATCATTGTTTGCTATGATCGCATTGGCAGCATTCACAATGGTCTGGGTTGACCTGTAGTTTTGTTCGAGCTTATAGAGCTTATAATCGGTATAGTCGTTTTTGAATTCGAGAATATTTTCGATTCTTGCGCCCCTGAAGGAATAGATGCTCTGGGCATCATCACCGACAACACAAAGATTATGGTGGATTGCTGCAAGCTTTTTGACAATCAGGTATTGCGCGTAGTTGGTATCCTGGTATTCATCAACAAGAATGTAGCTGAAACGCTCCTGATAAATAGTCAGCGCATCTGGAAAATCGCGGAAAAGGATATTGGTATTCATCAGAAGATCGTCAAAATCCATGGCATTTGACCTGAAGCACCTCGATGCATAAATCTTGTAAATCTCAGCCATAAGCGGGATCCGGCTCGATTTGTCATATTCCTGCATGGAGCTGTCGGCAGCGTAAGAATTTGCGCTTACAAGGTTATTTTTAGCCTTTGAGATGCGTGATGAAAGCAGCGACGGCTTATAAACATTGTCATCGAGATTCAGTTCTCTGATGATTGTCCGGATAAGGCTTTTGGAATCAGCAGAGTCATAAATCGTAAAATTGGATTTGAATCCGAGCCTGTCGCCCTCAATTCTCAGTATCCTTGCAAAGATTGAATGGAAAGTACCCATCCAGAGGTACCTTGCTATTTCAGGACCGGCAATCCTCGCTATTCTCTCCTTCATTTCACCGGCAGCCTTATTCGTAAAAGTAAGCGCAAGAATGTCTTTTGCAGGAACCCCTTTCTGAAGCAGATGGGCTATCCGATAGGTGAGGACCCTTGTCTTGCCGGCACCTGCACCTGCGATGACAAGTGAAGGGCCGTCAGTATTGATAACTGCCTGTTGCTGAGCCTCGTTCAGATCGTTAAGGTAATTATGAGCCATTTATTATGAATTACAGCGTACCGGGTGGGGCAAATTTAATAATTACATGTTCATTGAACCCGCCGAAA
>PMBC01000162.1:20832-21973 GCA_003152835.1 Bacteroidales bacterium | reverse complement strand
TGCCTGTGCGTTTCTGGTTTTCTGCTCTTTTGATCCTGATGCCATTTTCATTGATGGCTCAGCTGACTGCACCCGGATCCAGTGCAAAAAGGAATGTCACATATCCTTCTATCCCCGGCAGAAAAGACCAGGCTTTCTTTTATTGCAATGTTCTCGGAACCGAGCGTGGCACACTGACAGCTGCCAGATCAGGTCATGCAGGCAACCGAAGCTTTACCTGGAACAAGTGGAACGATCTGACAACCAGTTTCAGTACATTTATCCGGACCGACGCAAGTGTGATTTCTTCTACAATCAATAATCTTACGGAGGGTGGTTACAAGGTGGATATAGACAGTTCAGGCATTTATGACACTACTCTTGTAGGATGGATATTCTTCGACAAGCCTCCTGTTGCCGTGGCTTCTCTTGCACAGCAGCTTTGTTACCGGGTTGCACTTAGCGGGACTGCCACTGCATCGACTGACAAGTTCTTCTACAAGGATGTAAATACAGGGGCGTCGCTTTCGCTGAATAATGAATTATCCTTCCTGTGGAGTTCTGATCCCGCTTCTTTCATACCCGCCCCGGACGTTTACCTTAACCCGGTTATCCAGAATTACCCATCCGAGCCGCCATTCATCGATTACAAGCTGCCTCTTGAGGATGTGACTTACAAGCTAACCGTCTCCACCTTAGGTTGCAGCAGCCAGTCATCATTCCCTTATCATTCCATTCATGTGAAAGCCGATTTTGAAGCTGATCCTGTTGATGGTGAAGCGCCTCTCGAAGTGACCTTTACCAACAATTCAGTCCGGGGTTATATTTATACCTGGAAATTCGGGGACAAAACTGAATCTCCTCTTGAAACCCCTGACCCGCATACTTATAATGTTCCCGGAAAATATTCAGTTACCCTTATCATAGAAAGTGATCTTCATTGCATTGACTCTTTGAGAAGGGACAGCCTGATATATGTCGAACCCTCCAAACTCGACATTCCCAATGCCTTTACTCCGAATGAGGATGGCATGAATGACAGGTTCATGGTTTATGGAAAGTCACTGAGATATGTAAGCATGGAGGTTTTCAGCCAGTCAGGACTAAAAGTATATGGATTCAATGGCGAAGGGGAGATACTGAAAAACTGGACCGGCTGGGA
>PMBC01000162.1:0-20715 GCA_003152835.1 Bacteroidales bacterium | reverse complement strand
ACCAGCAACTCTCCCTTCAGAATTGTTTTTGCCTGGCCCGACACTTCGACCCTGTCGCCGATAATTTCAACTTTCAGAATACCTCCCCGTTCCGAAACCTGGTGAGAAACCATTTGTGACTTTCCGGTTTTTTCTTTCCAGAAAGGGGCCAGGGCGCAGTGTGCCGATCCTGTTACCGGATCTTCATTTATTCCGAGAGCAGGAGCAAAGCACCGGACACAGAAATCGTAATTTTCATCATCCGAAGGAGCAGTTACAATCAGGTCGCCATAACCGGAATTCTTTAATATGCCGAAGTCCGGTTTCATTGAACGGACACTTTTCTCATCATTCAGGAGAGCCAGCTTCCATCCATGACCTGTGCTGTAAAGCTCTGACGGAACAACTCCAAGGATATCTCTGATCCCAGTTGGAATATCCAAAGGCATGCAGGAGTATGCCGGGAAATTCATCACTATCCAGTCGTGTGATAATCTCACGATCAGCTGCCCGGCTTTGGAGAGGAATATTACCTCTTCTTTTTTTGATGCAATGCCAGTCTCAAAAAATATGTGACCCGTGGATAATGTAGCATGACCGCATAAAGGAATTTCTGCCGCCGGTGTGAAAAACCTGATCAGGTATTCCTTTTTCCCGGGTAATACAAATGATGTCTCTGAAAGATTCATCTCTGCAGCGACACTCTGCATCCACTGGTCCGGCATCTCTTTCTCGAGAATGCAGACAGCTGCGGGATTGCCTTTAAAGGGCTGGTCTGTAAAAGCGTCTACCTGATAAATCAACATATTGTTTATTTTAGTTGTACCGTTCTTCCATTCACCGGTAAATTTCGGCTTTTTACGGATTTTTTTCGACATTTACTAAAGAAAACTTTGTAAACTAAATAAGTTTTCTCATTTTTGTGCCCGATTTACATTTACTATGGATTACAGGCAAACAATAGTTGAGGAGGCGGCTGTCATGTTCCGGACTTATGGAATAAGGGCAGTGACAATGGATATGCTTGCTGGTCATCTTGGTATCTCGAAAAGGACGATATATGAGGTGTTCAGGGATAAGGATGAGCTGCTGCAGGGTGTGTTGAAATGGATGAAAGAGAAGCAGGCTGAAACGATGAAGAAAATATTCAGCGAATCTGCAAATGTGATTGAGGCAATTTTCAAGATGCTCGATATGATGGGCAATCACCTTCAGAATATGAGCCCTGCTTTCCAGATGGACATGAAACGATATCACAATGAAATGTTCAGGAATCCTGATGGTCAGGTTGAGTTTCCATATTCCTCAAGCAATTCAGAGATTATAGGAAGAGGAATAAAGGAAGGTATTTTCAGGAAGGACATTGATGTAGACATTACGAACAAGTGCCTGCTTGAAGTGGCGAAAATGTCGAATGATAAAACTGTTTTCCCGCCCGATGATTATATGAGTAAAGATGTTGTCAGAACATTTTATTTGAATTACCTGAGGGGTATCTCAACACAAAAGGGTCTTGAGCTTATTAACCTGCACGATAAAAAGTAGAAAGAAAACATAGATACGAATAGAAACATTTAAGTATAAAATTGTTCAGATGAAACGCAAATTAATTATCACAACATTACTTTCACTGCTCATTTCCGGCCCGGCAATGGTTGCCCAGGAAAATGGCAAAGAGCTTAGTCTTACCCTCAAGGAGGCACAGGACTACGCAATGCAGAATAACAAGATGGTTAAATCGGCAAAGCTGACCGTCGAGGGTTCCCAGTCAGATGTGTGGACAACGATTGCTTCAGGATTGCCCCAGATTTCTGTCAGTGCCGGATTTACAGATAATCTAAAACTGGGAGTATTTGTTATAACTATGAATGGTACTGCCGTGGTTATGCAAGTAGGAAGACCATATAATATCCCGGTGACGGCACAGGCTTCAATGCCGTTGTTCAATGCTCCTTATTATGTAGGAGTCGAAACTGTAAAACTTGCGCAGAAACTTTCAGCATCAAATCTTCAAAGCACAGAAATTGATACCCGTCAGTCTGTTTCTTCTGCATATTACCTTATCCTGGTTTCTGAAGAATCGTTAAATATTCTAAAGAATAACCTTGCAAATTTACAGGAGACGCTCAAGTCGACCAGGGCAATGTACAACTCCGGTCTTGCAGAAGCAACAGATGTTGATCAGATGTCATCAAACGTGACAATGATGGAGAATTCATTCAGCAATCTTCAAAATACTATTGAAGTAAATTACAACCTGTTGCGGTTTCAGCTTGGCGTCAAACCCGATACTAAGATTATCCTTACAGAAACGCTTGATGATCTGGTTAAAGAAATTAATGTCAATGCTATTCTTACTCAGGATTTCAATGCCATGAAGAATATTCAATACGATCTTGTTGATAAGCAGGAGCAGTTATCAGCACTTAATCTGAAAGCACAAAAATCAAAGATATTGCCTTCATTATCAGGTGTTTATGCTTTTTCTAGCTCAGGAATGGGTCTAACATTATCGTCAATGAGTTGGTATCAAAGCTCTTATGTAGGTGCGCAGTTGTCTGTGCCAATATTCGCCAGCGGGCAAAGGTACTCCAGCATACAGAAGGCAAGAATTGATCTTGAAAAGGCCAGAAACACAAAGGAAATGGTTTCTGACCAGCTGAATATGCAGGAAAAACAATTAAGATTCAACCTGCAAAATGCAAATATGCAGTACATGAGCCAGAAAGGTAATGTTGAAGTTTCTAAAAGGGTATACTTAAGCATGGAAAACAAGTACAAACAGGGAATGGCATCAAGCCTCGAGCTTACCCAGGCAAACCAGCTTTATCTGCAGGCTGAGAATAACTACATTTCTTCACTGATGAACCTGCTTCAGACAAAACTTGCTTTTGATAAATTATTAAATAATATGTAATTAATTCAGAATCATCTAAAATCAAAAATAATGAACTACACAAAAACAATTTCGGTAATACTTTTGGGCGGACTGATACTTTCGGCCTGTTCATCAAAGAACAAGAAGGAGGATTCCACCACAAAGAATACAGTTGCAACTGTAGAAAAGGCCGCAAGCCCTGTCAGGATAATGACTCTGGGAAAGACAAAGATTGCTAGGACTATCGATTATACAGCTACAATCCTTCCGTTTGAAGAGGTTAATATGGCTCCTTCAACCCCCGGAAGAATTGATAAAATATATGTTGAAGTTGGTGATAAGGTAAACAAGGGAGATAATCTTTTCCTGATGGACCGTACCCAGCTTTACCAGCAGAAAGTGCAGCTGGCCAGCCTTGCCAAGGATCTGGCAAGGCTTGATACACTTCTCCGTACAGGAAGTGTTAAGCAGCAGCAGTACGACCAGCTTAAAACACAGTATGATGTCACCAAAACAAATGTCGATTTCATGGAAGTCAATACCCTGTTAAAGGCTCCGTTCTACGGCGTCGTTACAGGCAAGTATTTTGAAGACGGAGAAATGTACTCCGGAACACCGACCACCACAACCGGCAGATCAGCCGTTGTGACGGTGATGCAGGTAAACCCGCTTAAGGTTAATGTAGGCATTTCTGAACAATACTATCCTCTTGTAAAAAGAGGAATGAAGGCAGAAATTACTGCCGATGTATTTAAGGGAGAAAAATTTACCGGGACAGTTTACAGGATTTATCCTACCATCAATGCTGCTACAAGGTCATTCATTACCGAGGTGGAACTTCCCAACAGGAATGACATGCTTAAACCGGGGATGTTTGTAAGAGTCTCAATGGACCTTGGCGAAGTTGAAACATTCGTCGTACCTTCAAATACCGTTATGCAGCAGGAAGGAACCAACCAGAGGTTTGTATTCCTCGATAAGGATAATGTTGCAGACAGGATTGAAGTAACACTCGGACAAAGATTTGATGACAAAATCGAGATTGTTTCATCGGAAATTAAAGAGGGAGACAAGCTGGTTTGCGAAGGTCAGGCAAAACTGATTAACGGTGATAAAATTGTAACAGCAGAATAATTATAAGACTTTCAATAATAACAAAATGAGTATTTACAGTGCTTCCGTAAAACGACCCGTAACAACTATCCTGATCTTTGTTGCATTGATGGTTGTTGGTCTTTATTCGCTGGTCCAGTTGCCAGTTGACCTGTACCCGGAGATAGAACTGCCTTATGTGGTGGTCTATACAACATACCCGGGTGCAAGCGCTTCAGATATAGAATCCAATGTCACGAAGACGCTTGAAAATGCGCTTAACTCTGTCAGTAATCTAAAAGAGATCACTTCGAGGTCAAGCGATGCAACATCTGTTGTATTTATGAATTTCAATTATGGGACGAACCTCGACGAAGCATCTAACGATATAAGGAGCGCCCTGAGTTTCGTTGAACGATACCTGCCTACTGATTGTGAGAAACCTACCATTATGAAGTTCAACTCAAGCATGATGCCGATCTCCTTCTATACAATCACTGCAAAAGAAAGCTATTCAGGACTCGAAAAGATCCTTGACGAAAAGATCGTTAACCCGCTTAACAGGATAGAGGGTGTTGGCTCCGTTGCCCTTTCAGGGGTTCCGGGACGTAAAGTCTATATTGATGTGGACCCCAGAAAAATGGAGGCATATAACCTTACGATCGAACAGATAGGTAATATTCTTAGAGCTGAGAATATAAATATGCCGGCAGGGTACATCGAGATGGGAAAAACAGATTATCCCCTTCGAATACAGGGAGAATTCCCTGAAAGCGATGTCGTAAAGAATATAGTTGTAAGCAGTTATAATGGAAATAATGTTTACCTGAAGGATGTCGCTGAAGTCCGTGACACTATTCGCGATTCAAAACTCGATACAAAAATCAACGGCCTGAAGGGAATGAGCATGTATGTTCAGAAACAATCAGGCGGCAATACAGTAAAGGTTACAAAGGAAGTCGATAAGGCTCTGGCTGAACTAAAAGTCGATCTCCCGCCGGATGTTAAGATTGAAAAACTTTTTGATAGTGCAACATTTATAAAGGACTCAATAAGAAACCTTACCACCACCCTGATGTATGCAGCCATCTTTGTTATACTGGTTGTACTCTTTTTCCTCGGCAGGTGGAGAGCCACATTTATTATTATCCTCACGATACCTATATCGCTTATTGTGGCATTTATCTACCTGTTTATTTCAGGGGCATCAATAAATATTATCTCACTAACCTCGCTCTCCATAGCCATCGGGATGGTGGTGGATGACGCTATAGTTGTTCTTGAGAATATCACTAAGCATATTGAAAGGGGAAGCAGACCACGTGAGGCAGCAATATATGCGACCAATGAAGTGTGGCTGGCAGTTATTGTCACAACACTTACTGTTGTTGCAGTATTTTTCCCGCTCACTTTTGTAAAGGGACTCACAGGCGTTCTCTTCAAGCAGCTTGGAATGAGCGTGACAATTACGATTGTTACTTCAGTGTTTGCTGCCATCACTCTTACTCCAACCCTTAGTTCACTCATGCTTAAGTGGTATCCTATAAAAAAGGACGCTCCCTTCTGGACATACGACGGAAGCATCAGAAAAGGACTTAACTGGATGGACCGCTTTTATGAAAAAACACTCCGCTGGGCACTGCATCACAAAACGGTTGTATCTATTATTGCCTTACTGATATTTATTTTATCAATGAGTCTTTTCGCTGTCATCGGAACAGAATTCTTTCCTCAGACAGATGAGTCGAGGCTATCTGCCACTATTCAACTTCAGACTGGCACCAGGGTTGAGGAGACAACAAAGATTTCAGAAAAACTCGATGCTGTGATCAAGGCTAAATATCCTGAAGTCACCATTATGTCGACTTCATCAGGATATGATGATCAGGGTGGATTTGCGTCGATTTTCAGCTCCCAGGGAACGCATACAATAAGCTATAGCCTTCACCTTGTTCCTATTGAGCAACGGAAAAAATCATCATTTGAGCTGGCTGAAGATCTGAGAAGAGACCTTGCGGCTGTACCTGAGATCATTGATTATAAAGTGACCACTTCAAGCAATATGGGAAGCTTCGGAGGGAGCACTGTTAATGTTGAGATTTACGGTTTCGATATAGCCCAGACAAACATTGTAGCAGAAGAACTGGCTGCGAAGATCAAAAATATCAAGGGAGCCAAAGATATAGCCATCAGCCGTGATAAGTCTAAACCTGAGCTTCAGATAATTTTCGATCAGAACAAAATGATAGCAAACGGACTGAATACAGCTATGGTATCATCTGCAGTCAAGAACAGGGTTGACGGGCTTACGGCGACAAAACTTCGCCAGTATGGTGATGAATATGACATTGTTGTAAGATATAAGCGCAGCTCAACAAGTACACTTACTGATATAGAGAATATAGGCATAACAAATCCGGCAGGCCAGATAATCAGGCTTGGTGAGATAGCCCAGATCAAGGAGTACTGGGCACCACCGACTATTGAAAGAAAGCGGAAGGAACGTATTGTAACTGTTTCATTCACCCCTTACAAGGAGTCACTTACCAAGCTGCAGATAGAAGTTCAGAAAGCTATTGATTCGACAGTGCTTCCGGCAGGAGTTATGGTACAGATATCGGGTGCGATAAAAGATCAGATGGACTCATTTAAGGATATTGCCATGCTGATGCTTATAAGCCTTATACTGGTTTACCTCATAATGGCTTCCCAGTTTGAATCGCTGAAGATGCCATTCATTATAATGTTCTCTATTCCGTTTGCATTCTCGGGAGTGGCAATTGCCTTATTTGTAACTCATACTTCACTTAGCGTGATCTCAGCTATCGGGGCAGTGATGTTAATTGGTATCGTGGTCAAGAATGCCGTTGTGCTTGTGGACTTTATCAATCTTATGAGAGAAAGGGGTCTTGAGCTTTATGAAGCAATTGCAGTGTCGGGAAGATCCAGACTAAGGCCTGTATTAATGACATCAGCGACCACTATTCTTGGGATGCTGCCACTGGCAATGAGCGCAGGATCAGGTTCTGAATTATGGAGCCCAATGGGAGTTGCAGTTATCGGAGGTCTTGTCTTCTCAACTTTCGTAACACTGGTCCTGGTTCCTGTGGTGTATGCAATGTTCTCAAAACATGGCGAACGCAACAGGAATCTTGCTGTATATTCCGAAATGGATTTCATGAATGGCGATAAAAAGGAAGTTAAGTAGGTCAATCAGAAAAATGAATAGATTATGAAAGCAATAATGATAGTATATAACCAGGCCCATACGGAAAAAATCGAATACATGCTCGACAAGCTTGGAATCAAGGGTTATTCATTATGGGAAAACGTTCAGGGCAGGGGCACTTCCACAGGAGTTCCCCACCTGGGAACCCATGCATGGCCCGAGATTAATAAAAGTGTTATTACCATAGTTGATGATGAAATTGTCGATTCAATCCTCAATACAATAAAGAAGATTGATGAGATAAACGATGAGGTAGGTATCCGCGCTTTTGTGTGGGATGTGCTGAAAACAGTGTAAGACTCTTCTATTCCTCTTCTTCTTCCTCTGAGTAAGCCTTTATTACTGCATCCTGAACNNTATTCTGAGAATTTCATTGAATACATTGCACGGCCGCCGGTTATAGAGCTGAGTGAGGTCGAGTATTTATTCATCTCGGCGAGAGGCACTCTTGCTTTGATGACTTCAAATCTCTTTTCACTGGCCATTCCGAGGACCATTCCACGGCGGCCCTGGAGATCGCTGATGACATCACCCATACGGTCGGATGGAACCATGATATCGACATCATAAACCGGCTCAAGGATCTTTGGACCAGCACTTTTAAAGGCCTGACTGAAAGCATTTCTTCCAGCGAGCCTGAATGATATTTCATTGGAATCAACGGGGTGCATCTTGCCATCATAAACATAAACCCTGATATCGCGGGCATATGATCCTGTAAGCGGGCCGACTTCCATCTTCTCCATGATTCCTTTGAGAATTGCCGGCATGAACCTTGCATCAATAGATCCGCCAACAATGCAGTTACAATAAACAAGTTTTCCACCCCAGTCAAGTTCAATTTCATCCTTGCCTCTGACTGAAATCTTCATATCCTTACCACCCATCTTCATCGAGGTAAGCTCGGCAGAGCCTTCAATATAAGGCTCGATGATCATATGTACCTCGCCAAACTGACCGGCACCACCCGACTGCTTCTTATGCCGGTAGTCAGCCTGTGCCGATTTTGTAATAGTTTCACGATAAGGGATCTTCGGAGCATTGAAATTGGTGGGGATCTTAAATATGTTATCAAGATGCCACTTCATTATATTTAAATGGTATTCACCCTGTCCGTGCACTATGATCTGTTTCAGTTCTTTTGAGTACTCAATTATTATTGTGGGGTCCTCAAGATGGATTTTATTAAGAGCTTCGCCAAGCTTCTCATCATCACTTTCGCTCTGGGCTTTTATTGCAGTGCGGTATTTTGGATTGGGGAATTTCACGCCCTCATACCTCCAGTCGTTACCCGGAGTATTAAGGGTATGGTCCATCCTGGTATTTTTAAGCTTTACAAAAGCACCAAGATCACCAACATGAAGTTCGGGAACCCTTGTCCTGTTTTTACCTGCATTGACATATAGCTGTGACAGTCTCTCCTTGGTGCTGTTATTACTGTTGATCACGTCGAGGTTCTCGGTAATTTTCCCGGAATATACCCTGAAATAGTTGACCTCCCCGATATGTTCCTCGATTGCTGACTTGAAGACATACACAGAAGCGGGACCTGCAGGATTAGGTTTTACCTCATTGCCTTTGCTGTTTTTTGGAGCAGGCATATCGGTAATAGACGGAGCCTCGCTCACAATAAATTCCAGGAGGCGGTCGACACCGATATTTTGTTTTGCTGAAATACAGAAAATCGGGAACATGCCGCAGGAAAGTAGTCCTTTTGCGATTCCTTTTTTCAATTCATCTTCTGTCAGGGTCTCATTGGCAAAAAAGATCTCCATGAGAGATTCATCGCTTTCTGCAGCTTTTTCAACAAGCGCGTTATGAAGTTCAGCTGCTTTTGAAGCCTGGTCAGCAGGGATGTCAACCACTTCAGCTTTGCCGCCATCCTTTGAATAGCGGAGCATTTTCATTTTCAGCAGGTCGATGATGGAATTGAACCCGACTCCCTCATTAACCGGGTACTGAACAAGAATGATATTATTGCTCAAACGCTCTTTCATCATTTCCAGCGACTTATCGAAGTTTGCCTTTTCATGATCCAGGCCGTTTACTGCGATTATCATTGGTTTGTGAACCTTCTCAGCATGCCTGAAATGAATCTCTGTTCCTACTTCAACTCCATTCTGGGCGTTAATAAGCATTACGGCACAATCGGTTGCATAAAGGGACGAAATTACCCCTCCGCAGAAATCATCGAGACCCGGAGTATCAAGAATATTGATTTTTTTATTGAGGAATTCGGTATATAGAACTGTTGAATATATTGAGTTACCATTCTCATGTTCAATCGGACGATAATCTGAAGCCGTGTTTTGGCCTTCAATGGTACCTCTTCTTTCAATAACGCCCCCGTTAAAGAGCATCGTTTCAGCCAGAATAGTCTTTCCTGATCCTGAATTTCCCAGGAGAACGATGTTCTTGATCTGGTCGGTCTGGTATGTCTTCATAACTTATGGATGGATTTATATTTAAATATTATATATCTGATTTGGAGGTGACAAAAATAATAATTTTTTAAAAACAGTTTAAGAATGAGAGCATAATTACAAAATTTTTATTTTCTTTGCACCAGTTTTTTGAAACACAGGAGTACCGGTTTTTCTTTCAAATGTAAGTTTATAAAACGTTTTTCTGCAGGAAAGATCGGGAAGTTACCTGTTCATAACTTACAATTAAGTTTGAATAGATATAGTTTCAAGGCATGCAGACTGGTCTGGAATATTGCTATTTCCGGCCATAGGCAGATATAAAGGCTTTTGATTTGAAAAAAGTATAGAAGTTGTTTGTAAATTAAGAAATAAAAACAATACCTTTGCAAACCATTTTTTTGAGTAAAATTTAATACTAAAATAATTGGAAATATGCCGACAATTCAACAGTTAGTAAGAAAAGGCAGGAAGAAACTGGTAGACAAAAGCAAGGCTCCTGCTCTGGATTCATGTCCTCAGAGAAGAGGTGTTTGTGTGCGTGTTTATACCACCACTCCGAAGAAGCCTAATTCTGCAATGAGGAAAGTAGCCAGGGTAAGGCTTACAAACCAGAAAGAAGTTAACGCTTATATTCCCGGAGAAGGTCATAATCTCCAGGAGCACTCCATTGTATTATTAAGGGGTGGCAGGGTAAAAGATCTTCCGGGTGTCCGTTATCACCTCATTCGTGGTGCACTGGACACATCTGGAGTAGACGGCCGTACTCAGAGAAGATCAAAATATGGAGCAAAAAGGCCCAAGAAGTAACATTAAAGGTATAAGATAATGAGAAAATCAAAACCAAAAAAAAGGATCCTTTTGCCGGATCCCAAGTATCACGATCCGTATGTGACAAGGTTTGTTAACAATCTTATGTATAGCGGCAAGAAATCTATTGCTTACCAGATAGTGTACGATTCACTCGATATCGTAGGCGATAAATTCAAGAGTGAGGGAAAGACACCTCTCGAGATATTTAAGCAGGCTCTTGAAAATGTTACTCCTCAGGTTGAAGTAAAAGCACGCCGCGTCGGTGGTGCAACTTTCCAGGTTCCTATGGAGATACGTTCCGACCGCAAAGTAAGCATCAGCATGAAGAATATGATTTCATTTGCGCGCAAGAGAACTGGCCACTCAATGGCTGAAAGGCTTGCAGCTGAACTGATGGCAGCATATAAGCTTGAAGGTGGCGCTTATAAGAAGAAAGAAGATACTCACAGGATGGCTGAAGCCAACAAGGCTTTCGCTCATTTCCGGTTTTAATTGATCAGCAGGAAAGAAGGCAGATGGACAAGAATCTGAAATATACCAGGAACATAGGGATCATGGCCCACATAGATGCAGGTAAGACTACAACTACAGAACGTATTCTGTTCTATACCGGTCGTACCCATCGCATGGGAGAGGTTCATGATGGCAATGCCCAGATGGACTGGATGGTTCAGGAGCAGGAGAGAGGTATTACTATTACATCTGCAGCCACAACTACTTACTGGAAACATAAAGACGAAGAATACAAAATAAATATAATTGATACTCCGGGACATGTCGATTTTACTGTAGAAGTCGAGAGATCCCTGAGAGTACTCGATGGCGCTGTTGCCGTGTTCTGTGCTGTAGGCGGAGTTGAACCGCAATCAGAAACAGTATGGCGTCAGGCAAATAAATATGGCGTTCCGAGAATTGCCTTTATCAATAAGATGGACCGTGCCGGAGCTGATTTCTTCAGTGTTGTTGAGCAGATAAAGGAAAAACTCGAAGCGCATCCTGTGCCTGTTGAGATTCCTATCGGTGATGAAGAAAATTTCAGGGGAGTTGTCGACCTTGTAAATATGAAGGCACTGGTGTACACCGATGATGAGACCCTGGGAGCTAAATTTGAGATTACTGCGATCCCTTCAGATATACTTGGAGAAGCTGAAGAGTGGAGGGGAAAACTTATTGAGTCAGTTGCTGAAGTCGACGATACCCTTCTTGAAAGATATGTGAATGACCATGAATCGATAACAGCCGAAGAGATACTGACTGCTCTGAGAAAATCGACTGTTTCTGGTAATGCTGTTCCCGTACTTTGCGGTGCGGCATTCAAGAACAAAGGCATACAGAGTCTGCTCGATGCAGTGATCGAATTTCTTCCCTCACCCGTTGATAAGGGCGCAGTAACGGGAATCGATCCTAGAAATGATGAAGAAATAACGCGTGAGCCTGATGATGAGGCACCATTTGCTGCTCTCGCATTTAAAATAGCTACGGATCCGTTTGTCGGCCGTCTGGTATTCCTTCGCATATATTCAGGTATCCTTAAATCAGGGGATACGGTTCTGAATGTCCGCACAGGAAAAAGAGAAAGGATCAACCGTCTCTTCCAGATGCACGCTAACAAACAGACTCCGAAAGAAAGCATTTCAGCCGGTGATATTTGTGCAGGTGTTGGTTTTAAGGATCTTAAGACCGGCGATACTATCTGCGCAATTCATAAGCCGATAATGCTCGAATCAATGGATTTTCCGGAGCCTGTTATCGGGGTCGCAATCGAGCCTAAAACTCAGGCCGATGTAGATAAATTATCGATGGCCCTTCATAAACTGGCTGAGGAAGATCCTACATTTCAGGTTAAAACTGACCCTGACAGCGGACAAACTATTATCAATGGCATGGGTGAGCTGCACCTGGAGATCCTCATTGACCGTCTGAAGAGGGAATTTCATGTTGAATGCAACCAGGGTCCACCCCAGGTTGCCTACAAGGAGGCTATTACATCCACCGCAGAGTTCCGCGAAGTTTTCAAGAAACAGACCGGAGGAAGAGGCAAGTTTGCAGATATCACTGTAGAATTGTCACCTGCTGACGATGGAATAAGAGGCCTTCAGTTTATCAATGAGATCAGGGGAGGAAACATACCCAAGGAGTATATCCCGTCGGTTGAGAAAGGATTCCGCGAAGCAATGTCAAACGGACCGCTCGCAGGCTTCCCTCTCGAAAATCTAAAAGTAACACTCAAAGACGGTTCTTACCATCCGGTTGACTCCGATGCCCTTTCGTTTGAGATTGCTGCAAAGCAGGCATTCAGACGGTTTGCAGGGAAATGCAATCCTGTAATTCTTGAGCCTATCATGACTACGGAAGTTGTAACTCCCGAAGAATATGTAGGCGATGTTATCAGCGACTTTAACAGACGCAGGGGCAAGGTGGAAGGTATGGAATCGAAAGCAGGTTCAAGGGTAGTCAGGGCAAAAGTACCTCTGGCAGAAAAATTTGGCTATGTCACAGTACTCCGTACCATAACCTCGGGAAGAGCAACATCAACGATGGAGTTCTCTCATTATGAAGAGGTGCCTGCAGAAATAGCTAACAGAATTGTCGAAATTACAAAAGGAAAAATTCTTTAAAGATGAGTCAAAAAATTCGTATCAAACTGAAATCTTACGATCACAACCTGGTAGACAAATCAGCAGAGAAGATCGTGAAAACAGTGAAATCTACTGGTGCAGTGGTAAGCGGACCGATTCCTCTTCCGACACACAAAAAGATTTATACCGTTCTCAGGTCGCCCTTCGTGAATAAAAAGGCAAGGGAACAGTTCCAGCTTTCTTCTTATAAAAGACTGCTCGACATTTACAGTTCAACTCCGAAAACGATCGATGCCCTGATGAAGCTTGAGCTTCCAAGTGGTGTAGAAGTTGAAATTAAAGTGTGAAACCAGTAAAGCTAAAAAGAGATGCAGGGATTAATAGGAAAAAAGGTGGGAATGACTTCCGTTTTTGATGAAAACGGCAAGAATGTCCCTTGTACGGTTCTGCAAGCCGGTCCATGTGTTGTAACACAGATCAAGACAGTGGAAAAAGATGGCTATTTTGCCGTACAGCTTGGATTTGACGAAAAAAAGGAAAAACACACTACCAAAGCTGAAATGGGTCATTTCAAGAAAGCAAATACAACTCCGAAAAGGAAACTTATTGAGTTTAACGGCTTTTCTGAAGGACAGGTTAAGGAAGGTGAAGTACTTACAGTTGAATTATTCAGACCCGACAACTGGGTCGATGTAAGAGGCTGGTCAAAAGGTAGAGGATTTCAGGGCGTCGTTAAGCGTCATGGTTTCAGCGGCGTTGGCGGAACAACCCATGGTCAGAGTGACAGGTTAAGGCATCCTGGCTCTATAGGAGCTTCCTCATTCCCCTCTAGAGTGCTTCCGGGCATGAGAATGGCAGGGCATATGGGAACCAATAAGGTAATGTCGATAAGCATGCGTGTTATGAAACTTATGCCGGAGAGCAATTTGATTTTAGTTAAAGGATCAGTTCCTGGTCCGAAAAGTGGTTACGTAATAATTACAAAATAATGGAAGTAGCTGTTGTTAATATTAATGGTAAGGAGACCGGAAGGAAAGTTAAACTTGACGATTCCATTTTCGGCATAGAGCCCAATGACCATGCTATCTACCTCGATACAAAGCAGTTCCTCGCTAATCAGCGCCAGGGAACGGCTAAATCCAAGGAACGAGGCGAGATTGCAGGCAGCACCAGGAAGATAAAGAGGCAGAAGGGTACAGGTACTGCACGTGCCGGAAGCATAAAGAACCCGCTATTCAGAGGAGGAGGAAGAGTCTTTGGCCCGAAACCAAGATTTTACGGCTTCAAGCTTAACAAAAAAGTAAAACAGCTTGCAAGAAAATCGGCACTTTCCTATAAGGCTTCTACAAATAATATAATTGTTCTTGAAGACTTCTCATTCGAGGCTCCTCAGACAAAAGAGATGGTCAAAATGGGGAACATCCTGAACATTGCGAATAAAAAATCGCTATTTGTTTTATCAGAACAAAATAAAAATATATATTTGTCATCCCGAAATGTACAAGGGGTTGAAGTCATAACTGCCGGAGAGTTAAGTACTTACAACATTATGAAGGCTTCAACTTTAGTACTTGTGGAGAGTGCAGTTGACGTTTTGCAGGCGACATTTGAAAATTAGAAAACTTTTAGTAATGAATATTTTGCTTAAACCGATTGTAACGGAAAAGATGACAAGCCAGGGCGATAAATTTAATCGCTACGGGTTTCTCGTTGCTAAAAACGCAAATAAGTTACAGATAAAAAAAGCCGTTGAAGACATGTACGGTGTTACTGTCGATTCGGTTAATACGATGCGCTACGGCGGAAAACTGAAATCCCGCAACACAAAATCGGGCCTTCTCATTGGTAAGACAACAGCAACGAAAAAAGCAGTTGTGACCCTTGCCGAAGGAAATAAAATTGATTTCTATAGCAATATTTAATAACCAGTATGGCAGTCAGAAAGATCAAACCTGTTACACCAGGTCAGAGACACAAGATCATCAGCACTTTTGATACTATCACAAGTGCTACGCCGGAGAAATCCCTCCTTCGACCGCACAGAAAATCAGGAGGAAGGAATGTTAACGGCCACAGGACTATGAGGTACATCGGAGGCGGTCACAAACAGATGTACAGGGTTATCGATTTCCTCAGGGAGAAAGATAGCATGCACGCAACAGTGAAATCAATAGAGTACGATCCGAACAGATCATCAAGGATCGCACTTGTTGTTTATGAGGATGGGGAAAAGAGATATATTGTTGCGCCTAACGGACTTCTGGTAGGTCATAAGATTCTTTCAGGAAAAGATGCTACCCCGGAAGTTGGAAATGCGATGTTTCTTAGCGATATCCCACTCGGTACTATTGTACATAATATTGAACTCAAACCGGGAAAAGGCGGAGCACTTGCACGCAGCGCAGGGACTTATGCTCAGCTTTCAGCACGCGAAGGCAAGTATGCGACAATCAAGTTGCCTTCTGGTGAAATAAGACTGGTATTGACAACTTGCCGCGCCACTATTGGTACAGTTTCCAACTCCGACCATAACCTTGAGAGATCAGGTAAAGCCGGCCGTTCACGTTGGCAGGGTCGCCGCCCGAGAGTTAGAGGCGTTGTGATGAACCCTGTTGATCATCCGATGGGTGGTGGCGAAGGCAGAGCATCAGGCGGGCATCCGCGCTCACGCAATGGTATTCCTGCTAAAGGATTTAAAACAAGGGATAAGAAGAAGTACTCCGCAAAACACATTATTGAAAGAAGGAAAAAATAACTGATATATTATGAGTAGATCCATTAAAAAAGGCCCTTTCATTGAATTTAAACTTGAGAAAAAAGTTCTCGAAATGAATGAGGGCGGGAAAAAAACAGTGGTCAAAACATGGTCAAGAAGGTCAATTATATCTCCTGATTTTGTCGGGCATACTATAGCAGTTCATAACGGGAACAAATTCATCCCTGTTTACATTACAGAGAATATGGTGGGACATAAGCTTGGAGAATTTGCACCTACACGTACATTCAGGGGTCACTCCGGCAATAAATAGTCAGTAATGTTTACATTGAAAAATTAACAGAAATGGGTTCAAGAAAAAGAAATACATCGGAACAGAGAAAAGAGGCTGCCAAAACAAGGTACCAGGCTGTCCTCCGTAACTGTCCCACCTCACCCCGCAAAATGAGGCTGGTTACTGATCTTATCAGCGGGAAAGAAGTTAACAAGGCGCTTGATATTCTCAAGTTCAGCTCGCAGGAGGCATCACGCAGACTGGAAAAGCTTCTCATGTCGGCAATTGCCAACTGGCAGGCAAAGAATGAAGGTGTCAGGGTTGAAGAAAGCAACCTTTATATTAAAACGGTTCATGTTGATAGCGGACGTACTCTCAAGAGACTTCAGACAGCACCTCAGGGAAGGGCATACAGGCTGAAAAAAAGATCCAACCATGTAACCCTTGTTCTTGACAGTATGAATAAAGAAGTTGAAAATACATCAAAATAATTCAGATGGGACAGAAAGTAAATCCGATAGGTAACAGATTAGGTATAATAAAAGGATGGGATTCAAACTGGTACGGAGGAAAAGATTTTTCCGGCAAGCTTGTGGAAGACACCAAGATCAGGGAATACCTGAATGCCAGGCTCGCAAAAGCGAGCATCTCAAAAATAATAATTGAGAGAACCCTGAAGCTTATAACCGTCACTGTTAATACCGCGCGCCCCGGAATTATTATCGGGAAAGGCGGACAGGAAGTCGACAAGCTGAAGGAGGAACTTAAAAAAATAACCAAGAAGGAAGTTCAGATCAATATCTTTGAAGTAAAGCGTCCTGAGCTTGATGCAAACATCGTCGGAAATAACATTGCAAGACAGGTTGAAGGCAAAATTTCTTACCGCCGCGCAATAAAGATGGCTATTGCCTCAACAATGCGTATGGGAGCAGAGGGGATAAAAGTCCTTATATCGGGCCGTCTTGGTGGAGCAGAAATGGCAAGAACCGAGACATACAAGGAGGGTCGTATTCCTCTTCATACTTTCCGCGCTGATATTGATTATGCTCTGGCTGAAGCACATACCAAAGTTGGTCTTATCGGTATTAAGGTATGGATTTGTAATGGCGAGGTATTTGGCAAGAGAGACCTGAGTCCCAATATAGGAGCCAGGAATGCTAAAACAAAGAGCCTCAAAAGGAAAGGAAAAGAAAGAAGCAAATAATTGAGTTTATAATTTTTTAAGATATTATACAATGTTACAACCAAAAAGGACCAAATTCAGGAGAGCACAGAAGGGGAAAATGAAAGGCAATGCCCAGAGAGGCAACCAGCTGGCATTCGGGTCATTTGGTATCAAGGCACTTGAGCAGTGCTGGATCACCGGAAGGCAGATCGAAGCTGCTCGTCAGGCTGTTACCCGTCATATGAAGCGTGAAGGACAGCTCTGGATAAGGGTGTTCCCTGATAAACCGATAACCAAGAAGCCTGCAGAAGTTCGTATGGGTAAAGGAAAAGGAGCACCTGAAGGATTTGTTGTTCCTGTTACCCCTGGCAGAATTCTTCTCGAAGCTGAAGGAGTTCCCTATGAAGTAGCAAAGGAAGCTCTTCGCCTTGGAGCGCAGAAATTGCCGATAACCACAAAATTTGTAGTCAGACGCGATTACGTTGAGTAATAAAAATATCATATAAATGAAAACATCAGAAATAAAGGAATTAAGCACATCTGACCTTCTCGAACGTATCGACACCGAGAAAACAAATCTTATCAGGATGAAGCTCAACCATGCAATCACACCCCTCGAAAACACTCAGAAGCTGAAAGAGGCAAAGTTCACGGTTGCACGTCTTCTCACGGAATTACGCGCAAGGGAATTGAAACAAAAATCTAAATAGCCGGAAATCATCAATGGAAAGGAATCTTAGAAAAGAACGTATAGGTGTGGTTGTCAGCAATAAAATGGACAAATCCATCGTAGTTGCCGTTAAAAGGAAATTTAAACATCCGATATATGGCAAGTTCATAAACAAGACAAAGAAACTGATGGCGCATGACGAAGAGAATACATGCAATATCGGCGATACAGTTCGCATATCGGAGACCAGGCCTCTGAGNNGAAAGAGCTAAGTAATCATGATACAGCAGGAAACAAGGCTATCAGTAGCCGATAATTCAGGCGCCAAGGAAGTGTTGTGCATCAGGGTGCTCGGCGGAAGTAAAAAGAGATATGCTACCGTCGGAGATAAAATCGTTGTGAGCGTGAAATCAGCCCTTCCTTCAGGCGAAGCAAAAAAAGGAACAGTGAGCAAGGCTGTCGTTGTCAGAACAACCAAGGAGATCCGTCGCGCGGATGGTTCCTATATCAGGTTCGATGATAATGCAGTAGTTCTTCTCACTAACACTGATGAGGTTCGCGGAACACGTATCTTCGGCCCGGTAGCCAGGGAGCTCCGCGATAAATACATGAAGATTGTTTCACTGGCACCTGAAGTGTTATAATATTTAATTACACAACGATGCAAAAGAAATTACATATAAAAAAGGGAGATACGGTTATTGTGATAACCGGCGAATCAAAAGGCCAGAAAGGGCGGGTTCTTGAAATTGACAGGGTAAAAAACAGAGCCCTTGTTGAAGGTCTTAACATGGTATCGAAGCATACTAAACCTAATGCCAAGGCTCCTCAGGGTGGAATAGTAAAGAAAGAAGCACCCATTAATCTTTCAAACCTGATGGTTGTTGATCCTGCATCCGGTAAACCGACCCGCATTGGCAGGAGACTTAATGATAATAATAAATTAGTTCGTTATTCTAAAAAATCAGGAGAGGAGATCAAGTAATGTACGCACCTGCGCTTAAAACCAAGTATAGTGACGAGATAATTCCTGCATTGACAAAGGAATTCGGTTATAAAACCGTTATGCAGGTCCCCAGGCTTGAGAAGATCGTTCTCAACCAGGGTGTAGGACAGGCAATTGCTGATAAGAAACTGCTTGAATTCGGTGTCAAGGAAATGTCAGATATAGCAGGTCAGAAGGCTGTTCTCACATATTCTTCGAAGGATATTTCCAACTTCAAGCTGAGACAACATATGCCTATCGGGATCATGGTAACCCTTAGAAAAGACAGAATGTACGAATTCCTTGAAAGACTTATATCCGTTGCACTTCCCCGTATCCGCGACTTCAAAGGCATTAATGCCAAACTTGACGGACGCGGGAATTACACAATGGGGATTACAGAACAGATCATCTTCCCCGAGATCGACCTCGACAAGATTGCAAAGATCATGGGTCTGCAGATAACATTTGTTACAACTGCGAAGACCGATGAGGAAGCGCTTTCCCTGCTTAAGAACTTCGGATTACCATTTAAAACATCTAAAAACTGATAATATGGCTAAGGAATCAATGATTGCCCGCGAAGTAAAACGCGTAAAACTGGCCCAGAAATATGCTGAAAAAAGAGCCCAGCTGAAAGCCGCTGGCGATTATGTAGGATTAAGCCGACTTCCGCGAAATTCAAACCCTAACAGACAGCACAACCGCTGCAAACTGACAGGACGCTCCAGGGGATATATGAGACAGTTCGGCGTAAGCAGGATAACTTTCAGGGAGATGGCTTCTTTCGGACTTATCCCGGGTATAAGAAAAGCCAGCTGGTAATTAATAATTGAATATAAACTACATTAAATAATAAAAGATGACTGATCCAATTGCAGATTTACTGACCAGAATAAGAAACGCCATTTTGGCCGGGCATAAGGTTGTGGAGGCACCAGCATCCAATCTTAAGAAAGAGATTGCAAGAATACTTTATGAAAAAGGCTATATACTCAGCTATAAGATTGTTACGGGCGATGGTCCTCAGGGGACCCTTAAAATCGCCCTCAAATATAACCAGAAGAGCAAACAGCCTGCCATTAAGGAATTACAGCGTATTAGCCGCCCGGGACTCAGGCATTATGCCGGAGCCGATGAACTCCCAAGGGTACTGAACGGTTTGGGTATTGCAATCATTTCAACCTCTAAAGGACTAATGACCGATAAGGAGGCGAAAAAAGAGAAAATTGGCGGTGAAGTATTGTGTTATGTTTACTAAAAGGAGGAAAGCTTAATGTCACGAATAGGAAAATTACCTGTAAACCTGCCCAAAGGGGTCACTGTAACAATCAGCGACACCAATGTGGTAAGTGTGAAAGGACCTTTAGGGGAATTGCGGCAGGCAGTCGACAAGGACCTGAAGGTTGAGATTGAGGACAACCAGATCACCTTAACAAGACCTACAGAATCGAAGAATCATAAATCGCTTCATGGTCTTTACAGGGCTCTTATTGCCAATATGGTGACAGGCGTATCGCAGGGATACAAGAAAGAGCTTGAGCTTGTTGGAGTTGGTTATAGGGCCGAAGCTAAAGGGCAGCAACTTGAAATGAGTCTTGGGTACTCGCACGATATTATATTGCAGCTCCCTGTAGAAGTTAAAATTGAAACTAAAACAGAGAGAAGAAGTAACCCGGTAATTACACTTACCAGTATCGATAAACAGCTTATTGGACATGTCGCTGCGAAGATCAGATCACTCCGTCCCCCTGAGCCTTACAAAGGAAAAGGTATCAAATTTGTTGGAGAACAGCTCAGGAGAAAAGCCGGGAAATCTGCAAGTGTTTAAGTTTGAATATTAAAAAGGTAAAAGTTATAAAAAATGGCCTTAACTAAGTTGGAACGAAGGACAAGGATCAAAATGAGGATC
>PMBC01000094.1 GCA_003152835.1 Bacteroidales bacterium | reverse complement strand
GATTCATTAAAAACATCATACGAAAAAGACATCACCGAACGCAAACAGGCTGAGGAAGCGCTTGCTCAGGAACAATATCTGTTGCATACTCTTATGGATAATCTTCCTGACCATATTTATTTCAAAGACCTCGAAAGTCACTTTATAAGAATTAATAAATCTATGGCCCGGTTTCTTGGATTAAATGATCCTGTCGAGGCGGTAGGAAAGACTGACTTTGACTTTTTTACTGGTGAGCATGCACATCAGGCGTACGAAGATGAACAGAATATCATTCGTACCGGGCAATTGTTGAGCAAAGAAGAAAAGGAGACGCATCACGATCGTCCAGACACCTGGGTTTCAACGATTAAACTGCCTTTATGTGATATTGACGGAAAAATAGTCGGCACATTCGGTATATCAAGAGACATCACGGAACACAGGAAGGCTGAAGACGCATTTCATAAGTTGTCTTTACGGCAGGAGGCAATTCTTGCAGCAGTTCCTGAGATAATCATGGAAGTTGATAAAGACAAGATCTATACCTGGGCTAACCGGTCCGGTTTGGAATTCTTTGGTAAAGATGTTATTGGTAAGGAAGCCTCCCTTTATTTCGAAGGCGAACAGGAAACGTACAATGTAGTGAAGCCGCTATTTGACGGCTCAAAGGACATTTTCTATCTGGAGAGCTGGCAAAGAAGGAACGATGGAGAGAAACGACTACTGGCCTGGTGGTGTCAGGTACTTATAGACAGTGAAGGAAATGTAGCCGGTGCTCTGTCTTCCGCACGCGACATCACCGGGCAAAAGAACCTTGAGAATGAAATTCTTCTTAAACAATTACAACTCGAAGCGATTATCGAAAATATTCCCGATCAGGTTTATTACAAGGATAGGAACAGTAAGTTTGTCTTATGCAATACCCCTGTAGCATTATTGGCGGGTTGTACTTCAGAAAAAGATCTCCTCGGAAAGAGTGACTTTGATTTTCACCCGCATCATTTAGCGCAGCAGTATTATAATGATGAACAGGCAATAATGGACAAAGGCGAAAAGCTGCTTGATTATGAAGAACAAATTATTAATAAGAAAACAGGAGAACTGCAATGGAATTTATCTTCGAAGGTGCCTGTCAGAGATGCAGGCGGGAAGGTGATCGGGCTGGCTGGAATCAATCGCGATATTACGGCCCGCAAAAAAGCAGAAGAAGAGATCAATCTGAAGAATGAACTGCTTATTACTATAAATGCAGAAAAGGACAAGTTCTTTTCTATCATTGCTCATGACCTGAAAGGTCCGTTAAGTGCCTTCCTTGATGCCACTCAAATATTAACAGAAGAAATTCAGAACATGTCTCTGGAAGAGATTAAAGATATTACTATCAGTATGAAGGATTCTGCCTCAAATATTTACGGGCTTCTTGAAAACCTTCTCGAGTGGTCCAGATTGAAACGGGGTATGATGAATTTTGATCCTGCGATAATTAATTTAAAAAAAATAATTACCGGATGTTTAGAGGTATTAAAAGAATCGGCCAGCAAAAAAGAAATTAAAATAACCTCTTCCCTGCCTGATAATATAGAAATATATGCCGATTCACATATGCTCGAAACCGTAGTCCGCAATCTGGTTTCAAATGCAATCAAGTTCACTCCGAAGTCAGGAGAGATAAGCCTTACGGCTACAGCCACTAAGGGTAATACTATAGAAATAAAAGTCAGCGATAATGGAATTGGAATGCCCGGGGCGCTGATAAATAAATTGTTTCTTCTTAATGAAAAAACTAATCGCCTGGGAACCGAAGGTGAACTAAGCTCAGGGCTGGGACTGTTGCTGTGTAAAGAATTTATTGACAAACACGGTGGCAAAATATGGGTGGAAAGCGAAGAAGGAAAGGGAAGTACTTTTAGTTTTACAGTACCGGTTAAGGTTTAAAAAGGCACTAGTGCCTGATGCCTAATTATGAATTACAATAATAAGACAAAAGACGAACTCATAAACGAGCTGCATAAATCGCAGCAGGAGTATGATTCATTAAAAACATCATACGAAAATGACATCACTGAACGCAAGCAGGTTGAGGAGTTGTTAAAGGAAAACACGGAACGACTTCATGAGGCACAAAAACTGGCATGCATAGGTGTATGGAATTGGAAATCCGATACTGATACTGTAACCTGGACAGATGAACTTTATCGTATTGCCGGGCTCGACCCGATGCTTCCGGCACCCACTTATAAAGAACATTCCAACCTCTATACTCCCGAAAGCTGGGANNAAAACCAGTGTTGAAAAAGCAATGGAAACAGGTGAATCATACCAGCTTGAACTGGAACTCATCCGCCCGAATGGCGACACCCGCATCGTGAACGCGTTTGGCGGTGCAAAATATGATTCCAAAGGACAAATCAATGGACTTTTCGGCACGGTCCAGGACATTACCGAACGCAAACAAGAGGAGGAAGAGCTTGCACTACTTGCGCACACAATTCGGAGTATAAGTGAGAGCGTCAGTGTTACCGACCAGGAAAACAAGATTCTCTTTGTCAATGATGCCTTTCTGAAAACCTATGGTTATACACTGGAGGAACTTATCGGAAAGTCTATCAGTATTGTCCGCTCCACAACAACCGAACCTTCCATCGATGACATTTTGCATATAACATTTCAAGGTGGTTGGCATGGCGAACTGCTAAACCAAAAAAAGGATGGAACTGAATTTCCAATCGCTCTTTCTACTTCCATTGTCTGCAACGAGAAGGGACAAACGATTGCACTTGTTGGGATCGCTATTGACATCACCGAACGCAAGCTTGCAGAGGAGATGATGAAAACAAGCGAAGAAAAGTACAGAATGATCTTTAATGAAGTGCCGATAGGAATTGCCATATCGACAATTGAAGGAAAGATCATCGACGTCAATAAGGCTCAGGCAGATATGATAGGGTGCACAGTTGAAGAGCTTAAGGGAAGAAGCGTCAATGAATATTATGTTTATTCGGATAAAAGGATGGAAATGATCGAGCTGTTTGAGAAAACCGGCAAAGTCCGTGACTTTGAGATGGAACTTGAAAAGAAGGATGGTTCGATCGTTGTTGAGATGATGAATATCGACCAGATCAAAATAGAGAGCAAGGACTATTTATTTGCCACAGGCAGAGACATCACCGAACGCAAGAAAGCAAAAGAGGCATTACGGCTGGAGAAAGAGAACTTTCGCCATTCTCTGGATGATTCTCCTCTGGGAGTGCGTATTGCCACTTTAGAGGGCAATACGATTTATGCTAATAAGACTCTTTTGGATTTATACGGATACGATAGTCTTGAGGAACTGCAAAAAACACCTTTAAAGAATCGGTATTCCCCGGAAAGTTATATCCAGGCTCAAAAAAGAAAGCGTCAGAGAAAACGCGGTGATTTGAGTACAACCGATTATGAAATCAGCATCATCAGGAAAAATGGAGAAATTCGTTACCTGCAGGTTTTCCGTAAGGAAATATTATGGGACGGTGCCAGACAGTTTCAGGTCATATACGAGGATATCACCAGACGAAAACTGGCAGAAGCAGCTCTTAAAGAAAGCGAAACCATATTCCGCAGTCTTTTTGAGAACTCACAGATCGGAATCTCTACAGCCACCAGCGATGGCAGACTTTTACGGGCAAATCCTGCCTATGCCAGGATGTATGGTTATGAAAGTCCTGAAAAGATGTTAGCTGAGGTCAACAATGTTGGAAAATTATATGCTAACCTAGCGGACAGACAAGAAGTTTTACGGATTTTAACCAGGGACGGCTTCATAGAAGCAAAAGAGGTTGAAGTGATCCGGCGTGACGGATCGAGATTCTTTGTTCTTGTCTCAGCCCGTGAAATTAGAGATACTGAGGGGAAGCTGCTTTACAATCAAGCCACTCATATTGACCTTACCGAACGAAGAACATTGGAAAAGGAGCTTCGGAGCTCAAAGGAATTACTTGAAAAACTTAATCAGCATCTCTATGAGATAAGGGAGAATGAAAGAGCAGTCATATCAAGAGAAATTCATGACGAGCTCGGTCAGTCAATGACTGCAATTAAGCTCGATTTAAACCATTTGTATAAATATGTGAATACAAACCCTGAAGCTATCAGGCAACTTGGCAGCATGATTGAACTGGTTTCCAACACAATTAAAGATGTGCAACGTATTTCATCGGACCTGCGTCCCGGAATTCTTGATGATCTCGGGTTAGCCGCTGCCATCGAATGGTATTCTGAAGAATTTGAGAAAAGGACCGGAATCAGATGCAGCTTAAGTCTTGATGATTCAATTCTGGGTGATTCCCAAAAGGACCTCATATTTTTTCGTGTTCTTCAGGAGGCTTTGACAAATGTAATCCGGCATGCCAATGCTTCATCTGTCGGGATCAAACTTTATCAGTCTAAAGCTGGTACTGCCATGACTATTCAGGATAACGGAATAGGAATGCTCCCGGAGAAAGCAGAATCAACCAAGTCTTTAGGATTAATTGGCATGCGTGAACGGGTCAGACAATTCGGAGGTAAGATTGATATTTCATCAAAAAAAGGAGAAGGAACAAAGCTGACTATTATTATTCCTGAAAAGAAAATAAATTTAGAATGAAAATACTTATTGCCGACGACCATTCAGTAGTTCGCGAAGGGCTTAAACAATACGTTAAGACTCTCGATGAAGTTAAACTTATTGATGAAGCTATCGATGGGAATGATGCCTGGACAAAGATCAAAGACGGATGCTATGACTTGGTAATTCTCGATGTTTCAATGCCCGGAATGAGCGGGTTGGATGTATTACAGAAAATAAAAGAAAGGAACTTAAAAACCCATGTCCTGATTTTAAGTGTACACCCTCAGGAGCAATATGCAATTCATGCATTTAAGCTTGGCGCGTCAGGGTATATTTCAAAAGACAACGCTTTCGAAGAGTTGACTATTGCTATTAAGAAAATTGCCTCAGGAGAAAAATATATCGGGAAAGCTTTTGCAGAAAAGCTGGCTTTTAATGGATTTGATTCCAACGAAAAGCTGCCTCATGAAAAACTCTCCGGGAGGGAATTTCAGGTTATGGTTATGTTGGCAAAGGGGAAATCAATTACAGAAATAGCTAAGGAAATATTTATTTCGGATAAGACTGTAAGCACTTACCGTTCCCGCATTCTTGAAAAGATGGGGATGAAGAAAAACGCCGAGCTGACGATTTATGCGATTAAGAATAATCTGATAGAATAAAGGCGTACGGCGCATGACTCATGGCGCAGGGGCTCAAAGGCTCAATGGCGCAGTGCTCAGGGGCAGGCCAGGACTTCATTACTGCGATCCGTGTGCTGGCGAAGTGGTTAATGTCAATTGTTTAATATAATATTTCGGTGCGCTGCACCTTTGTCCTCTATGGCAGACATTTATCTACAAATATTTTGGTGCTCCGCACCTTTTGGCTAACCTTCAATCGAACAATCGCAAATATATTGGTACTCAGTACCTTTCGGTCTAAGACAAAGCGGCAGGGCCGCATAATATTTGTAGAAATGCAATTGAATAACACAACCATAGGTGCAGAGCACCGTAATATTTAATCCCTATTATAAACGTCACTAAAAAATTAATCTATCATCCCATCGCACCATCACATCGTCGTACCTTCGTACCATCACACCGTCGTACCATCGCACCATCACACCGTCGTACCTTCGTACCATCACACCGTCGTACCTTCGTACCATCACATCGTCGTACCGTCGCACCCTTCAACCTCCAGACCCTTCCATGTCGTCTTTCCCTTACATTAGAATCATCCTTCCCCCTACATTCGAATAGGTTAAAATCTTATACCTTAAGGTTTTGCAATAACTAAATTTACTCTTTAGGGGAAACATTATAATAAAATGGCCCCTTAACTGAAATCATGTACCGCAAATGAAAATTTTAGTTGCAGACGATTCCTCTCTTTTCAGAGACAGGATTAAAAGTTTATTACAATATATCAATAACAATTCTGTGGTGTACGAAGCTGATAACGGAGCAGACGCTCTTCAAATTATCAGGAAAAAGCAACCCGACCTGGCAATTCTTGATATCAGAATGCCCGAATTGAGTGGGATAGAGGTGTTAAAGAAAATAAGGAAGCTGAAAATGAAAGTGAAGATCTGTATCCTGACAAATTACGCCTATCCTATTTACAAAAGAAGATGCATTGAAGCTGGAGCTGATTATTTTCTCAGAAAAACCGAAGATTTTGAAGAGATTGAAACTATAGTCAGAGATATTTTACTGGATAAATTGCAGCAGAATAACTAATCACTGTTAATATGAAAAATGTAATAATAAAACACTTGAAACCAATTAGAGTCAGATGTATTGGAGTCGGAAGACGGGAGTCGGGAGTCAGGAGTAAGAACAATTTTGGGACTCCTGTCTTCAGTCTTCTGTCTTTGGACTTTGAGGAGCGAAGCGACGAAATCCCGCTTTGCGGGATCGGACTTCGGACTTCGGACTGATCAGTCACAAACAATATTGTCCTGAGAAAATACATATTAAGCTTGCAAATATATGGTAACAAACAGGAACACTTTCCTATAAAGACTAATAGAGTCATTATCGATTTGTTAAAAGAAACTATAACTCCTGATGGAATTAAGTTGTAACTGGAAATATTAAGGTTATGAAGAAAAGCAGTACATCGAAAAGTCAAAATAAGACAGAAAATGCGCTGAAAGAAAGCGAGCGAGTCAAATCGGAACTCTTTGAAGAAATGAATGCAGCCCAACATATTGCCATGATCGGAAGTTGGGAGTGGAATTTGAAAACCAACCACGTCTCTTGGTCGGATGAGACCTATCGGATTTTCGGCGTAACGCGGCAGAATTTCGTTCCGAGCTTCGAAGCAAACGGCAAGTTTATTCATCCTGATGATGTCGAAAGATACAGCAAATCATTCGAACATTCTATTCAAACAGGTGAGCCGTTAGATGTCAATCTCAGGCTGGTTACCAACGATGGCCTGTTGAAACACTGTAATGGCAAAGGGAAGATTATTTATGATGATTCCGGTCAACCGATTCGTTTTATAGGAACATTGATGGACATTACTGAGCGCAAGCTTGCGGAGGAGGCGCTGCGGAATTCCGAAGCATTTCTGAACAATATCATCGATCAAAGCCCCGTTCCAATGTGGATTTCCGACGATAAGGGCATACTCATACGTATCAACAAAGCATGCTGCAGCATGCTAAAGATAACAGAGCAGGATATTATCGGAAAATATAGTGTAATCGAAGACAATCTTGTCAAGGAGCAGGGTCTGCTGTCGGATGTGCGTAGAGTTTTCGATAACGGTGAAACGGTTCGTTTTGAAATCAGATATAATACTTCAAAACTGGAAGGGTTTTCATTGGAAAGTGAAGCAGAAGTCATACTTGATACAACAATATTCCCTATAAAAGATTATAAAGGTAAAGTCACAAACGCAGTAATACAGCATATGGACATCACCGAGCGCAAGATAGCGGAAGAAGCCTTACGGAAAAGTGAGATAGAACTCCGCACTATTCTTGATGCGACCCCATTCCCTTTAGCCTTAGTTGATGTTCAGGATAATAACATTAATTTCTGGAGTCATAGCGCTCTCACCCTTTTTGGACATACTGCACCTACAGCAAAAGAGTGGTATGAGATAGCCTATCCAGATCCAGATTACCGGCAGGAAGTTATTGACCGATGGAAACCTTTGCTCGAAGAGGCACGACAATCAAAGCGGGTGGTTAATACCGGAGAATATCGTGTTACCTGCCGGGATGGTTCTGTCCGCATTTGCGAACTTTATGTCATTTTCCTGGCAGAAAGACTCATTATTACATTCAATGACATTACTGACCGCAAACAAACAGAAAAAGCCCTCCGTGAAAGCGAGCGTAAGTTTCGCGACACTATAAAATACCTCGATCAGGGATATTACAGCTGCATGATGGATGGAATAGTACTTGAGCACAACCAGGCATTCAACAAAGTTCTCGGTATTGACATCTCTAAAGATATGAAAGGGTCAAAATTGCCCGACTTCTGGCAAAATCCTGATGACAGAAAAGTATATCTGCAGGAGTTAATGACCAGGGGAATCATAATGAACTACCTGATAAATGCAAAGAAAATCAGTGGTGAAAAGGTAGTTGTCATGGTGAATTCTCATCTGGTGAAGAACGAACAGGGCAATCCAGTAAGAATTGAAGGGACTTTCACAGATTTCACCAGACTGAAGCATATGGAAGAGGCCTTAAAAGAAAGTGAAGTCAAATACCGGACGCTCTTCGAAAACGCCCAGGTCGGAATGTACCGCTCCAAGATAGATGGGTCCTCGATGCTGGATGTGAATAAAAAATTCGGCGAAATACTGGGATTAACTCGTGAGGAGTCACTTGGTAAAGCCGGACGGATCCTATGGGCCGACCCTGAAGACCGGAACAAGATGATGAAGCTTCTTGAAGAACAGGACGGAATTTTATATAATTATGAGGCCAGGTTGCTTGCAAAGAATGGGGAAGTCAGGGATGTTCTGGCATCAATAGAATTGAAACCCGGAGATGGCTCTCTTGATGGAACATTTGTTGACATCACCGATCGCAAGCTGGCGGAAGAACAGCTTCGCAAACTTAACCGTATCTATTCATTCTTAAGCGATATCAATCAGGCTATTGTGCGTTCCCGGGTACCGGAGGAATTGTTTGAAAAAGCATGTAACATTGCTGTGGAACAAGGTGGTTTTGGCATGGCCTGGATAGGACTAATAGATGAATCATCCCAAAAACTACAGGTGATTGCACAAGCCGGAAGATCCAATGGTTACTTTGAACATACAAATATTTCATTGAACGGTGAGTCTTTGAGTTATTGTCCCATTGACAGTGCTCTGCGACAGGGGAAACATAGTATATGCAAAATCATTGAAAATAAAGAGATTGCTCCCTGTCAAAAGATTGCCTATGGTCTTGGTTTCCGCTCATCTGCTTCATTCCCGTTAAAGGTTTCTGATATTTTGAAAGGAGCATTGACTTTTTATTCCGACGAACCGGATTTTTTTGATGAAGCAGAATTAAAACTGCTGGATGAACTGGCTTTAGATATCTCTTTCGCAATGGAGTATGCCGAAAAAGAGGCCGAACGCAAACTGGCAGAAGAAGCGTTGCTTGCAAGCGAGGTACGCTCTCGGTCTTATATTGAAGCAACAGGTCATATTGGATGGGTTACTAATGCTGATGGAGAAATTGTAGAGGATGTGCCGTCATTGAGGAAATTTAACGGTCAGACCTATGAAGAAGCCAAAGGTTCAGGATGGGCGAAAACCCTTCATCCGGATGACCTTGAGCGCAGCCTGCAGGTATGGAATAAAGCTGTGGTCACAAAAAGTTCCTATGAGATCGAATACCGCATGCGCAGGCATGACGGAGTTTATCGGCACATGCTGGCACGTGGTTTCCCTGTCTTTAGAGAAGACGGAAGCATTCTGGAATGGGTCGGTGCCTGTATCGACATCACCGAGCGCAAGCAGGCGGAGGAAACGTTGCGAGAGAGCGAAGCCAAATACAAAACACTTGTTGAGAACATCCCGCAAAAAATCTTCATGAAGGATAAAGATTATAGATGGATGTCGATCAACGAGAATTTCGCCCGCGATTTAGGCATCAGCCCGGAAGATATTGTCGGGAAAGTTGATTACGACTACTTCTCCAGGGACCTTGCCGACAAGTATCGCGCTGATGATGTGAGAATCATCAAAACCGGTAAGACCGAGGAGTTAGAAGAGAAGTANNGGGAAAGAAACCTGGGTCAACACTATCAAGACGCCTGTCCGGGACAAGAACGGTGAGATTGTGGGCGTGCTCGGCATCTTCTGGGACATAACCGAGCGCAAACTGGCAGTGGAAGAAATACGCAAACTCAACGCCGAACTTGAGGACCGTGTAACAAAGCGAACCGCTCAGTTGGAAGCCACTAATAAGGAACTTGAAGCATTCAGCTATTCAGTATCCCACGACCTCAGGGCACCCCTGCGCCATGTAAGCGGGTACGTGGAATTGCTTCACAAACATTTTCAGTCAGAATTACCCGAAAAGGGTCAGCACTATCTGAATTCGATTGCTGATTCTATTCATATAATGGGAATGCTGATCGACGACCTTCTTCAATTTTCAAGAACCGGTCGTATGGAGATGCACCAATCGGATTTTGATATGAATGAGATCGTTAAAGAAGTCAAAGAATCGCTGTCTAAAGATAATCCTGATCGTAAAATCGAATGGCTCGTGGGAAAATTGCCTTTAGTAAATGGCGATGAAGCAATGCTCAGGGTTGTCTGGACGAATCTGCTGAGCAATGCTGTAAAGTTCACACGCACTAGGAATAAAGCCAGGATCGAGATTGGTGTCCGTGAAGAGAACAAGGAGCTGGTATTCTTTGTGCGCGATAATGGAGTCGGGTTTGATATGCAGTACGCTCAGAAGCTTTTCGGAGTTTTCCAGCGTCTGCATCCTACGGAAGAATTTGAGGGAACAGGCATTGGCCTGGCAAATGTGCATAGGATAGTATTACGTCAGGGAGGACGCACATGGGCTGAAGCAGAACCCGACAAAGGAGCTGTATTCTATTTTTCAATACCTAATAAATAAGGAGGAAATATGATGGTAGAAATTCGAACAATTCTTTTTGCAGAAGACAACCCTAAAGATGTTGAACTGACACTTGAGGCTCTGGGCGACCATAACCTTGCCAATAATGTTATAGTGGTGAGAGATGGTGTGGAAGCTATGGATTATCTGCGTTGTGAAGGAAAGTACAAACAACGTAAAGCAGGGAACCCTGCGGTACTGCTGCTGGATATCAAAATGCCACGTATGGACGGCATAGAAGTTCTTAAAGCCATTCGAAGCGATAAAACATTGCATACACTTCCGGTAGTCATGCTTACATCATCCCGCGAGGAGCAGGATTTGATAAAGAGTTATGCGCTTGGAGTTAATGCCTATGTTGTAAAACCTGTCGATTTTAAAGAATTTATCGAAGCTGTAAGGCAGGTAGGTGTCTTTTGGGCAGTCATTAATGAAGCTCCGCCTTTAGGTAATAAAGGATAAAGACAAAAGATAAAATGAATGAGGTTTTAAACGTACTTTGTCTTGAGGACTCGCCGCGGGATGCTGAAATCATGCGTGAGTTGCTGACAGATGCAGGATATGATCTGAACATGGACTGCACTGCGGCTGAGAAGGAGTTTGTTTCTTTTCTTCGCAGCCATAAGTACGATATCATTTTATCTGATTTCAAATTACCCGGATTTGACGGCTTTACAGCGTTGAGATGGTCCGTGGAAATCTGTCCTGATGTTCCCTTTATCTGTGTTTCCGGAACCCTCGGCGATGAAACCGCAGTAGAATTGTTAAAAAAGGGAGCCGTTGATTATATCCTGAAGGACAGACTTGAACGTTTACCTTCAGCCATTCAGCGGGCGCTTAATGAAGTAAAAGAAAAAAAAGTCCGGCAAAAATCAGAAGAGTCTCTGAGAGAGAGCGAGAGAAAATTAAGAGAGGCTCAGGAAATGGCTCATCTGGGGTTTTGGACCTGGGATATTAAAACGGGCAATGTTGAATGGTCAGAGGAAGTATTTAAGATATTTTGCATTGATCCAAAAGAATTTACTCCGCATATTGACTCAATACTTGCATTGTCGCCATGGCCGGAAGATAATCAACGCGACAAAGAGTTGATCAACAGGGCGATTGAGACACATAATCCTGGTTCCTACGAGCAAAAGTTTCTGCGTCCTGATAAGAGTATCGGGCACTATTATTCAACTTTTCAGGGCAACTACAATGAAGATGGTAATCTCATTTCAATTGTCGGGACTGTGCTTGATATAACCGAACGCAAGCAGGCCGAAGAGGCTATTCAAATACTTAATAAAGAACTTGAACAGCGCGTTATTGAACGCACATCCCAGCTCGAAGCTGCCAATAAGGAGCTTGAAGCCTTTTCCTATTCCGTATCGCATGACCTCAGGGCTCCCCTCCGGGCTGTTGATGGATTCTCAAAATTCGTCCTGGAAGATTACGAAAATAAACTAGACTCTGAAGGCAAGAGACTACTGAACCTGATACGAAGTAATATACAAAAAATGGATCAGCTTATTACTGACCTGTTGGCCCTGTCACGGGTTGCAAGGAGCGATATGAATTTCTCCGATATCGATATGACTCAAATGGCAATCTCAATGTTCAAGGAGACAGCAGCACCGGATGTTTCAGATAAATTAAGCTTACAGGTTGATCCGCTTCCTGAAGCGTATGCCGATCCGACATATATTAGACAGGTATGGGCCAACCTGATCGCAAATGCAATTAAGTTTTCTTCAAAGGAGAAGAAACCTTCAATTAAAATTTGTGGCCGCACTGAAAACGGGTTTAATGTTTATTATGTAAAAGATAATGGTGTCGGGTTTAATCCGGAATATACACATAAGCTATTTGGCGTTTTTCAAAGGTTGCATAAATCCGATGATTTTGAAGGCACGGGAGTAGGACTGGCTATTGTTCAGCGCATTATTCACCGTCATGGCGGTAAAGTGTGGGCCGAGGGTGCAGAGGGGAAAGGAGCGACTTTCTATTTTAGTGTACCGGTGAAGAAGTAAAGTAAAAAGTAAAAAGTCCAACAATTATAAACAATGAACACAATGAATAGCGAAGTCGAAATCCTGCTGGTCGAAGACAACCCAAGCGATGCAGAGCTTGCACTCAGGGCATTGAAAAAAAACAACCTGGCCAACAATGTTATCAGAGTATGTGATGGAGAAGAAGCGCTTGATTTCATTTTTGCTCGCGGACCGTTTAAAACCCGCGAACGGCTAAATATCCCCAGATTAATACTTCTCGACCTTAAATTGCCAAAGATAGACGGACTGGAGGTACTTAAGATAATTAAAGCTGATCCGGTAACGAAACTTATTCCTGTTGTGGTTCTCACCTCTTCGATTGAAGAAAGTGATATGATCGAAAGCTACAGGTTAGGGGTAAATAGTTATATAGTTAAACCTGTTGATTTTGATAAGTTTATTGAATCGGTCAGGAATATAGGCTTTTACTGGCTTCTCCTGAACCAGCAACCGGATATAAAAAAGCTTATAAAATGATCCATAAAGATCTGTTAAAAATCCTTTTTGTTGAAGACCTCCCTTCAGATGTGGACCTGGCAGTTCTGGAACTACGGAAGGAGAAATTAAAGTTTGAATACACCACGGTTTGCACCCGGGTGGATCTTATCAAAGCACTTAAAAAGTTCAAGCCCGACCTGATCATTTCGGATTATATGATGCCCTCATTTAATGGTTTACAGGCTCTTAAGGAAGTGAAAGAGTTCAATCCTGAAATCCCGTTCATTCTTTGTACCGGGTCAATTAATGAGGAGACTGCTGTTGAATGTATAAAAGCCGGAGCAGAAGATTATGTTATAAAGGAGCACATGACCAGATTGCCCTTCGCAGTAAAAGAGGTTCTTGAACAACATAGGATACAGAGTGGGAAAATGGCTGCCGAGCAATTATTAAAGGAAAACAAGGAGAAACTTCAAAGTATTTTCAGCGTTGCTCCTGTCGGAATCGGATTGATTATAGACAGGGTCTTTATAGAGGTAAATGACACATTTTGCAAGATGACCGGCTATTCGCGGAAGGAGATAATAGGAAAAGACTCCGAAATGGTTTATGCAACCAGG
>PMBC01000172.1:11002-13883 GCA_003152835.1 Bacteroidales bacterium | reverse complement strand
TTTTTGTTATACGGAGTTTGACATATATATATTTCTTCATCCAAAAAAATCATAAACAGAAAGCAAAATGAACAAGAACATAACCAACGCTGAATGGATCCTTAGTAAAATTGTAAAGCCGGGAGCAAAAAATATTAAGATTACAGGGAAACCTGGAACAGTGAAATTCCAGGAAAGCCTGGCAGTTACTTTTAACGGCTCATCCGACGGAATAACCATTGATAAAATGCCGATTGAAGGGCTCCATGAATTCACAATTGAACTGATCTTCAATCCTGCCAGCGGAGGAAACTTCGAACAGCGCTTTCTTCATTGCGGTGAGGTCCAGGGCGACAGGGTGCTCCTCGAACTGAGGGCTACCCCGACTCATTGGTACTCAGATGCATTCATTAAAACCGGAGAGGATCAGCTTGCACTCATCGACCCTGGCCTGCTTCACTCTCTTGACAAATGGTACCACCTTGCCTATGTGAATGACAATGGCAAATTCTCAACCTATGTAAACGGAAAGAAGGAACTTGAGGGGCACCTTAATATCACCACCCTGAAAAGCGGCAAGACCTCCGTTGGCATGAGGCAGAATGAAGTATCATGGTTCAGGGGTGCCATTTATAAAATAAGGATCTCCTCTTCAGCTCTCAAACCGGAAAGTTTTCTGAAGTTCTAAAAAAAGGGGCTGCCAGTCGGCAACCCTGTTTTTCGTTTCAGATTCCGTTTTAAACAAGCTTCCAGGGACTCCTGTACTCGTATTTCATCAGCTTTGTTGCTGCACCATCTGTATCGTTTACAAAAGTCTGTGTCTGAGGATCCCAGTATATGGTTCTCTGCAAATCACATGCAATGTTTCCAAGATTGCAGACTGTACAGCTGCTGTGGCCAATTTCAACAGGAACGACAGGATCTTTGCGAGAACGCACCGATTCGATGAAGTTCACCTGGTGAGGTATCTTTGTTTCATAAGGCACATCAGGATCAGCCTTGGCAGCTTCAGGAGGGTTAAATTTAGGATCGGAACCATTGAAGAAGCCTCTTGCAACTTCTATCCATCCGCTGTCACCCCAGAATTTGACACCTTTGGTCTTCTGATCATTGAATGGTTCTGAGGTCATCACTGCTCCGGAAACGTATTTGAATTTCATGAATTCCGTGCCGTCACCTATCGGAGATATTTCCACCGGGCCGTTTTTATCCATGCCGAGTCCCCATTGTGCGATATCGAACATGTGAGCCCCCCAGTCAGTTGTGAAGCCTCCGCCTGTCTCCTTGTACCATCTCCATGCTCCCCAGAATTCTTCATCTTCAGGAGGATCAAGGGTTATAGGTGGATCGAGCTGGCTGTTGAAATGGATCGGCTTGGGAAGAGGTCCAAGCCACAGATCCCAGTTAAGGTCTGACGGGATCGGCTCTTCAGGAAGGTTATAGGGAGTTGGAGGAGCACCCACATATGAGTTTACGGTTATGATTTTTCCAATGGCTCCCTTCCGGACCAGATTAACGGCATGCTGGAAGTTCGGATCTGAACGCTGCTGACTGCCTATCGCCAGTATCCTTTTATGCACCCTGACAACCTTCATCAGCTGCTGCCCTTCAAAAATTGTAAATGTCATCGGCTTTTCGAGATATACATCCTTGCCTGCCTTGCAGGCTGCGATAGCAACCATTGCGTGTGAATGATCCGGTACGGCAATCACAACCGCATCTATATCTCTCCGTCCGAGCAGATCCTGATATTTTTCGTAAGTTTCAACCTTNNGCGTTTTACTCCATAAACATCGCAACCGGCTACAACTTCGACACCAGGCAGGTTTATAAAACCATCGAGAAGAAACATCGACTGGCGACCCATGCCGATGAAGCCAAGCTTAATATCCTTCAATGTGTTCTTCGATTTGCATCCTGAGATATAAGGGATTACTGCAGCTCCTGCGACTCCAGCAGCTGCCATGCCAATGAAGCGGCGCCTTGACCACTGGTTTTTACTGTTTTCCATAAGTTGGTATAATAAGGTTAAAACATAAAATAAATAAGCCCCCGAAATACTCCGGTGGGTGATTATCGACACTACTAATTTATGGATTTTTTGTGAAGTGGTTGGTTTATGAATGGATTTAAAGAAGAAGTGAGGGCTAAAGCCTATTAAGTGTACAACGTACACTTATTTTTCAGAATCTGCCGAAGATAGAGTATTTCTCGGTATTGCAGAATATTGATGAATAGAGAAAGAGTACAGGATTATTTGTTTCCAGTTTCCTTTCAAGGTGAAGAACTGGTTCTCCCTTTTTCAGGTGGAGGAACCTGCTGATTTTCTCCGATGCCGGGATTGCTTTTATCCGTTGCTCTCCCCCTTTTATCTCTATATGATAATGCTCTCTCAATATCCTGAAGAGAGATCTGTCTTCAAACTGCCTTGAAGTGATCCGCGGAAGGTTAAGATTAGCTATATAGCTGATATCATAGAATATAGGCACACCATCAAGGAGTCGAAGCCGTTCCATATATATACAGCCCGACTCCTTCTCAAGTTCCGAAAGCGGGAACATAAAGATATCGGGCCATGGAATAAGCACTGGTTTGACTATTATTTCAGTCTTAAGCTTACGGTCGCCTACTGCAGAGGTGGTCCCGGAAACAGAAAGAATACCTATCTCCCTGGAGAGGTTGTGAACTATGCTACCCTTACCCTGGTGCTTCCTTATATAACCATCGTTGGCGAGGGTGCTTAATGCCTGCCGGACTGTAGGTCTTGTCATTCCATATAACTGACAAAGTTCATTTTCGGAAGGAAGCAGGTCGCCCTCCCTGTAAATGCCGTCGGAGATATGTTTTCGCAGAATCTCGTAAAGCCTTTTGTGTCTTGGAATATTCTTTACCGGTGTCATTA
>PMBC01000172.1:0-10914 GCA_003152835.1 Bacteroidales bacterium | reverse complement strand
GTAATCATGCCAAAACAAGGGCAGTCAGTTGAAACATGCATAATTACCCGATGGTTCAAATGCAAGGGTGATAAAGTCTCTTCAGGCGACCTGCTCTTTTCATACGAAACTGACAAGGCTGCATTTGAACTCGAATCACCTGCCGATGGCACTCTGCTTGAAACATTCTTTGACGATGGCGCCGAGGTGCCGGTATTAGTAATCGTGGCAGTGATCGGTCAGCCTGGTGAATCAATAGCCTCATTCATTCCGGGAGCACCGGCAGTCAAGACAGAGAACCCTCAACCTTCATCGAAAAGTGAACCGGCAAAAACCAAAGCCGGATCAGTGGTTAATTCTGCCATGAGTTCTCCTGATTCAAGGATAAAAATATCACCCAGAGCAAAAAAACTCGCCGAAAGCAAAGGAGTTATTTATGGCAGCCTGAACGGATCGGGACCTAACGGAAGGATAGTGATAAGCGATATTGAGGCAGCCCTTGCAGGTTCATCTGCATTGCCGGAGACTGCCGCAGTAAATAACGTTGAATTCACGGAACAACCAATCAGTAATGTCAGAAAACTTATTGCCAAAGCAATGCGCACTTCACTGCAAAACTCAGCACAGCTGACTCATCATATGAGTGCTGATGTAAGAGGATTGCTGCAGGCCCGACAACAAATAAAAAAAGGCATTGAATCCGGGACCGAAAAACAGGACATCACCATTAATGATATGGTATGCTGGTGCGTCATCAGGGCCCTCCGTAAATTCCCGGAGGCTAATGCTCATTTCCTGGGCGACACTATTAAAACATTCAACAGGGTTCACCTGGGAATGGCAGTTGATACACCCCGCGGACTTATGGTGCCTGCCCTGAAAAACGCTGACGGCATGAGCCTGTCACAGCTTTCAAAGGAGCTGAAGCAGATTGCCGGATCGTGCCGGAAGGGGAATATCAGCCCTGAACTGATACAGAGTACTGCAGCATCATTCACGGTATCAAACCTCGGCAATTACGGAGTAGAAATGTTTACACCAGTTGTTAACCTTCCTCAGGCAGCGATACTGGGTGTTTGCTCAATAATCAACCGGCCTGTTGATCTGGGGAACAGTACATTTGGCTTTGTTCCGTATATCGGGTTATCACTCACATATGACCATAGGGCTATTGATGGTGGTCCGGCCACATTATTCCTTAAGGAGATAAAGGAACAAATTGAGAAATTCAGTTATTGACATACCCCCCATCCCCCATCCCGCTTAGCGGGATTTCATTCCTGAGGGCTGAAATCCAAATCTAAGTTGGATTTAAAGTCCCCTTCAGGGGATTTAGGGGCAAATAAAGGACATGAAAAACAACAAGATATAATTACAATATAAAATGCCTAAGAGTCAGAACATTAATCCAAAAGTTGTACGGAAGCCGCAATTCATTGAATTCGGCAAGATACCAGTAAACCAGTATAACAAATCAATTGAAGAGGAGAAGAAGAATTTCAGCAATGACGACTTCATAAGGATCTACCGCGATATGGCCATTATCCGCGAATTTGAGACCATGCTTAACCTCATAAAGACAACCAATGAGTATAAAGGCATTGCCTATAACCACCCTGGTCCTGCCCATCTCTCCATTGGACAGGAGGCTTCAGCTGTGGGCATGGCATACAACCTCACCGTTGATGATTACATTTTCGGTTCGCACCGGAGCCATGGAGAGATCCTTGCCAAGGGATTATCGTCAATCAATAAGCTTGATGAAGATTCATTGTACGGCATAATGAGGAATCATTTTGGGGGAGGTGCGCTTAAGGTTGTAGAGAAAGGATTCCAGGGCGATATTAAAAGCCTTGCAGTTCATTTCCTGCTGTATGGCGCTCTTGCTGAGATATTCGCTCGCGAGAACGGATTCAACAAGGGACTTGGAGGTTCTATGCATGCCTTCTTCACACCATTCGGCATATATCCGAATAATGCTATCGTCGGAGGATCGGGAGATATCTCGGTCGGAGCCGCGCTTTACAAGAGAATAAACAGGAAGCCGGGCATCGTTGTATGCAATATCGGAGATGCATCACTCGGCTGCGGACCAGTATGGGAAGGCATCTGCTTTGCCACAATGGACCAGTACAAGACTCTCTGGGATGGTGAATACAGGGGCGGTCTGCCTCTCATCTTCAACTTCATGAATAACCTGTACGGAATGGGCGGACAGACCATGGGCGAAACTATGGGTTATGGAATTCTTGCCCGTGTCGGAGCAGGCGTTAATCCTGAATTAATGTATTCTGAACGTATTGATGGATATAATCCCCTGGCAGTCATAGATGCTTTCAAACGCAAGAAAAAACTTCTGAATGAAAAGAAAGGACCCGTGTTGCTTGATACTCTCACCTACAGGATCAGCGGACACTCACCATCCGATGCCTCGTCATACCGATCAAAGGAAGAGATTGAGGCATGGCAGAAAGAGGATTCCATCACTGAATACGGTAATCTGCTTTCAGGCGGAGGAATAGCATCTAAAGATCAGCTTGAAGATATCATAAGGGAAACAGGAGATCTGATGGCCCATATCCTTAAGTTGTCTATCGATGATGAGATATCGCCAAGGCTCGACCTGAAAAGTGATCCCGATGCCATAGGTAAAATGATGTTCTCCAACGGATCTGAAATAATGATGGAGCCCGGCACTCCCGAAGTACTTATTCCTCTCGAAGAAAATCCGAGGGTTAAATCGCTCAAAAACAAGGAGAGGTTTTACAAGGATAAGGAAGGTAAGCCTGTCTCAAAAGCAAAACTCTACCAGTTGCGTGACGGAATTTTTGAAGCTATCATCGATCGCTTTTACAAGGATCCCACTCTTGCAGCATGGGGTGAGGAGAACAGAGATTGGGGAGGTGCATTTGCCGTATATAGGGGGCTGACAGAAGCTTTGCCCTACCACAGGCTTTTCAACTCACCAATATCGGAAGGCGCCATTGTCGGCACTGCAATCGGTTACGGGATGTGCGGCGGAAGAGTAATAGCCGAAATAATGTACTGCGATTTTCTCGGAAGATCGGGAGATGAAGTATTCAACCAGCTTCCGAAATGGCAGGCTATGAGCGGAAACATTTTAAGAATGCCCGTTGTTGTACGGGTTTCGGTAGGTTCTAAGTACGGCGCCCAACACTCACAGGACTGGTCATCACTGACAGCACACATACCCGGATTGAAGGTTGTTTTTCCGGCAACACCTTATGATGCCAAGGGACTGATGAACAGCGCCCTTCAGGGTACTGACCCGGTTATATTCTTCGAGAGCCAGAGGATCTACGATATTGGAGAAATGTTCCATTCAGAGGGTGTACCGGAAGGATACTACGAGATACCGTTTGGCGAACCTGATATTAAGAGACAAGGCGATGACCTCACCATACTGACAATCGGGGCTACTCTGTACCCTGTTATTAAAGCAGCAGATACACTGAAGGAAAAATATGGCATCAACGCCGAAGTTATTGATGCAAGGTCACTGGTGCCGTTTAATTATCAGCCCGTTATTGAATCAGTGAAAAAGACAGGCAGGATAATTCTGGCCAGCGATGCTTCCTCAAGAGGTTCATTCCTGAAGGAAATGGCCCAGACAATCACTGAACTCGCGTTCGATTATCTTGACGCTCCTCCTGTTGTTGTCGGATCACGTAACTGGATCATTCCGGCACATGAGATGGAGCTGTACTTCTTCCCGCAGCCAGACTGGATCATTGATGCTATTCATGAAAAAATAATGCCGCTGAAAGGACACACTTCAAGTCACGACTTCTCAGCTGAAAAGTCTGTCGCATTGAATAAGGAAGGAGTTTAATGAAACATTAATTTAACCGTTCCCGTCTTGCACCCTTTGCAAAACTTTGCGACCTTTGCGTAAAATTTTAATGAACATTATTAGTGAATTATGGAACGAATAGTTGACAGCATAAGGGCAAAAGCCGGATTCATAATAGATATGGACGGTGTCATTTACCACGGCAATAGGCTTCTTCCGGGTGTGGTCGAATTCCTTTCCTGGCTTGAGAAATCGGGAAAGAAGTATCTTTTTCTCACCAATTCCAGTGAAAGAACACCAAAAGAGTTGCATGAAAAGATGGAAAGACTCAGTATAAATGTGGCGGAAAATCATTTTTATACCAGCGCTCTTGCCACAGCAGGTTTCCTTGCTAGTCAGACACCAAACGGAAGTGTATATATCATCGGGGATGCCGGATTGATACACGCTCTTTACAGCGTTGGATATACGATCAATAATGTGAATCCCGACTATGTTGTGGTGGGTGATACTCACGGATATAATTTTGAAAATATACAAACAGCTATTAACCTGGTGCTTAAAGGAGCGAGGCTTATTGGTACCAACTCCGATGTAAGCGGGCCTGTGGAAAACGGGATTGCACCTTCGACTAAAGCCCTGATCGCCCCTATTGAAATTGCAACCGGGAAAAAAGCATACTTTGTCGGGAAGCCAAATCCTCTCATGATGCGTATAGCTCGCAGGATGCTTGGTTTAAAGACAGAAGAGGTAATAGTTATCGGCGACCGAATGGATACAGATGTGAGGTGCGGGCTGGAATCGGAAATAGATACTCTCCTCGTTCTAAGCGGAATAACTAAAAGGGAGGATATAGACAAATACCCGTATCGTCCGCAGTATATACTAAATGGGATTATTGATCTTGTTCAATAGTTTTCTCCATGAAACAATTAACAAAATTCAAAAAAGAGCGTAAAGAGGTTGCCCGTTTCATGCGCCGGCTTTACCGCCAGGGGCTCACGACAACATCAGGTGGCAATATCAGCCTTCGGCTTTCAGATGATATTGTGATAATCACACCGTCGGCGACCGACAAGGGCCGTATGAAATGGAAAGAGGTGGGTATTATGAATCTGCTTGGTGAAAACCTTACTCCTGATCTTAAACCGTCAATCGAATTTGCGCTTCACCTCGGAATTTATAAGAAGAACAGCGCTGTATCGGCAATCGTACATGCGCACCCGGTTTTTGCGACATCCTTTACCGCAACAAAATGCAAAATTGATACCGATCTTACAGCCGAGGCAAGAGCCATCTGCGGCAACCCCCGTTTTGTGCCTTATGCCTTGATGGGAACACGGGAACTTGCAGATGTCGTGTCACAGGAGGCAGCCGAAGCCGATGTAATGCTGCTTGAAAACCATGGCATACTTACAACGGGGCCAACACTTTTAAGCGCTTTTGATAAGATTGAAGTTCTTGAGAATGCCGCGAAAATGTCACTTATCGTTGAAATAACAGGAAAAAAGAGACCGCTGAATACGCCAAGACTTCGTGAAATTGAAAGAATGTTCAGATGATTAAGGGTGTGCTTTTCGATATGGACGGCGTACTTGCCGATTCCGAGCCATTCATCTGCCAGGCCGCTATTATGATGTTTGCTGAAACCGGGCTGATAGTTTTACCAGACGATTTCAAACCTTTTATAGGTACCGGTGAAAACAGGTACATAGGCGGTGTTGCTGAAAAATACGGACTGAATATCGACATCGAAAAGGTCAAAGCAAGAACATATGCGATATACCTGGAGATAATCCATGGTAAGCTTAAACCGTTGCCGGGAGCAGTCGGGTTTGTCAGGAAGTGCAGCAATCTGGGGTTCCGTACTGCTGTCGCCACAAGCGCAGATGCAGTCAAAATGGAAGCCAACCTGAAGGAGATAGGCTTGCCATCTTCAGCCTTCAATGCAACAATCAACGGGCTTGAGGTCGAAAACAAAAAACCTTTTCCCGATATTTACATTAAAGCGGCCGAAATGATTGGTCTGAAACCGGAGGAATGCCTCGTAGTCGAGGATGCAGTGAGCGGAATAAAAGCTGCGAAAGCAGCAGGATGCAAATGCCTTGCGGTTACAACATCCTTTGAAAGGGCAAAGCTTTCTGAAGCTGACTGGATATGCAAATCTCTTGAGGAGGTACCGGAAGAGGCAATTAACTGGTAATAATTATATTCCATATATGGAAAAGAGAAGACTTGGAGAATCAGATCTTGAGATTTCGGAAATCGCATTTGGCGCATGGGCCATCGGCGGCTGGATGTGGGGCGGATCCGATTCCAAAGACGCAATTAAAGCTATTGAGACAGCTGTTGACAACGGGATGACCACTATAGATACCGCCTCCGTCTATGGATTTGGACTCAGTGAAGAGCTCGTCGGTAAAGCGATTAAAGGTAAAAGGGACAAGACCCAGATCCTCACCAAGTTCGGAATGTCGTGGGACAAAAAGGAAGGTGAATTCTACTTCTCTACAAAAGATAATTCTGGCAATGAGATTGATATCTGCAAATTTGCCTCCAGGAAGAAAGTTTTTCAGGATTGTGACGACAGCCTGAGGCGCCTTAAGACAGATTATATTGATCTCTTCCAGATTCACTGGCCGGACCTTACGACACCCGTTGCTGAGACTATGGAAGCTCTGGAAGAGCTCATTCACAAAGGGAAAATAAGGGCCGCAGGCGTTTGCAACTATTCAGCTGAACTTCTGGGGGAAGCCGGGAAAACCATCAGACTTGCATCCAACCAGGTCCCCTATAGTATGGTGAGAAGGGATATTGAGAAAGATGTGGTTCCTTTCTGCATTAAAAACAAAATGGGAATATTTGCATATTCTCCCCTTCAGAGAGGTTTATTGTCGGGGAAAATCAAACCCGGGCACAAATTCAACGAAGGCGATTCCAGGCCTGATACTCCATATTATAAGGAACCAAACCTTTCGAATATCCTTGCCTTCCTGCAGAAGATAAGGTCAATTGCCGAAGGACATAATGTGACTCTTTCGCAGCTTGTACTGAACTGGACAATACAGCAGCCTGGTATAACATGTGCTCTGGCAGGCGCCAGGAATCCTGCACAGGTCCTCGAGAATGCCGGTGCAGCACAATTCAGGCTGACAACTGATGAGATTAAGATTATCAATAAATATATATCTGATATTCAAATAAATACAAAGATCTGAGATCGTGAATAAAAACTTTATTTCTGACCTTCCCTGGATCGATGAGATGAAAAAAAGGATGAAAGGCATTTCCGTTCCCGAATACAGGGAAGTGAACGGACATATACATACACCATTCTCCTTCAGTGCTTTCGACCGGCTTGAAACTGCTTTTACAATGGCGAAGGAGGAAGCGATTGCCGTGCTTGGAATCAATGATTTTTTTGTAACTGACGGGTATGATGATTTCAAATTGGGCTGCCTGAGAAATGATATTTTTCCTCTTTTCAATATTGAATTCATCGGGCTGCTGAAGAAAGAACAGAAAAACGGAACCAGGATCAACGATCCCAACAATCCCGGAAGGATCTATTTCAGCGGCAAGGGATTAGATTATCCTTTTAATATCGGCTTCATACAGAAATTGAAGCTTACCAGGGTAATTAAGGGAAACCAGGATCAGATCAGAGCAATGATTGTAAAGCTGAATCGGCTGATTAGAGAAATAAATCCATCACTTATTATTACCTATGAAGGAGTGAAGAAAAGGTTTGCTGAAAATCTTGTCCGCGAGCGTCACCTTGCGAAAGCCGTCAGGATACTTGCTGCCGAAAATTATCCAGCGTCTGAAGAACAGCTTAAGTTTATTGAATCACTCTATGGAGGGAAAAAATCAAAAGCAGGCATTCAGAATCCTGCAGCTCTTGAGAATGAGATCAGATCAATGCTCCTCAAGGCTGGCGGAGAAGCATTTGTCGAGGAGGACGAGGGTTCATTCCTTGAACTAAAGAAGATTATAAAGATAATCCATGAAGCCGGCGGTATACCCTGTTACCCTGTACTGTTGGATGATCCTTCCGGTAAATGCACTGAATTTGAAGCCGATATGGAGAAGCTCTACTCCTCTCTTTCCAGCCTGGGTGTCGGATGTATTGAACTGATACCAGGAAGGAACGACCATGCCTCACTGAAAACATTTGTGGAGTTCTTCGACGCTAAAGGCTTTGTAATATTATTCGGGACAGAGCATAATACACCGGAAATGATACCGCTTACAGTTACTGCAAGAGGAGGCCAGCCACTTGATGAGTCATTGAAAAAAATTGCATGGGATGGGGCATGTGTCGTTGCTGCCCACCAGTACCTCAGATCTCACCGCAGGCAGGGATATGTTCTTTCCGACGGAACTCTGAGCAACGATCAGAAGCATGATCTCGCGAAACTTGGCAAAATGGTAATTGAGTATTATTTAATCAGGAAACAATATGAACCGTGAAATTAAGGATTTGCTGGAAATATCAAGATTCTATGGCACTGATAAAAACTTTGTAATTGCTGGCGGAGGCAATACATCGTTTAAGAACGATAGTACTATATGGGTAAAGGCCAGCGGACAACCGTTAGCAGTTCTGACTGAAGAAGGACTTGTTGCACTGAACAGGGAAAAGCTTCATGAGATCTCAGGTAAAACCTATTCCGAAGATCCGGCTGAAAGGGAAGAGCAGGTAAAAACTGACCTCTTTAAAAGCATCCTCGATCCGGCACAAAACAGAAGGCCATCGGTTGAAACATCTCTCCATGAGGTCATGCAGTATAGGTTTGTAGTTCACCTCCATCCTACCCTTATCAACGGAATCCTGTGCAGCAGGAATGCAAAAAACCTTACTCTCCAGCTCTTTGGCGAACGTGTTCTATTTGTGCCTTATACTGATCCTGGCTATACACTTTTTAAAAAGCTTGAAGCTGATATTATTGAATACAGGAAGAAATTCGGGGAAGATCCTAAAATCATCTTCCTCGAGAATCATGGTGTCTTTGTAGGCGCAGATACAACAGAAGAGATCAGGAACATTTACAGTGAGATTATAAGCACTATTGAAAAACATGTTCCCCAGGTATCTGACATTGAGCAGCTTCCTTTTAACCCGCTCATGAATAAAGTGCTGCCTGTTTTCAGGATGATGCTTTCGGGTGAGAAGCCGAAGGTTATAAGGTGCCGTCATAATACCCTGATTGCGAAATATTATTCAAGCCAGCAGGAATACCATAAGATATCGCTTCCGCTTATACCTGATATAATAGTCTATTGCAAGGCAAGGTACATCTTTATTGAACAGTCATCGACAGCAGAAAGGATCCTTGATTCATTCAGGACCCAGCTGCCAAGGTTCCGGAATGAGTATGGATATCTGCCAAAAGTTGTGATTATTAAGGACATGGGAATTTTTGCCATCGAAGATAATTATGCAGCAGCGGAATCAGTACTGGATGTTTTTGAGGATCTGATCAGGATAAGCCACTATGCATTGCAGTGCGGCGGAATAAAGTTTCTGACACCAGACCAGGTAGCATTTATCGACCAGTGGGAAGTTGAGAATTACAGGAGGAAAGCTGCAAAACCGGCTGCCGGAGAAAACAAGATGGCAGGCAGGATTGCCATCGTCACAGGGGGAGCTCAGGGGTTCGGTGCCGGGATAGCCGAATCGCTCTTTAAACTCAGCATGAACCTGGTGGTTGCCGATATCAATGAAGAGCCGGGACAGGTATTTGTTTCAAAGCTTAACAGTTTGAAAACTGCGGGAAGGGCAATATTTATAAAAACAGATGTGTCGGATCCGGCTTCGGTAAAAGCTCTTGTTTCAGGCACAGTCAGTGAATTCGGCGGCATTGACCTGATGATCAGCAATGCCGGTGTCCTCAGAGCCGGCGGACTTGATGAGATGGATCCTGACGTATTCTCTAAAACAACAGCAATTAACTATAACGGCTATTTTCACTGCGCAAAATACTCCTCGGAGGTTATGAAGCTGCAGAACCAGGAGAACCCTGAATATTTTACGGATATTGTCCAGATTAATTCCAAGTCGGGTCTCCGGGGCAGTAACCGTAACTTTGCATATGCAGGAGGAAAATTCGGTGGAATAGGTCTCACTCAATCATTTGCCCTGGAGCTTGCACCCTTCAAAATCAAGGTGAATGCAATTTGTCCTGGCAATTTTTATGAGGGTCCGCTCTGGTCCGATCCACATAACGGACTCTTTATCCAGTACCTGAAAACAGGAAAAGTCCCAGGCGCAAAGACAATTGAGGATGTCAAGAAGTTTTACGAAGACCAGGCGCCGATGAAACGCGGCTGCAGACTCGAAGATGTGGTTAAGGCTCTATTATATATTATCGACCAGGAGTATGAGACCGGCCAGGCCTTCCCTGTAACCGGTGGGCAGGTTATGTTAGGATAATTGTGACTATGAAAACAAAAGCAGTAAGGATATACGGGAAAAAAGATCTCCGTCTTGAAGAATTTGAACTTCCGGAAATGAAGGACGACGAGATACTTGCCCAGGTCATCTCCGACAGTATATGCATGTCGTCTCACAAGGCAGCGCTTCAGGGCTCCGACCATAAACGCGTTCCAAAGGATATCGATGTCAACCCCACAATTATAGGTCATGAGTTTGCCGGGACAATCCTTAAAGTCGGTAAGAAATGGCAGCGCAGGTTTCGCACCGGACAAAAATTTTCCATTCAGCCGGCAATGCAACAGACAGGTTCCCTTGATGCCCCTGGTTACTCATTCAGGTTTATCGGCGGCGATGCAACGCATGTGATTATTCCGGACATAGTAATGGAATCTGACTGCCTTCTTCAATATGATGGAGAAGCATTTTTCCCTGCTTCTCTGTCAGAACCAATGTCGTGTATCATCGGAGCATTCCATGCCTGTTACCATATTCCCCCGGGAACATATAATCATGAAATGGGTATCAGGAAAGGTGGCAAAATGGCATTGCTTGCAGGTGTCGGACCAATGGGCCTGGGTGCAATCGACTATGCTCTCCATTGTGACAGGAGACCAGAACTCCTGGTGGTAACGGATATTGATGACAACAGGCTCTCCCGGGCTGCATGTCTCTTCACACCGGA
>PMBC01000022.1 GCA_003152835.1 Bacteroidales bacterium | reverse complement strand
ATTTTTGTCCGCCCGCTACACGAGCCGTAAAGGCACCACCAAAAATGCCGAGGTTCGCTCCGTTTCCGGGTTTTCCGACGCGCCGTCTCAATTATCTTCAGTTTATAATTTATCAGTTCTGGGTGTAATTATAATTGTGGCGATGCTCTCCTTGCGGCGATATGGGATAAAAAAAGGGCTCCCCTCCTTGGAGGGGAGGGGGTGGGTTAAAAGGATTGCTTCGTCTCCGCCAGCCGGCGGATCCTCGCAATGACCGTGGACTTAATTAACTCAGGTAACAGACAACCTCGTAGAACTTGTCCCGCTTCAGCGGGAGGTTGCGGTATTGTAGCACAAAATAATATTAAAGAAACGCGCCGGAGCAAGAATGGATTAGAAACCTATATTATTGTTCCGGCGCAACGTTTAGCGGAAGTTTAATGGGAGATCATTATTTATTCATTTTTACATCTATATCGCCCTTCTGAGAACAATCCAACGTTTGAAAAACGGATCATCAATAATATATACCGAACCTTCCTTAATTAATATCCCCCTTTGCGTTAACCGGAGAAGAGTGCTGAAGACAGTGCTGGCCGCTCCGGTTCCATAAAGCTTCGAAAACTCATCAGATAGCGGAGAGATAGCACTTATCGACATTCCAGCCAATACCATCATGTCAGTACGGTTCAGACTATTCCACAATCGTTCATAATCATTATCGTGACTTTGAACTATCTCATTAGCAGCAAACTCAACTATGTCGGCAGCATCGGCGGAACGCCCGGATAGCTCCCAAACCGTATAAGCAAGCTGCTGGGTATAATAGGGATGACAACCGGTAATTCCAAGGATAGTACATGTAACGGGTTTATAATGTTTTGTTATACCTGCAAGTCTTTCCTCAAGAAACGTTGAAAATTTTTTAACAGGGATCTTACCCAGAGTCATTAATGAACCAAAACGATAAAATGGGGAATTTTTCTTCTCAAAAATTTCTCTGATCATAGATTCACTGCTGCCCATAAATATATAGTTAATATACTTGTGATTCTGCATCACTGCCCTCAATAATCGGTCAAGACCGGCATGGATCCTGAAAATATCCTGAAATTCATCCAAAACAACTACTATCTTCTTACCGTCAGATCCCAGTTTATCAATCATGTTTAATACATCTTCAAGAGGATCCAGATCTTTTGATCCGGGTCTGAAAGATATTTCAACTTCCCCTGTAACCGGGTTTACTGCTACAGAAGGAATAATCCGGAATGATTTAATATATCCTTTTAATTTTTGCATGGGGAAAATCCGATATATTCTTTTGAGCAGTTGCGCTGCAAAGTCCTCCCCTGATATAACAAGTTGCAGATCAAGATAAATATTCCGACGGCCTGATTCGTTAAGAACCTTTCTGATGAGACTCGTTTTTCCAAATCTTCTCGGACTTATAAGTATCAGGTGATTTTCTCCTTTTATGAAGGAGCCTATCTTAATTAATTCATCTTCCCTGTCAGTAAAGTAAAGCCCGTCGACCACTGTTCCAAACTTAAATGGATTTTCTGTCATCATAATGCGATTTTTTTCGTTACGTTAATATTCGCAAGTAAAATTACGAATAAAATCGCAAAGGGCAAAGAAATAAATACAAACTTTTCTGAACATACACTACGGCTTGCGGTGTAAGGTGTGCGGCGTGAGAATATTCTCGCTTTTTAGTTTTCAATTCCGTTCATCAAAACGGGAAATTCTATATATTTACTGATAAAAGATAATAAAGTAAAAATAAAGCAAAACTTGTTCATGCATCAGCTATAAATTGTCAAGATGTTATCTGATAATAAACAATCTTCCAGGCTGCCTGAAGAATTTCAAAAGTATTTTTGGGATGTGGCATATTATGAATTGACGATAGAAAAATATCCCCGGTTTATTGCTGAAAGAATTTTGAATTACGGTGATCTGAACGGAATAAAATGGTTATTGTCATGGACTGACAGNNTATTGGCAAATTATGTTAACTTAACCAGAGGCAAAACTATCTAAAAATGCCGAACAACCTTCATCTTGATATTTTACCGGAAAAACAGCTGCGATTACTTGAAACTTTGTCGTCGCAATTATTTATTACTGATTTTTACCTTGCCGGCGGGACATGTCTTGCTTTACAGATCGGGCATCGACGGTCTATTGATTTTGATTTTTTTATTCCGGNNGGCAGTTTAAACGGAGTAAGGATCTCCTTTTTCGGATACCGTTATGATATCATTGATGATTTCAAGACCTTCAATAAAATCAGGCTGGCAGGATTAAAAGATATTGCAGCCATGAAGCTGGAAGCCATTGCGGGGCGGGGCAGCAAAAAAGATTTCATTGATTTGTATTTTTTGTTACAACAATACACACTTGAAGAAATATTTTCATTCCATGCCCTTAAATATGGTATCGGACTTAGCAATCAGTACCATCATTTGAAATCGCTGGTTTATTTTGCAGATGCCGAAACAGAAGCCATGCCGGTAATGATAACGCCGCTTGACTGGAATTATGTTAAAAACCAGATTATATCCTTTACCAAAAGTTTTCATTTAGGGGAATAGATTCCCGACAGCATGTAAATCCTGGTGAGTTTTTATACTTCCGCCGGGTTAGGGGTGGGTTTATTATTCTATATGGGGCGTTGCCCCAAACCCCATTTTTTGATTTGGATTCGCCAAAATCTTTTC
>PMBC01000043.1:1692-22526 GCA_003152835.1 Bacteroidales bacterium | reverse complement strand
AAGCAGATTGATCTTCTGGATGATAGAAACGCTTATGAGCCCGGTCAGTAAAGCGCAAAAGGTTGAGATCATGATCGGGATAAAAATATCGGCTGGATTGGCAGCTCCGAGCTGCATCCTGTAAACAATAACACTGACAGGAATAATTGTAAGCCCTGCAGCATTGAGGACGAAGAACATTATCTGCGCATTTGAGGCTATCTCTTTTTCGGGATTTTCCTCCTGGAGCTCCTTCATTGCCTTCAGGCCGAGAGGTGTTGCAGCATTATCGAGTCCAAGCATATTTGCTGCAAGGTTAAGCATAATTGATCCATAGGCAGGATGCCCTTTAGGCAATGACGGAAAAAGCTTTTCGAACAACGGGCCCATAGCCTTACCCAGTATTCTGACGACGCCTCCTTTCTCTCCAACTTTCAGAAGGCCCATCCATAAAGTCAAAGCTCCGGTAAGTCCAAGCGACACTTCAAAACCGGTCTTCGCATTTGTAAAAACTGCAGTCACCAGGTCGTTGAATATCTGAGTATTGCCTGCAAATATCAGCTGTCCCAGGGCAACCAGAAACCCGATCAGGAAGAAGGCAATCCAGATATAGTTTAAAGCCATACTATGCAGAATCTAAGCGAAGATAATAAAATTTTAGTCTGACCCACCTCCCCCGCTTCGCGGTGGCAGGGGTCACGATTGTACGACTTATCTTCAGATATTGGGATTAATGACTTTTTTAAATAAATTTGTCTGAATAAATCTAAAATTATGGCAAGGTTCACAAGAATAGATGTTGTTCTGAAGATGCGCGAGACGGGGATTATCCCTGTATTTTATCATAAGGATCCCGAGATTTGCAGAAATGTAATCAAAGCATGTTACCAGGGAGGGATCAGGGTTTTTGAATTCACCAACCGTGGCGATTTTGCCCATGAACTTTTCAGTGATCTTAATAAATGGGCAGGAAAGGATGCTCCTGAAATGATTATGGGGGCAGGTTCGGTCGTTGATGCAGGAACCGCTTCTCTCTATATTCAGCTTGGTGCCAATTTCATTGTTTCTCCCATACTAAACCCCGATATGGCAAAAGTGTGCAACAGGAGGAAAATACTCTGGTCACCAGGATGCGGAACACTATCTGAAATTAACCATGCTGAAGAGCTTGGTGCCGAGATAGTCAAGATCTTCCCAGGCTCTTCAGTCGGCGGACCCGATTTTGTAAAAGCCATAAAGGGGCCATGTCCATGGACAAGCATTATGCCAACCGGCGGTGTGGAGCCAACAGTCGAAAACCTCAAGGAGTGGTTTGAAGCCGGAGTCACTTGCGTCGGTATAGGTTCGAACCTGATAACAAAAGAGATAGTTCAGAAAAAAGACTGGGAAGGTTTGAAAAAAAGGGTAGCCGGTGCTGTAAAAATAGCAAGGATGTTCACCAAAGTCTAATCTGCTAAATTCAAATAAAATACTCTCAGGATAAAGTCCAATCAGGTGATGATCCTGTTGCGGAGTGTCGGTATGTCTCACATATAACCGTAATGATTTTATACCTTGAGCAATATCTTAAGGTGCTTCTCAGGTTCATTTTCAAGAAACTCAAAGCCTTTTTGAGCATCTTTCAGGTCAAATATGCCGGTGACCATACTTTCCGGATGAAGTGTCCCCTTGTCGAGAGATTCAATTACCTTTGCATATTCACCATGACTCACCCGGGAAGAAATTATCATGGCTTCTTTCCAGATCAGCTCTTTCATCAGGATCCCGGAAGGATGATCCGAAAGGCCAAGCACGGTTACTTTCCCTCCTCCTTTTATTGCATTGATACACAACCTGACAGGATTGAACCTTCCTTCAATCTCTTTTTCATGACCTACTGCCTCAAATGCAATATCAACTCCCCTGCCACCTGTGATTTCTTTCACAAACGCGACAGGATCACTCTTCCTGATATTAACTGTATAAATATCTCCAAAGGCTGATTTTGCCATAGCAAGTCTTTCATCGAGTATATCAGCCATTACGATCTTTCCCGTGGTTATCGTTTTTGCCGCATGGAGAATAGAATTGCCCACTTTGCCCGATCCAACGATCAGGATGTTATCATTCGCAGATAAACCGGCTCTTGCTGAAGCATGAAATCCGATTGAAAGGATCTCGATAAGGGCAGCATTTTTATCGCTGACATGTTCCGGCACCTTATAAACCATGTGGGAAGGCACAGAGATATACTCGGCAAATCCGCCATCAAGATCGATGCCTACCAGTTTAAGTGTAGTGCAGGCATTATAGTGGCCAGCCTGGCATGCTGCACATTTTCCGCACCAGATAATCGGATCCACAGTAACCTTGTCGCCGGGAGAAATATTCCTTACATTGCTGCTTACTTCTTCCGCAATTCCGGCAAATTCGTGTCCCGGAATAAGAGGAAGTTGTGTCCTGGGATGAAATTCTCCCCGGAAGATATGCTGATCTGTACCACAAATGCTGGCATATTTCACCTTAATTAGAATCTGATTATCCTTCAGAACAGGTTTCGTAACCTCTTCCAGATTAATCTTACCGTATTCTCTGATAACTGCTGCTTTCATATGTATATATATTAATTCCTAACCCACCCCTGACCCCTCCAAGGAGGGGAATTAATGCATTAATTGCTCCTAATTTCTCCTGATCCCACTCTCAAACTCTCACTCAAACACGCTCTCATTCTCCCGGTGCCCGGTATAGTTCAATATTGCTTATCAGCGGGCAAGCCTTTGACTTCACTATTGTTACCTTGATCTTTGAAGTGGTGACAACCTGGAATTTCCTTATCACCTTATAACCTATCGTGGTTCCATCAATAACCGGTATCCATTTTCCTCCGGAAAATGCTTCCACCTTATATTCCTGAACCCTTTGTCCGAGCCTGATGTATTCCTGTATAACAATCCTGTTAACCTCAGTATCCTTCCCTAGATTCATTATAAGGTCTGCAGCAGTCTGATGATCATTGGTTGCCCAGTAGGTTCCAGGGTTGCCATCGTTTACATTTGAGGCTTTATAAATATTCCCGCGTGTGTTTGTTGCATTCACCTTCTTACCTTTAGCGATATCAACCTTAAATTCCCTTTCTCTCATTTCGCTGAAAGCCATCAAAGATTTAACATCTTCTTCATTCAGCAGCCCACGTCTGTCGGGTGGCACGTTAAGAAGAAGGTTACTGTTCCTTCCCACAGATGAATAATAAAGCTCCATAAGGTTTTCAGGTGATCTCACAAGAGAATCCTGACTCTTGTGATAAAACCAGCCGGGACGAATTGATACATCCACTTCTGCAGGCACCCAGTATTTTCCATCTTCATGACCTGCTCCAAGAATTTTTGCAAAATCACCCCCCGGGTACATATTGTCCCTGTTAAGAAGAGACCAGTTTGTAATGCTTCCACGGCCGCTCTCGTTACCAACCCACCTTACATCGGGACCGGCATCGCTGAACATCACTGCTCCGGGCTGCAACTCCCTGACTATCTGATGTGTATTGGGCCAGTCATAATAAGTCTTGTTATCTATTTTCCTGATTTCCCTGGTTCCTCCGTAATAGCCGTCACCGCCATTTGCCCCATCGAACCATACCTCGAATACCGGCCCGTAATTCGTAAGCAGTTCCCTGAGCTGGTTGCGGTAATAGGTCAGGTACTCAGGAGTTCCGTAAACTGCACTGTTCCTGTCCCATGGCGAGAGGTAAACACCCATTTTCAGACCATACTCATCACAAGCCTGTTTCAGTTCCATCAGCACGTCGCCTTTGCCCTCTTTCCAGGGAGAGTTTTTCACTGAATGCTCTGTGAATGCGGAAGGCCACAGGCAAAAGCCATCATGATGCTTGGCCGTTATGATAATGCCTTTCATCCCTGCATCTCTTGCAACCTTTGCCCACTGACGGCAATCAAGTGCGGTAGGATTAAAAACAGATTCCTTTTCGTCTCCGTAACCCCACTCCTTATCTGTGAAAGTATTAACAGTAAAATGGACGAACATGTAATATTCCATTTCATGCCATACCAATTGTCTTTCAGACGGTATCGGTCCGAATGGTTCAGGCGGTCTGACTTTTGTACATGATGAAAAAAGAAGGATAAGAATAAGGTATGCGAGAACTCTTTTCATAATGGAAGAAACAATAAATGTTATAAAAATAAATTAATTAACCGCAAAGTGCGCTGAGGTTTGCGCTGAGTACGCAAAGAAAATCCATTAATAATTCTTTGTGAACTTTGCGTTCTTTGCGGTTATAACTTCATTTTGACAGGTCTTTAATTCTGATATTGCGGAATTTTACGACCGATCCATGCCACAGGAACCCTATGTGACCAGTACTATTTTTCAATCCCGGATGATCATTATGATCAAGAGTCCCGTTATCTCTCGGACCGGCAATGTCGCCATCAACAATAGCAGTTCCATTGAGAACTACCTTGATATGAGTCCCCTGAGCAGTTATCTCCTCTGTATTCCATTCACCGACAGGCTTAAGGTATTCACGTTTAGCCGGAATGATTCCGTAAACTGAGCCATGAAACTGGTAAACCTGAAGGCTTGCATATTCAGGTGCAGTATTATCAAGAACCTGTATCTCCATTCCCACATATGCAGCATCGCCTGTAAGAGGAGCTCTTATCCCTATTCCGTTGTTGGCAGCAGGTGTCAGTTGGAATTCAAACCTGAAAGCAAAATCAGAATACTCATTTATTGTATAAAGGTTGCCGGAATTATCATTTCCGGTTTTAACAACAATCATACCCTCCTCAGCCACATTTGCCTGCTTGTCCCCGGTCCAGTTATCAAGATTTCGTCCGTTAAAAAGTGAAATGTAACCATCAGCCTTCTCTTCAGGTGTAAGGTTGAAGTCTTTTTCACTTACCTCCCTTACAAAAATATCCCTGAATGCCAGGTCAGTTCCATGGGCCTGGAGTTCAATCGGCCCTTTTGGAAAAATAGGTATGCTATGGTCCCAGTAATTTTCGAGTATAACATTATCGACAACGAGAGTACCATTCAGCCAGACGGATACCTTTTCGCCAGTCATCAGTATCCTGAATGTATTCCAGTCACCCACAGGGTTATCAGCAACCAACAGAGGTTTTGACGGATTACTCTGATTGTTGTACAATCCGCCCGATCCAACCTGGGCGCCAACTTCAACCCTGGAGGTATCCCAGATCTGTACCTGCGGTGTTCCCCGGAGATAGATTCCACTATCGCCTTTCTTTGATATCTTCCAGTCGACAAGCATTTCAAAATCGCCATATTCTTTTATTGAACAGAGGTTTTCGCCCTGGCCGTTAAACCAGATGCACCCGTCATTCACACTCCAGTTCAGCGGGACTTTCCTGTCGGCTTCAGTTTGTTTAGCAGCCAGTTCGGAAGGCTTCATTTTAGACCGGGCAACCGGGTTTTCGACCAGTCCCTGCCAGCCGGCAAGATCCTTCCCATTGAACATGGGGACGAATCCTTCATCAGGCGGCATTGCTGCGAGGTATTTATTTACCATCTCCCGGTTGTATTCACTTTCAGGTCCTGAAAGTTTTGGAACGACCCTGGTAAGAATTCCTTTTGCGATACTTCCATACATCCCCGCTTTGGAGCTTGCAGAGGGAAGGGCTATATACATGGCCGCTTTTGCAGCGGATGCAGAAAGAGCAGGATCATCAAGGTATGCACCAACAAAGAAGAGGGCATTGTAAGTTTTAAGCTTACCTGTTTCAGTCAACAGCTCAATCTTATTTTCCTGAGATCCGGCAAATGGCATTATCTTCCTCAAAAGAAGATATTTTTCTTCATCCGTAATTTTTGCATCCGTAGCCTGCTGAAGGTAGCCGTTAAAAGCCTGATCTTTGTAATTGCTGTTCCCCTCCGCACAAATCTCATACAATGCTGAGGAAGCAGAGTAATCCGGCCATGAGGAGAGAGCTTTAAAACATAATTCTTTCATTGCCGGAGCTCCGTTTTCGAACTCTTTAAGGATTACAGCAAGAGCATCCGTTCCACCGGTTTTAGCCAGGACAGGAATTAATTTTTCAGGAGCGATGGTTCCGTTCATTGCTTTCAGAATTGCCGATGATCTCCTGGAAGGATCAGTTATTTTCCCGGCTGCTGCCGCAAGGGCATCCTGGATATCTGACACATAATCGATATTGCCGGTTGAAGCCATCAATCCCAGAAGTACATTTTGATCTTCGGGAGCCGACAGGTCAGGCAGTGCCTTAAAGGCAGCCTTCTTCAGAGTTTCATCTGAAGATGATGTAAACGGCAGAATATCATTAAAGTATGAGTTGTTCCTGCTCCATGCAATCAGTTCAATGGCGCTTTTTTTCGCAGCGACTGAACCGTTTGCGAGAATAGGTTTCAGGAGTAGCATTTCCTCACTTCCTGCAATGCTTTTCCAAGCCTCCTGAGCAGCTTCTACATCCGATGGTGAAGTATAATCTGACAAATATGTAACCAGGTAAGGAGCACTTTCTTTTCCGAGGATCCTGGCAATAGAGGAAGCGGCTTCACTTCTTACAGCGGGATCATTATTGCTTAAGCAGGTGTACAGGAGTGACAATGCCTGTTTGCTCCCTCGTGCGCCAAGCATTCGTAATATCTCCGGTTTTGCTGCAGGGATAGCTTTTGGGAAATAGTCTATCCATTTTTTAACAACTTCATCTCCCTTTATTAATGAGGTCATATTAATTGCGGCATTCCTGAACTTACTGTCAGAATGTTCTGCACTCTTCAGTATTGATGGCATAGCATCAATGCCATGAAAAGTGACATATGTCTCAAGTGCCGCAGTTTTATTCTGAAAAGTCAGCTTATCATTACATTTTTTCATGAGAAGCAGGCATATCTTATCCATTGTCTTAAGATCACCGTTTTGAGCCACATTCCTGGCATAATTAAGCAACGCTGCTGTGGAGCCGGTCCTCTCCCACCTGAATTTAAAACTTCTGGCAGCTTTTAAGAGTATGCGATATGCTTTGGGAGATCCGCTTTGGGCAAGGGCATTATATGCAGCAGACTTTGTATTCACGTCATTGTCCGAAGCAAAGGCAATGAACTCATCCACAGCAATACCGGATTTCATCCCGGCAAGCGCATTCATCACCGCTGCCGAACAGGGAAGTGTATGGTCTTTAAGTGACTCTGATAAAATATTTTCTGCAGTTTTTCCGCCAACTGCAGTTATAGCTGCAATCGCCCGTGTACAATTCTCTTTATCCGAAAGGAATATCTTCATGGCCTCAGCTGTCTGATCACCACCCACCTGCTGAAGCTGCTTCAGGAAGAAATCCTTCACTAACGGATCATTTTTCTGTATCGAACAAGTGATGCAAATTTTTTCCCAAAGGGATTTATCGCTGGCACTTCCGTTCTTCGAAATAAACCGTGAAAATGATTCAACAGCGAATCTCGGTTTTGTATCATCACCCGTACCTGCCGGGATTATCATATCGCAGATCTTTTGAAGACCCGTTTCTCCGAGTGTCAGCATATCGCCCATCAGCTTATCTGTGTATTGAATGTCACTGGCAGGAAGTTGTGCAAGCAAATCAGCAATTTTAGTGTCGAGGGTTCTCCTATCCTGTCCAAACGAGAAGGAAGAAATCAGAAGAAGTGACAAAACAGCAAGCAGTGATTTATTGATTTTCATATAATTGAAATTTTTTCTCTTAAACTTTAAACTCTAAACTCCAAACTCTAAACTTCCTCATATAGTCCATGGTCCTCTCATCGGCTGGTTAATAAGCCTGTTGGCTCCCTCATCATCAATGAATTGCTGCTTTACCGGGTCGAATTTAAGATTTCTTCCAAGACGCAATGCAACAATGCCCAGGTTCACTATAGTACATGACCTGTGACCATTTGATTCGTTCAGCGCAAATTTCTTCCTTGTTTTTACTGATTCTGTGAATGTCGTAATCTGCGGTTCAGGGTCAGGGAGTGAATCAATAAGCTTATCGAGATCCTTAATATCTGATCTGAAACCCTTGAATACTTTTCCGTGAGGCCCTTCGATATAGGCAGCATCAATATCGCGGTTTTCACCATCGAGTATTATCTTGCATCCGTCGGCATATGTATAGGTTATCCTCCTCCAAGAACCAACGGCATCGAAATGTTGCTGAGGAGCGTCAATTTCAACCGATACGGGTCCTGTGTCATCTTTTCCCAGCAGATACTGAACAGGGTCCAGATAGTGCTGACCCATATCTCCAAGTCCTCCACCGTCATAGTCCCAGTAACCTCTGAATTTTGCATGCACTCTTTCCGGGTTATAGGGTTTGTATGGAGCAGGGCCCAGCCAGAAGTCATAATCCAGCTCTTCGGGTACAGGCATTGGTTTGAGATTATAGAGGCCGCTCCAGTAAAATTTCCAGTCATACCCGGTTATACCGCTGACAGTAACTTTCAGAGGCCATCCCAGTGCACCGCTGCTGACAAGTTTTTTGAGCGGCTTAACTGTAGTTCCCAGGCCGTAAAACTGGTCTTTAAACCTGAACCAGGTATTCAGCCGGAACATCCTTCCGTATTTCTGAACTGCCTCAACGACCTTAATGCCCTCACCGATAGTCCGTGTCATCGGTTTCTCGCACCATATATCCTTGCCGGCTTCCGCAGCAGCTTTTGAAATAATTCCGTGCCAGTGGGGAGGAGTAGCTATATGAACAATATCTATATCGGGGCGGGCGATCAATTCCCTGAAATCATGATATCCCTGCACGTTACCTCCTGCAAGAGCAATTACTTCCGACAGATGGGTTTTGTCAACATCACAAAGAGCCAGCACTCTGGTTCCCTCATAGCCTATGTGACCACGCCCCATGCCGCCAACTCCTATTATACCCTTGGTAAGCTGGTCGCTGGGTGCTGTAAAACCAGTGCCACCCAGAACATGACGGGGAATAATGGTAAAGGCAAGGGTGGCAGCAGTTGTCTTCCTCAGGAAATCGCGTCTGCCAATGCTATTTTTTCTCATAAATAAAGGTTTAATTGATATAATGGCGTCAGGTGTCAGGCACCGGACGACAGGTTGGTTGTCAAAAATGAATGATAGCCAGTTTACCCTGCAATATGCAAGTTTTATAGGCAAAATACAATAGGAAAAAGTTCTATTTTGAGGAAACTGAATAATTTTCAGAAGACAAAAAAAACGCCCTGACGGGATCGTCAGGGCGCCAAACCAACATTGTTTAATCAACTAATCCTCCCCACATATCAACCTTTATGTCCAAACCCGTGAAAATGATGTCCAAAACGTCCGCCTCCAGGGAAACTATAGGAGTGCAGATTTATTTCTTCAGTCGTTCCATCTATTGTAACTGTAGCTTTGTTGTCACATGTACCATCACCATAATCTATTGTTGCTGTACTGCCATTCCTGGTAAGCTCGACAATACCGCTCGAAATAAAACGGCAGCTTGCATCAAACAACAGAGGTGCAGTAATAGTCTTGGTATAAGTGGCAGTATCATTGATTGATACGCTACCGTTTCCGGTGAGATAATATTTATCATCAGATCTATCCCTGGTTTCAAACCCTGCAATCCATTCCTGAGTCTCATTGTTCTTGCGCACACAAACGAGATCACCCCTGGTAATCGTCTGATCATATACTTTTTCTATCACCCAGTTGCCATCTGAATTTTTGCCAAGGTTTTTTATTGAAGCGGTAAGATCGATTTTCAACGTATCGATGTAAAAATCCTGGTACGTAATAGTTTCAGTTGAACCAGCTAATTTAAGTGAGTCGGAGATATCTATTATGATTTTCCCCTGAATCACATGACCATGTTCAGGGCCATTTCCGGGGCCACATTCAGATCTCCCTTCCGGTTTTAAAATCTCACTGTTTGCACTGCAGGCACTGTCAAACTCTATTACAATTTCCTTTGGATAAGTTTCGCTGCTTACAGTAACCACTGCGCAGCTGTCAAGACGAGGAATGCCGAATTTAAAGTGTCCTATTCCATTGAGCCCATAATTCGGAATGCCATAATTGCCGACGCTGAAGTTTCCAAGGATATGTGCATAGCCATGACCGTCAAAAGTTTCAAGTGAAAGGCAATGTTCAGTTGCACCTGTAATAGTGCTTACCTGGTTTCCGACAACCTCAGCAACTGATGCTGTCAGTGTAGTCGCCAATGATGACGAATTAGATAACCTGTCGGATTTCTGACACGAGTAAAATCCAGCCAACACTACCAAAATCGCTCCGATGATTAACTTGTTTTTCATATTTCCTCCTATTAAGGTTTATTTTCTTATAATGTTAGTACAACATGACCCTGATTTACCCTACCTGAAAAATGAATATTCCAGAAAATTAGTATTGTAAAAGGTTCTCCTTTTAAAATAGAAAATGCAGAAAAAGATTGACAGAAAATGACTGTGACTGTATCAGTGTCGTCTCAGAGAACGAAGTGTTCACAAAATCAAATTTCCGCGTGTTGATATCAAAATAATTTTGTGTATTGAAAATATTAAGGAAAGTCACTCCGGTCTTTAGTCTGGCTTTTTTCAGTGAGAAGTTATAGTTGACGGAAAAATCGCTTCGGAAGTAGTCCGGAAGACGTTTGTACACACGCTCAATAGGAAGATTAATGTTGTTTGTTCTTGTAAAATCAATGTAAGGTTTTCCTGAAGAATAGAGTGTGACTGTCCCGAAGTTCCATTTACCAGCTGCCAGCATATTGGTCCAGCTTAACTGATATGGCTGGTCATTAACCCCCGGGATGTCATTGCCAAAATTAATGTCATTAAATTTCTGGAAACTTCTCCCGTAAGAATAAGATAACCAACTGGTAAAATTACTGGCCTTGAATCTCAACATTAAATCAATTCCGTAAGCTCTTCCAGTACCTGTTATATAATAACTCGGACGCGACACATCAGGTGCAGCAGGCTTTTTCTTGAAATAATCAGGAAAATCTGAGTTCTTCAGGTATTGAGAAAGAAAAATATATTCCTGCAGACCAGTATAGGATTTGTAATAACCTTCCGCATCAAAAAGAAAATTGCCTTTTTCAATAGTAAAACCAGTAATTATATGATTCGAAGTTACTTCAGGGTGAGTTGAATTATCGGCAAGAACCCAGAAATTCTTGTTATAACCGGTCTCCTGCTGAGCCAGTACCTGGTTTATAAACTGGTAATACCTGCCAGTGGCTAAACGCGCTGAAAAAGCTTCAGAGAATTTATAATTGGCAGAAAACCGTGGTTCAAGATATAATCTTTGTGTTCCGTTGTAATAACTGATCCTGAATCCCGGTTTGAGAGTCAGTTTGTCAAAGAGAGTTATGCGATCCTGGATGTAAGCTGAATTGGTCCACCCGGTTTGGTCCATGTTGTCATAAACATAAATCTTCTCGGCATCTTTATGATAAAAGATATTATTTTCCCTTACCAGCAAACCGAAATTAAGCTGGTTGTTATTTGAAATTGTATAAGTGTTCCTGAAAGACAGGTACAGGTCTTTCAGCCTGTTCCTGTTTGAAGTATTGAATGTATCCGTTGTATCAGGAAGGAAAGGATGATTGTTTACAGGTGCATGAGACCCGTCGATTGTTGTCGAATTGGATGAAATATTGTCATAACCCGATGTTCCAGCCTGTATATTCGAGAAGAATGATTCTTTCCATTGCTTCATCCACGAAGCGCTGATCCCGTAATTGCTCCATGTATTATTATCTGTAGCATCGACGACAATCATTGACTGAGAATTACCACTGTAGGAATTATTATAGTAATCCTTCCCTCCATAAAGGCTAAGGGAAAAGGTTTCAAGGTTGCTTTTCTTCCAGGTAAGCTTGGCATTATAATCATAAAAATAGAAGGATGGTTTGGCCTGGACCACAATATTGGATGAATCGCCCCTGAACCAGTTCATGTTACGGTCAAAAAGGCCGTTGGCAAAGCCTGTCGAATAAATATCGGAATATGATCTCCTCACTGCACCTATGATCGTTACCTTTTTCCCAAGAGGTAGTTCGGCAGTCAGGTTACCACTTAAAAGATTTATGTCGCCATAAATAAGAGGTACAGTCTGGTTGCCTGATTTACCAGTTATATCTACAATGCCGGATACTCTTTCACCAAATCTCGAATCATATCCCCCCTTATAGATCTGAAGGTCTTTTATAACATTTGGGTTTAAAGCTGAAACAACGCCGTAATAATGACTGAGATTATAAAGTGTCTGTCCGTCAAAAAGTACAAGGTTCTGATCACTTGAACCGCCCCTGATGCTTAAACCTGATGAATTTTCAGTATAGCTTACTCCGGGCAGAAGCTGTAATGTCCTGAATATATCAGTCTCAGCGAGCATTGGCAAATCGATTAATCTGACAGCGTCAATTGTAGTTGCAAAATCAACGTCATTCCGCAGATCAACCATCTCCATTCTGTTGCCTTTGACAATGATAGTGTCAAGCACATGAACTTTTCTGAAAAGCCTGATATCAATATTCATCGATTGATCAGACCAGTTCATGATTGTGTCGAGCGGTCTGTAGCCAATATAACTTACCATCAGATGAATAGGGTTGTCGGTAACATTTTTTATACAAAATGAACCATTTTCAGAAGCAGAAGCGAGAAGATTCTGTTTATCCAGTATTATCGTCGCAAATGGAAGCTGTTCGCCTGTTTCCTTATCCGAAACAGATCCGATTACCTGGCATATACCAGGTGGAAGATCACTGGTTGCGGCACCTTTTTCGACAATAAGATACCTGTTATACATATATCTATACTCAAATCCGGAATTAAGCAGGAGATCTGAGATCAGCTCGTCTGCTGAGTCTCCGGTAACTTCCCTGTTTATATTTATTGTGCTTAGCTTTTGAGAATCGAAAGCAACCTTGACATCAAGCTGCCTGGAGACCTTAATCAGAGCTTCAGAGAGCGGAGTACTTACGAATGTCTGCCTGTAGGTCTGGGCTTTTAAATTTTGATTAGACAGGAATAATAAAAGTGAAAAACAAATGATCGAACTATTTGTGAACCTCACTGATAAATATTTCTCCTTTATTTCCAATCTCATAATTCAGTCCCAATGGTATACACACAATATCTAACGCTTCCTTCAGGTCTTTATTGGTAATACTGCCTGTAAAAAACCTATCTCCAAAGTTCTGACCTGCAAATTTAACATTAAACTGGCGTTCCATTTCGTCAAATACCATATTAAGCGGGGAATTATCAAAATTAAACTCTCCGTCAATCCAGGCAGCAACCGAATTGATTTTTGAATCCGCGAACCTTATCAGATCAGTATCTTTCAGTTCGGCGCTCTCTCCAGGTATAATTGTAACCGACTGCCTACCTGACGTTACAAGGATTTTACCGGTCATACAGCTGACTTTGAATGCATTGGTTCTGGAATATACATTGAATGAGGTTCCAAGCACCCGGATCCCGCCCCTGCTTGCAGATATTGTAAACATGGTTCCCTTTGTAACATTGAAAAAAGCCTCTCCCTCAAGCCTGATGCTGCGTTTATTATTGAAATTCTTCTTATCCAGGGTGATCCTGCTGTCTGCATTCATCCTTACATCCGATCCGTCAGGCAGTCGGTACTCAACCATCTTACCTTTTTCTGCAATGACATTAATTGACTGGTTCTGTATCCATATCTTCCATATGCCGAATAGCATAAGCAAACCGGCAGCTATGGAGGAAACAAGGTAAACCACCCTGAAATTCTTCTTTATTCTGCTTCCATCCTTTTCCTGTTCTGATTCGGTTTCCGCAAGCCTGGCTTTCAGCCTGGACAAAGCTTCGCTCCCGGATATCCCTTCGGGGAGTCTGAATTTTGAGGTGCGGTTCATTATCTTCTGTTCTAAGTCCATCTCATTAAAATCTACAAGGGCCGGATCATTAAGAGTTTCCATTTTTACTCAGATATTCTATATTTTAACATCTAATCTTTCTTTTAAAAAAGCTATTGCCTTGCTCATGCGCTTTTCAACAGCTTTAACCGAGAGTCCCAGGTTATCAGCAATCTGGGCATATGTAAATTCATCAATCCTGTGCATCAGGAAGACCGAGCGGCTCTTTTCATCAAGTTCTGCCATGGCATCCTGCAATTTCCTGTCAAAATCTTTCATCTCAAGTTCAAAATCAGGTGCATTGGAGAGATCATTTCCCCTGTATTCGGTGACGAATCTGAATGAGACCTTCTCATGTTCAATCTTGTTAAGAAAAAGATTATTTGCGATTTTATACATTAGAGATTTGACGGTCTCAGGTTTAATAGTCTCCTTTTTCTCCCAAATTTTAAGAAATGTATCCTGAACCAAATCTTCTGCTGCCTGCACATCTCCTGTCTTATAATACATCGAATTCCTTAAAGGATTATACCATTCAAGAAAAATCTGATCAAACTCGGCCTGATTGATTCCAGCCATTCCCCGATTAATTGATTAATGTTGGTCCTCTCTAACTTAACTTCTCCTATAATACAGCACAAAAACGAAATACCCTAACAAAATTCAATATTTAAAAATACTGATCGTCAGGGTATTCTTAAAACCGCCGGCAACGTGCGATTCTTTCAATTCTGCGATGATCCGGGGAAAATATTTTTGTTTCCCTCAGGTTGCAGATATCTGCACTGATTAATTTTTCTTAAGGCAGTACACCGATACAGCCCACAGGTAGACCATACAACCTACAAGTATCGACATGCCGATAGTCATATTGCTTATGTCGCTGACCCATCCAATTAAAAGAGGTATAACTGCACCGCCGGAAATAGCCATCATCATGAGGCCGGATATTTCATTTGTTCTATCAGGATATTTCCCGACAGCTATTGAGAAAACCAGCGGCCATATGTTCGCTACCGCGAGCCCAATAAGAAAAACCAGAACCCATGCCATTGCGGTTGATTTTGCCAGCAGGATAAGAACAAGGCATATTATCCCCAAAACAGATGTCCACATGAAGAATTTGCGCGAAGAAATTTTTGCAAGCATAATGGCTCCTGCAAAGGTGCCAAGCATACGGCCAAAGAAATACACGCTTCTGCCCGATTCTGCGGCAGTTTGATCTATGCCGAAATGTTTGATCAGGAATTGTCCGGAATTTGAATTGAACCCGACATCGACACCAACTACCAGGAAAATTGAGAGCACCATCAGAAGAATGAATCCATTACCCAGAAGTTTGAATGAAGATGAGAGCGAAACTTTTTGACTTTCCTGCTTCGATTCTTCTATCTTAACGTTGCCAAGCCAGAGTACAGTCAGCAGGGAAACAACCCCAAATACCAGGAATAGCAGTTTCCAGTCACCAAATTTCAATGCAAAAAACCCGGCGAGAGGGGCTCCAAGCATTGAGCCTATTGCTTTTACAAATTGAGAGAAACTGAGAAAGCTCGATGTCCGGTTGCCCGGTACTACATCGACAAGAAGAGGATTGGCTGATACCTGGACAATAGTGTTACCTATTCCCAGAAGTGCAAATCCAACCAGAACGATTGTAAATGAATAATGGAGAAATGGGAAAAGCAATCCAATGGCTGTAATTATCATTCCCACATTTAGCATGAATCTTTTACCAAGACGTGCCTGTAAAACACCAACCGGAACCGACAAAAGAAGGAACCAGAGAAAGGCTGCTGATGGTATCAACTGGGCCAGTGTCGAGCTAAGGCTCATATCCTTGCTTACGCGGTCAACTCCTATACCCACCAGATCTACGAAGCTCATTACAAAAAAAGCCATCAGGACCGGAGCAATTTTTTTGAGACTGATTTTTTGTGTATCCACAGTATTATAGTTTGAGGTTTAAGGGTTCAGTTTTATTATTTCCAATTTGAAGGGGGGATGTTTTCTTCTGTTAGAGGTTTACATCAAAGGTAGAGCATGCTGCACTGATTTCCAGAAATTATCATCGAGCAGATAGGCACTGCCGAGAAGTGCAGCATCTTCCTTAAGTTTTGACAGAGCCACTTTGCAGGTGCAATGCTCTTTCTTAAGACTTCCTTCAAAGACATCTCCGAATAGGTTATAAGCATTTGAAATATTGCCCCCGATAACGAGCATTTCTGCATTGAATTTCTTAAGGAAGGGTGCAAGGAAGACTCCAAGCCCTGTTCCGAATTCTGTGAAAAGGCCGGCGGCAACTCTGTCAGTTATGGCAATATCAGCAAGTTCCTTTACCCCTTTTAATCCTTTTCCAGTAAGAGCTTTATATCTTCCAAGGAACCAGCGCGTAGAAAAATAATCATCAGCAATCCCCTCCTTGTATGGAATATGGTAAACACATCCCATTTTAGGGACTTCACGACCATCGACAACAGGGATCCTGTCACTTATAAAAGCCGAACCGAAGCCTGTTCCCAGAGTAATCGACAGGGAACGATCCACACCTGAAGCGCTCCCTGCCCATGCCTCGCCGACTGCAAACGACGATGCATCGTTCATAAATCTTATCAGTAAGTTTTCATCCGCCTGAAGGCTGCTGGTTATTGCATCATGTATATTGAACCCATAAAGATTCTCATATTTCGCCACACCTTTAATATAGCAAATGCCTTTGACATAATCGAACGGACCAGGCATTGCAAACCCGACTCCCTTGACCCTGTCAGCAGGTACTTTTGACAAAGCTTCCGTCAGGGCTTCAGTCCAGACATTAATGATAACATGGGCATGAGCCTGGTTATTAACTTCCCTTTCAGAAAGGGTATCCTTCAGTATCTTCCCTGAAGAAAGGTCAATTGCAGCGCAAGAGATATGGCTACCACCAATATCGGTGCCAATAGCAATGTGTCGATCCATATAAGTATTGAAATAAAGAAATCAGTGTAATATCGTTTTAAAACAGGGTCTGAAAGTATTTATTTTTGTTGTTATTGCAAAATTTATTCACTCATAATACGATTTTATCAGTTTTACAGGTTTTTTTAATCGCATTGTTCCTGTACTGACTTTCTTCAATTGTGAGATTCTGAGCGAAGAATCTCCTGATAATTTTAAATATTAATTAGATATCGGGACTTTTTTTAATCTGAAGTTCACATAATGATATTTTTCATGATATTTCAGAATTAAATGTTATATTTTAGATTGATCAAAAAATGATAATCGTTTAATTTCCTGAAAGGAATTCAATTACAGCAATAAATAAAAAATCCGACATATGCCTAAAGTAACAAAAGAAGATGCGCTCCTCTATCATAGCAGGGGCCGTCATGGTAAAATAGAAGTCATACCGACTAAGCCTTATAGTACACAATATGATTTGAGCCTTGCCTATACTCCCGGTGTGGCTTATCCGTGCCTGGAGATAGAGAAGCACCCTGAGGATGTATACAATTACACTGCTAAAGGGAACCTGGTCGCAGTTATTTCTAACGGAACCGCTGTACTTGGCCTTGGCGACATCGGGGCTATGGCCGGCAAACCGGTGATGGAGGGTAAAGGACTATTATTCAAAGTATTTGCCGATGTAGATGTATTTGATATTGAAGTTGACGAAAAAGATCCCGCCAAGCTGATAGAAATATGTGCAAGAATTGCTCCTACATTCGGCGGTATAAATCTCGAGGATATTAAAGCTCCAGAGTGTTTCGAGGTAGAGACAAAGCTGAAAGCGATGCTTGATATCCCGGTATTCCACGACGACCAGCATGGCACAGCAATAATATCCGGTGCCGGGCTTATCAATTCTCTGGAAATAACTGGAAAAAAGATCGATAAGATAAAGCTGGTGGTATGCGGCGCCGGTGCTGCAGCAATCTCCTGTTCCAAACTTTACGTGTCACTTGGAGTAAGGAAAGAAAACATTGTGATGGTAGATTCAAAGGGTATAATCAACCGTAAGAGAAAAGATCTTAATAAGTTCAAGCAGGAATTTATTACTGACAGGGACATTGATACCCTTGCAGAAGCTGTCAAAGGTGCTGATCTTTTCCTGGGACTCTCGACTGCCAATATGCTATCGAAGGAGATGCTGGCAACCATGGCTCCTGATCCGATTGTTTTTGCTATGGCCAATCCTAATCCTGAGATAACCTATGAAGATGCAATGTCGACAAGGAACGACCTTATTTTTGCCACAGGCAGGTCGGATTATCCGAACCAGATAAACAATGTTCTCGGGTTCCCATTTATCTTCCGCGGTGCCCTTGATGTAAGAGCTTCCACAATAAACGAAGAAATGAAGCTGGCAGCATCAAAAGCCCTTGCCGGGCTTGCCAAAGAACCGGTGCCTGCATCAGTTCTGAAAGCTTATAATGTTGATAAGCTCATCTTCGGAAAAGAATATATAATCCCTAAACCTGTCGATCCGAGGCTGATATCCACTGTGGCATCAGCAGTTGCAAAAGCTGCCATGGATAGTGGTGTTGCCAAATATCCGATAACTGACTGGGATGCATACAGGAAAAGCCTCGACAAGAGGCTGAGTGATCATATTAAAAAGATCGGAGAATTAAATATTTAAACATTATAGAGACAGGTCTGAGATCTGTCTCTACAATGTTTTTTCAAAATATATTTACGGATTTCTTTCGTTCTGCAGCCTGCCTTCCGATCTTCTTCTCAAACATAGAGACGATCATATCTGCTGTTTCGGCAATGTTGAATGACTGCCTGTTGATTGTAGAATCAAAAAGGTAATCTATATTTAGCAGTTTCTTATCAAGGAAAGTCGAAATAAGGTTAAATCTTTTCTCATCGGTATCAACCACAAACTCTTCAGCTGCCTCTATTTCCATTTGTTTCTTCTTCATCACATTTTCCACCCTCCAGTAAAATGGCGCTATTAATCGCACATGCAATGAATCAGGAATATCGTGAGCTATGGAGACCCCTCCTCTTCCGACCAGAACAATATGACCCTCCTTGCATATCGAAAGGATAACATCCTTTATTGCTTTTTTTACACGCAGATCACTTACAAATCCGCCTGAAAACGCCATTATCATCTCCGACATGTTCGAAAGCTCAATGCCTTTATAGAAGTTTTCAACCCTTTGCGTATCAGTATTGAGCTCTTTGGCAATAGCATAGATAATATCCTTGTCGACCCATTTCCATTTTGAGGAACCTGATTTTTTGTTGAGAGAATCAACAATATTCCCGGCAACCTGGCGCGCATCACATCCTGTCTGTCGTGAAATTGTTATTACCGGGCCATCTTCTCCTGAAGGCTTTTTCAGCATCGTTTCACGATGCCTGCTGTCAAAATAATCGAAGAATTTATCCATTCTGCATGTCTCCTTTCCTTATTGTTCAAAGAATGACAATTTTTAATGCCTGTGAATGAACTACTTATTCCGCTCAACCGGCGGATGGGATTATTAAGGTCCCGGTGCAGTTCCGCATGAATTTAAGACCATATAAATTACAAATAAAATTTGAACTGTGAAAATTTAATTTCTAGGGCAAGTTGATTATCTTTACTTCATACAAACAATTATTCCTCAATCAAAACTGTTAATCATGAGCACAACCGTTTTTTCGAAACCTGAAGTAATATGGTTTATTATAGGCCTCGCATTATTTCTTCTTGAATTGGTATTACCCGGATTTGTAATATTTTTCTTTGGAGTCGGGGCCTGGATAACAGCTCTGCTCTGCCTTTTAGCACACCCGGGAACAAATCTGCAGATTATCGTTTTTGCTATAACATCCGTCCTTTCCCTGCTCGCATTAAGGAAGATCATCCAGAGGAAATTTTTCTACAGTAAGGTAGACCGTTCGAGTGCAGTTGAAGACGAATTTACCGGAAAAGAAGCAATTGCAGCAGCTGATTTCAGTTTTGAGAAGAAGGGTAAAGTCGAGTTTAAGGGCACTACCTGGAATGCCGAATCTGAATCTGACATCATAAAAGGACAGACGGTGATTATTATTGAAAAAGAGAGTTTTAAATTAATAGTTGAACCAAAAAACAAATAAAATGACAGGATCAAGTTCTACTTTCATTCTTGTGGGTGTAATCTTCCTGGGATTCATCCTTATAGCATCAATGATTAAAGTTGTTCCACAGAGAACAGCAATAATCGTTGAACGTCTGGGTAAATACAGGGCAACATTTACTGCAGGTTTCCAGATACTTATTCCTTTTTTCGATAAAATAAGGTACAGGCACACTCTTAAAGAACAGGCAATCGATGTTGCTCCGCAGATCTGTATAACGCGCGATAATATCGCTGTTGAGGTTGACGGAATTCTCTATCTGCAGGTTCTTGACCCCCAGAAAGCTTCATACGGAATTGATAATTACCGTTTTGCATCCATTCAGATAGCTCAAACCACAATGAGAAGCGTAATTGGTAAACTGGAACTCGACAAAACATTTGAAGAGCGTGAAACGATAAACGTTTCTATTGTCGATGCAGTCGATAAAGCCAGTGAACCCTGGGGCGTTAAAGTAACACGCTATGAGGTTAAAAATATTTCTCCCCCGCAGAGTATAAAAGATGCCATGGAAAAGCAAATGAGGGCAGAAAGAGAGAAAAGAGCTGTTATCGCTGAATCGGAAGGAACAAGACAGGCTAAGATAAATAATGCTGATGGAGATAAGCAGGAGTATATCCTGAAGTCGGAAGGTGAAAAACTAAGACGCATCAACGAAGCCGCAGGCCGTGCCTCTGAAATAGAGCAGGTAGCCGTTGCAACAGCTAACGGATTGAGAGCCATATCGTTGGCAATTTCCTCGGAGAACGGACTTAATGCCGTAAACCTGAGGATTGCTGAACAGTATTTAAATGCTTTTGGTAATCTTGCCAAGACGAACAATACCATGATATTGCCTTCCAACTTATCCGATATAGCAGGGATAGTTGCTACGGCAACATCGGTGTTTAATGA
>PMBC01000043.1:0-1687 GCA_003152835.1 Bacteroidales bacterium | reverse complement strand
AGAATGATCTCGTTCTGCAGGTCCTCGCCAAGATCATTGAAATAATCACTGTAACCAGCTACTCTTACTATAAGGTCACGGTATAATTCAGGGTGCTTCTGGGCATCCTTCAGGGTATTGGCATTAACAACATTAAACTGTATGTGGTGCCCGTCGAGGGCAAAGTAGCTGCGTATCAGTGCCGTAAGGCAGCTATAGCTATCTTCGTCCTCAAAAAACTGAGGAGCAAACTTCTGATTCAGAAGAGTCCCGCCAGTCCGGAGATGATCTATTTTCGAGGCCGATTTTATAACTGATGTCGGTCCCTGTTTATCAACACCCTGGCTCGGAGATATCCCTTCTGAAAGCGGCTTGAAAGCCTTGCGTCCGTCCGAAGTTGCACCTATCACGCTGCCGAAATAGACATGTGAGGTGGTCGGAAGCATATTTATCCTGTGCACACCTCCCCTGGAATCAGGTCTTCCATTCACCGAATCATAATAAATCTCAAACACTTCCACAGCATGCTGATCAGCATAATCATCATCGTTGCCATACTTTGGCGTATTGTAGATAAGATCATGCTGTATCTGCTCAAAGCCTTTGAAATCAGCATCTGTTGCTTCAAGCAGTTCCTCCCATGTGAAATTCTTTTTATCAAAAACATTGTACCTGATGGAAGTAAGTATATCAGTTATACTTCCAAGGCCGACACCCTGAATATAGGTTGTATTATATCTTGCGCCTCCATCGTTATAATCTTTTCCTGATGCAATGCAATCTTCAATAAGCAAAGAGAGAAACGGAGCCGGCAACCATTCCGCAAATGTCTTCATGATAACATTATTTCCTCTTATCTTAATATCAACCAGGTAATTAACCTGGGATTTAAATGCTCCCATAATATCTTCAAAGGTCTTAAAATCACGGGCATAACCTGTCTCGGCCCCGACCACCGTTTTGGTTCTTTTGTCGAAACCGTTGTTGAGAGCAAGCTCCAGCGCTTTTGCAAGGTTAAAATAACCTGTAAGCCAGTAAGCTTCTGTCCCGAATGCACCTGTCTCAACACAACCAGATGCGCCCCCGTTACGGGCATCGACAATACTTTTTCCCTGCCTGAGCAGCTCCTGAACAATTGCTTCAGTATTAAAGCAGGAAGGCTGTCCGAATCCTGTGCGGATGATATCGAGCGCCTTATGAATGAACCTGTCAGGGTTCTTCCTGCTTATCTGCACCATTGAGCTGGGTTGAAGTATCCTCATCTCCCTTATAACATCAAGAAGAATATAGGTCATTTCATTTACCGCATCCGTACCGTCGGGTTTTACACCGCCCAGGTTGATAAGGCAGAAATCTGTGTAGGTGCTGCTCTCCGAGGCAGTAACTCCCATCTTTGGAGGTGAAGGATGATTATTGAATTTCACCCAGAAACATCCAAGGAGATCATATAACTCATTTTCATTCAGCGATCCATTTTCCATCTCCTTCCTGTAAACACGATACAAGTGCTGGTCGAGCCGTCCGGGATTGAATGAATCCCATGGGTTCAGCTCTGTTATGACGCCGAGATGAATGAACCAGTAATGCTGAAGCATTTCATGTACGCTTTCAGGAGCATTGGCCGGTACTTTGCGGCATACTTCCGACATTTTGTATAGCTCTGCTTTTCTTTCCGCGTTATTTTCTGTTCCTGCAAGCTTCTCCAGCT
>PMBC01000086.1 GCA_003152835.1 Bacteroidales bacterium | reverse complement strand
AAGCACTCCCACTGGACCAAATCGACAAGGTGCGTTGTTACGTCGACAATCCCCTCACCCTGCTGTTCCACATCGAAAAACCATGCCGGACGCTGCAGAGGCACACCTGATACCAGCTTAGAAAAATGATGAACGCTGACTTTCGATACTGCCGGCTCTTCCTTTGTTCCGTTTGTCAGCTTGCCGAATATATCTTCATTCTGCGACAGCAGCTTCTGAAGTATTGTTGTGATCTCATACCTTTCTGTCATGATATCATAAAGAAGGATACCCTTTTCGTCTGCAGTTTTAAAAGCCTTAACCAGCTCAGGAAAATCTTTTCCGGATATTATCATCGGCTTATCTGCCAGCACGTTAAGTCCGGCATTAATTGACCGTGAAATGTATTCGGCCTTCTTCTTATTGTTTCCTGATAATACCACAACATTTCCAGGCCTCTGCTCAAGCATTTTGTCGAAGAAATCAGGACCGGTATAAACTATCTCATTCCATGAAGTCGGATCAGCAGTACGGCTGTTATAAGATTTGATCCTGTCGAGATGCTGAAGATAATCGGGACCTTCCGGAGCATATACATGCACTTCGGGAGATACCTGATCATACATTATTTTCTGAACCAGGGCTGCATGAAAATGGCCCGGATCGACAGTCATCAGCTTTACCTGGTAATTTTGTTCCATGGCAGGTTGAGTTTTTTCAACTGTTTTCTTTTTTGTCCCTCCGGAACCGCAGGAAGCAAGGATAGGTAAAGAAAGGACTAAAATAAAAAGCTTTTTCATGATCATTTCTCTTTATTTATAATGGTAACAACCGGTGGATATGCAAAATCGTTCCATATCCTGTCGGCAGTTGCCTTGTCTATTTTTCCGTCATAAACCAGCATCCTGTATTTCAGCTCGTAAACATTACCGGGGTTCAGATCCCATGATTTAAGCCTGATAGGACAGAATTCAAAATATACATCACCTCTGCCATTCTGGTTTTCAGGCCATACTCTCATTGGTTCGGGATGCTCCCTGTTGGCAGGGTGTGAAAAAAATGTTATCCCGGAATTCCCTTTATCCTTGAATGCGCCATTCAGGTCCGTCCACCTTGCCCTGGTTCCGTCAGCATCCTTTCGCGTCTTGCCCTCTGAAGTAAGCACAGTGCTGTTATCTCTGTTCCATTCGGCATTTGCCCTTATGCCTATACCTCCGCCATAACGGTAAGCCTCAAAGGTTATCGGTTCGCTGCCTGCGACTGAGAGAAATGTAGTAAGGTCAACCAGGTATGCATTGATTCCTGCAACTGGTTCGGTATTCCAGGCGCGGACATCCCATACTTCATTGAGCGCCAGCTCTTCAGGTTTTGAGCCCTGGAAATCTATATGATCCTGTTTAACGGAAAATCCGCCGAAAACAGGTCCGTTAACTGTAGAATTGATTCCGGCAAATCTTGCCGTACCCTGCTTCTCGTAAAGGTTCCAGAAATCGGTGACATGGTTGCCGATCCTTACTCTTGTCCATGGATTCCATATTCCGAAATGATGATAATGATCAGGAGCTTTCACCCTGGTAAGTATATTGCCTGAAGGTGAGAACATAGGGTGAATGAAGCCGCTCCTTTTATAAGCAGTATCAACTCCCTGCGGCGGGTACATGACTGATTTCCTGTAATGAAGTATCTCAGAGGTTCCTTTCTTCAGGATGATATCGTCCGAAGTAATCTCTGATGTAATCGCATTCTGAACTTTCTGAAGTGCATTTTTATAGAGGAAGAACTCCCTCTTTTTTCCGGCATCTGTCGTTCCATCAAGAATCCACCAAAGCCTTGACACATACCCGGGTTCTACCTGGAATGGCTTTTCTATAAGAGCACCCTTCACCTTTTCATAAAGCTGAAAAGAAAGAGTATCGCTTTTTATAACACCTTCAAGTTCAACGCTTACTGGTGTATTTATGCGCTGATAAGCACCTGCCTCAGCATAAAAATGAAGAAGAAGTGCTTTTTGCGGGATCGCAGTCAAAGAAAGGCCAGATAAGATAGCCAGGCAGATCAGAAGTTTTTTCATGGATTGGTTATTTTGAGTATTTTTTTACTGCATCAAGGAAAGCATGAATATTAATATCTTTTACATCAGGGGGCATTCCACCACCTGCCGACCAGATAATCCTATTGTAATTTTTAATTTCTCCAAAGGCTTTTTTCACTGCTTCATCTACCTGCTGAGGCGAGCCTCCTGCAAGGACATCCCTTGGAGGGATATTTCCAAGAAGGATAACCTCTGGTCCCGCCAGTTCTCTAATCTCTCCCATTGAATGATTAAATGAGAAATTGAAAAGATTCACTTCCATTTCCTTTAGGTGTTTTGCTGTTATAAGCCCATCGGCATCATTATGAAGAAACCTCACTTTTGCACCCGTTACAGAGAATATTCTTTTGAAATACGGCAATGCAAATTCCTGGAATTCAGTTTCTCCCACAAAACCCATGAGATCGTCAAGAATAAGGACGCCGTCTATTGAAGGGAAACATTCTTTCTGCCAGCTGAGCCAGTCGCAGATGAAATCCGTGATCTTTTTCAGCAGCCTGTGCGTACCTTCGGGATCCATTGCAAGGGCCAGCATGAATTCAGTGGTCCCCATGAGAAAAGTTGCAATATTCATCGGTCCGCGGGCAATGGCAAACCTTACCTGGTGATCTGCATCGCGGATTGCCTTTTCATTATTCTTAAGACGGCTTATCATGAACGGAAGGAGCCCGTCACTCTTTACATTAGGCTGCGGTAGCGAATCTGCACCTTCAATTCCCGAAAGAATTTTCTCAGCATGAGGCAGGCTCTTCGGCAGGAATATCATCCTGGCACCGAACGCCGATGGTTCAGTGCACATTCCGTATTCCGACCAGAATGACGGCAAAAACCAGGCGTCAGGGAAAGTGTTAATGGCTTTAAGATTAGCTTTAAGCCAAAGCTCGTCAGATGAGTAATAATCAATTGTTGACATCCCGTACCAGCCGGGGATCCAGGGACTGTCAATAATAAAACCTGCGGGCTGATAGTTTAATTTATTTCCGTCAACCAGCTTTACCAGGTCTTCCCAGGATGAATTTCGCATAACTTTATTCTTTTGGTTAAGTCAGATTAATAACGGGAATAAATTTGATAATAAAATTAATGAGAAAAAAATTACTCCTCCGGGTAATTGAAGTTAATAATGGTTAAATATCAACTGTCTTAACCGAAGGGGTAAGGTCATTTTTCAACGGTTCCATCCCTGTACGAATCTATAGGATCACAGGTACAAATAAGGTTCCTGTCGCCATAACCGTCGTCAATTCTTCCGACCGATGGCCAGAATTTATTTTCGATCACCCACTTTGCCGGGAAAGCTGCCTTCTGCCGGCCATACCTGTGACTCCAGTCATCTGCAGTGATCACCCCAGCCGTATGAGGAGCGTTATGGAGAACATTATCTTCCCTGTCGGCTTTTCCATCCTTTATTTCCTGAATCTCAGCCCATATTGATTTCATAGCATCTACAAACTTATCGAGCTCCTGCAGCGACTCCGATTCAGTAGGTTCCACCATCAGTGTTCCATGGACCGGAAATGACAATGTAGGTGCATGGAATCCGTAGTCCATGAGTCTCTTGGCTATATCAGACTCTGTAATTCCAGCTTCAGCCTTAAAATTACGGCAGTCAAGTATCATCTCATGAGCTACAAAACCATTTATTCCGGTATAAAGCGTTTTAAACCACTCTTTTAGAGAAGCAGAAATATAATTGGCATTAAGAATTGCATATTTTGTGGCTTCAGTAAGCCCATCAGCTCCCAGCATCATTACATAAGCATGGGAGATAGTCAGTATATGGCCGCTTCCGAAAGGTGCCGCCGCAACAGCTGTCGTCCCATGGCTTCCCCCGGTTTTTACCATCGGATGCGATGGCAGGAACGGTGCAAGTTCTTCATTGGTGAGGATTGGCCCCACGCCGGGTCCTCCTCCTCCATGAGGGATTGCAAATGTCTTGTGAAGATTCAGATGGCAGACATCTGCGCCGATATGACCCGGATTGGTAAGACCTACCTGTGCATTCATATTGGCTCCATCCATATATACAAGGCCTCCGTTTGAATGAATAATCCCTGTCATTTCAGTGACAGCAGCTTCAAAGACACCATGTGTTGAAGGGTAGGTTATCATGAAAGCGGCGAGGTTTGCCTTGTTCTCTTCTGCTTTTTTCTTCAGGTCCTCAACATTTATATTTCCCATCGCGTCACATTCAACCACAACTACATGCATCCCGGCCATAACTGCGCTGGCGGGATTGGTACCATGAGCTGAGGAAGGGATAAGAACAACATTCCTGTGCGTATCACCCTTGTTAATATGGTACTCCCTGATTACCATCAGGCCTGCATACTCACCGGCAGCGCCTGAATTAGGCTGGAAAGAGATGGCTGAAAAACCTGTTATCTCCTTCAGCGCTTCACCCAGCTCATCCATCAGATGGTAATAGCCTGCTGCCTGTTCCTTAGGAACGAAAGGATGCACATTGGCAAATTCCTGCCAGCTCATGGCAAACATCGATGTTGCAGGGTTAAGCTTCATAGTGCAGGAGCCGAGAGATATCATACAGTGGGTAAGTGAGAAATCTTTCCTTTCAAGCATCTTTATATAGCGCATCATCTCTGTTTCGCTATGATAACGGTTAAATGCAGACTGTTCGAGAAAAGCAGATTTCCTCAGGAATTTCTCATCAATGCACTTACAGTTACAATAAGAATCGATTGTTTTAGACTTTTTACCGGCAGCTTCTGCGAAAACTTCAAGAATAGAATTGATCTCGTCAAATGAGATGACTTCATCAACGCTTATGCTTACTGTTTCTTCATCAGGGTAATAAAAATTCAATTCTTCTGATTCCGCCAGTTTCCTGATCTCATCCTGTTCCCCGGGGGAGTGGAGTTCAATTCTTATTGTATCGAAAAACATCGGATTAAGCTGCCTGTATCCAAGCTCCTTCAATCCATAGCTTAATGTGCATGCTGACTTATTAATATGTGAAGCAATATTTTTCAGACCTTCAGGTCCATGGTACTGGGCGTACATGCCACTTATAATTGCAAGAAGGGCCTGGGCAGTACATATATTCGAAGTTGCCCTTTCGCGCTTAATATGCTGCTCCCTGGTCTGAAGTGCCATCCTCAGAGCCAGTTTTCCCTGTGCGTCAACAGATACACCAATGATTCGTCCGGGCATGCTGCGTTTAAGTTCATCCCTTGTTGCAAAGAAACCGGCATGTGGACCGCCGAAACTCATCGGAAGTCCAAACCGCTGGCTTGAACCTACCACGATATCAGCGCCCCATTCACCGGGAGGTGTCAGAAGTGTCAGGCTCATAAGGTCGGCAGCCACACCAACGAGGGCGCCAGCTGCATGAGCTTTCCCTGTAAATGCGCTGTAATCCCTGATTTGCCCGGAAGCAGAAGGATACTGGGCAAAAACTCCAAAAAACATTTCATTCAGCTGAGCATCTTCATAATTGCCAAAAAACAGCTCAATACCAAGAGGCTTTGACCTTGTAATTATTACATCACGTGTCTGCAGAAATATATCCTCATCGACAAAGAATTTATTTGCGCCGGCTTTTACGGCGGCTCTTGACCGGGCATTAAACATCATTATCATCGCTTCAGCTGCTGCTGTAGCTTCATCCAGAAGAGAAGCATTGGCTATTTGCATACCTGTCAGATCAATGATCATAGTCTGAAAGTTGAGNNGGGTTTTCGAGTACATTCCTTGTTACAACCGACAAGGGAGCTACTCCATAGTATCCCTGTCCGATAAAGGTACGGAACAACTTGTTTTCAGAACCCAGTTTCTTCAGGTGTTTAAGGTATTCATATTCGCTCATGGCTTTAGGCAAGGTAAGCGGCTTCTCAAGCCTTATATTGCCAGGAACTGTTTTATCGATAAGCTTATCAAGCGAATCAATACCAATAACCTTCAGCATTCGAGGCAATTCACTTTCACGCGGACCCCTGTGACGGTTTATAAATTTATCTGATGACATATAATTAGTTTTTACTTATTAACAAATAAATGGAATCTGAGTTTTGAGGATATAAACGGAATCTGCGCAAAATTAGCTATTTGTATTACTAAAATAAGGATTTGTTTTCAACTCCCTTTCAATGGTGGAGGCTTCGCCATGGCCAGGATATACGATTGTAGAGGACGGAAGAACAAACAATTTGCTTTTTATGCTGTGAATAAGTGTTTCGTAGCTTCCTCCGGGCAGGTCAGTTCTGCCAATGCTTCCTGAGAAAAGGGCGTCGCCCGTAAACACAATTCCGTTTTTGCTGCTATAAAAGGCGAGGCTCCCGGTTGTATGTCCAGGAACATGTAATACCTGAAGGGTTTCCGACCCGAAGGTAACAGTGTCGCCATCATTCAGAGAGCCTGAAGGTTGGGGAGGTTTTTCCATTGACAACCCAAATAGCAGAGCATGGCTCTTCGAATCGTTCCTGTTCTCATCCTCCAGCTTATGAGCCCATGTCCCCAGTCCGTATTTCTCAAGGAACATCCCGTTTCCGAAGATATGATCGAGATGGCAATGAGTATTCAGCAAGAGTTCAGGCGTAAGGTTCTTTTTTTCAAGGAAGAGTGATAACCTGTTAAATTCACTCCTGTTGTAACACCCACAATCAATTACAGCACATTTACCGGAGGCGTCAGCCAGGATATATGTATTTACCTCAATCGGGGAAAAAACCAGTCTGAATACTTCCATAAAAATTCATTTTCCATTGACGGTCCCTTTAAGCATCGGGACAAAAACAAAAAGACCGTGCGATGAATACTCAAATACATCTTCTCCTGTCCGCTGAACTAGTGTCATTTCCTGGGAGTTGCTGTCGCCAAGTGGCACTACCAGTCTTCCTCCGATCTTCAGCTGGTTAAGCAAGCCAGATGGAACTTCGCTGGTTGCGGCAGTTATTAGTATCCCGTCAAATGGACCATATTGCGGTTTCCCAGCATGTCCGTCGCCATAAAAAAAATCTGCTTTGTAACCAAGTGCCGAAAGTGTAGTCTGTGCCTTCAGGTACAATTCCCTGTAACGTTCTATTGTATAGACCTTTGCCCCCATTTCGGCAAGTATTGCAGCCTGGTAGCCCGAGCCTGTGCCAATTTCAAGTACCTTATCTCTTTTCTTAATCTTTAAAAGAGATGACTGCACTGCCACAGTATAGGGCTGGGAAATTGTCTGTCCTGATGAGATCGGAAAAGCCTTGTCAACATAAGCATGGTTCAGGAAAGCAGGATCCATAAAGAGATGCCTGGGGACAATATCTATTGCTCTCAGGACTTCTTCATCAGTGATACCTTTCTGACGGAGTTCCCGGACAAGATTTTTTCTTTTGCCTCTGGCTTCAAAATTTTCTGTCATCTGCGAAGTTGGCATCAGGTTTTTACGGAGTAAAAATATTAAAATTGTTTAAGACCCGAAAATGCTACTTCTATGTGTCAAGAAATGGGAGGACTAATTAAATTTATTTGCCTAATTTTAACTTATATGATTTTTAGGGATACTTACTGGATCGTACATCCTTGCACCGTAATCATACCAATCTATTTCAATGAACTTTTTGCTTTACTAAAGTTAAGGATTTAAAATAAAGTTTAATCTTAATTTATTCCTTCATTTCTGACAGGTTTTTGTTTATACACTAAGGTAGTTTATCTTTGTAAAATTCGGAAGGTTAGAATAACACAAATTAATTGAGTTATGATTCAGGAAAACTTTGTAATAGATAATAACGGCCGTAAAATAGCTGTCCAGGTTCCAATTAAAAAATATGAGAAACTTGTGGCTGATTCCGAAGAGCTGGACGAGATAAAGGAATACCGTAAAGCCAAAGCTCATAAAGGTAATGCAATACCCTTTGAACAGGCTTTCAGGGAGATTGAAGAAGCTGTAAAATGAAGTATACAGTTCTCATTGAGCGGTATGCCCAAAAGCAAATAATGAAGCTGGATAAAAAGATTATCCCTGTTATTAAAGCGGCTATTGCTGACCTTGCGGATAATCCGCGGCCATACGGTTACAAAAAACTGAAAGGTGAAGATGCTTACCGTATCCGGGTTGGTGATTACCGGGTTATCTACGAAATTAACGATGATAAAATTATTGTTACCGTGGTCTCGGTCGGACACAGAAAGGATATATATAAATAAAATAAAACCCGTCGAAGAACCGGGTTTTATTTTATTTCAATAGTTGCAATATTGCAACGTATTTTTCCAATTTTACCTTAGAAATACATAGATGAATTTTGCTATCTAAAAGTTCAGTGCTTTAACTTTAAAGTATCAGTAGCATCTAAATAGATTTCTTTATCACCTTTAACTATACCTTTAATTTGCACTTCCTTACCTTTATAATTACCTATCCATATTTTCCCGCTATTTAAATAAGTGTTTCCTTGAATAACTACTTTTAGTTGCTTATTAGCGGTATCCGGCCCCAAGTAGAACCATGCAACCTGGGCATAACTTGAATTGCCAAAACAACAAAGCTTCCCTTTAACAATTACTTCTTTCCCAATGTATCTATGAGCATTCCCTGCTTTAACAATTTGGTAATTTTGTGCGGATAACTTTTGATTTAGCATTAACACTAAAAGAAATAGTATTAGCAACTTCATTTTAAAGGAATTAAACATTTTATTAAAGATAAATTACAAATTACTTACAATGACACTTTCTCTATCTATCTATTGTTATTAAGTACACCTCCAGAAGGTGGAATATTTCCATTAATAAAAGTTATTGTTACCGTCCTTTGAATGCCGTTAATCGTAACGGGAATATTAACTGATTGAGAGTTACCATTAGTTGTTACTGTCGGTGGACTTTGCCTGTTTAAATTAATTGTAACTCCATTAACAGCGCTTTCGGTTGGAATAGCTGTATTATAATGAGCATCTGTTCCACTGGCACCTCTTGTTTGAATTTGGAAGCCCTCACTCACTTCATGCATTAATGCACCCTGTCCAGTAAGCACTCCAGTACTACCCATATTTTTAACATCCCCCATATCAATTGTATGCACACCAGGGGTTACTGTATAACCAGCTGCGGTTCCATTGTCTCCTACTAATATTTGACTTGAAAGAGGATTACTCCCATCGATCAAATTAAAACTTGCTGTTTTAGAATCTGATATCATTGTACTTAATGAATTGTACATAGCCGTTTGCTCTGGAGTCATATTTAACGCTTGCTCATTGGTTAATGATGATAATGTCCAATTGCCATTTGCGGCTTGGGTCATCGTAGCATTGCCCCCCATTCCAGCTTCAGCAACCTGTTTCATTGAGGTCGTGGCTGTGGCATTACCATTTGTTCTAATTGAATCGCCATTGATATCAATATTGCTTATGGGGTTATTTCCACCATAATTATAAGGGGACCATCTTTTATACTTCTCCGCATATCTATCAATAACATTCCATCTCCCTATTTGAGGATCGTAAAACCTTTCCCCGTAATCATACCAATTGATCTCTAAGACCTTATTTACAGTTGCTTAACAATTTAAAAAGAGTGTTTTCAAAGAACATTTTGCGTTAAGAACAGAGTAAAATCAGCATTTAAGACCGATTTATTAGGTGAAAATAGCTATTTTTCAATGAAATTACCAGCATTTTATACTGAAATGGTTACACTAAAGCCACAAAAACAATTCGAGAATTAAAATTAGGAATAGGGTACGTAGTTAAAACGTAACCATCTGTATAGCACATAGTAGTCAGTCTCTTTAGTCTAGGAATCGTACCTGACGAGTTTTAACTTTTTTCAAGTCAGGTTCTGAAGCACGCTCTTGAGCTTAATTATGCTTTCAGAAGCGGTTTTCCAAACAATATCGATATCCACATCAATGTAATCATGAATGAGGATATCTCTCATCCCTGCCATATCAGACCATGGAACCAGAGGATTTAAGTTTCGTAACCCTTTTGATATCCTTTTTGTTGCTTCTCCAATAATTTCCAGCTGCCGGACAACTGCATCCTGGGTCATAAAATCATCTGAGAAGGATTGATGATCTTTTCCGCTTAAGTAGGCTTCAATTCTATCTATGCTCTGAAGAATATGCTCAATATAGATTTTGTCATCTTTCATTCAAAGATGATTTTAAGATCATTATAGATGTATTTCTTTAATCTTTCATTCTTAACAGAGGATTCAGTTACCAGATCAACATCCTTCCCTAATATTTGAGATAGTTCCCGGTGAATTTTTGCAAGGTCCAGTAAGGATATCGTCTCTTTAAATTTCACAAGTATATCAATATCACTATTGGGAGTCTCCTCTTTCCTGGCAAAAGAACCAAAAACTCCAATTCTCACAGGGCCATAAGGCCTTAAGTAATTTATGATATTGATATTTATTTCACTGCGTTGCATGATAATACAAATATAAAGTTTTTTAGCGAACTTAAAATCTGAGTGTCGGCTCAAGAGATTAAATGATATCGAGAAGATGGGTCCAACAGAGAAGGGTCATGTTCTCTTTGCTCTTGATGCTCTGATTCAAAAAATCAAGATTAAAAATATTGCGGCATTGTAAATGCAAAAACCCGGTTTGTTGGCCGGGTTTTGTGTTTAAACTTCTAATTTTTAGCATTGCTGCAATATTGCAACAGTTTTTTCCAATTTTACTTTAGAAATAGCAGGGTTACAACATTCTATTAACAGATCAATTATTTTTCCCAATAACAAATGCACCGCTATAATCATCAATTCGAGTTAAATAATTATTTATAAACAAGTAATATAATATTGTATTCCTCTGATCATCGCTTACATCTCTCTTTAAATAATATATATCATCTCCTCTTTTAATACAAAAAAGATTCCTAAACTCGTTAATTTTCATTTTTTTATATAAGCTATCAACAATTTTATCGATTTTAAAACTTTTATACTGTTTAGATTTAATGATTATTTTTTGACTTAATACATTTGTAAGAAAATTATAATAAGAGATATTGGCGAATTCGCTTTGATGAATCTCTCTTAATTGATATACATTCAAGAATAAAATGGTATCATTTAACCCTTTACAAAAGAATGCTACATTTGAAAACTGCGAGGGACTATGTATATCCTCTTGAGCAATCTTAAGTATAAAACTTTCATCAAGAGAATCAACGTGGTTCACTCCACAGGATAGATGAATTGTGAGGAATAATGCGAGCACTCCTAAATACTTTTTCATATTAATCAAGTTTCTTTGGATCAATTTTTTCACCACCATATGTGGTTCTCTTCTTCAAACCTTCTTTTGCTCTTGCACGGTTTTCATTATTTACAGCTCTAATTTCGGAAGGATCTTTAGCAGTATTTTGTTCTTCATCATCAGCATTCTTCCCTTGGTCAAAATCATATTGATGTTGCATTTCATGAGTAGTTAATGAAAGATCAGAATCATCAATACCTTCAACTTCTTTAAATTCATCCCTTGCCTCTTTTGAAAAATCTAAAATTGTTGAAGTGCCAACTGGGATTCCATTTTTAACATTCTTTTCAGCCCTAGAAGCTGATTCCCAATCATATGGTTTGACACCACTACCAGCTCCCTCTTCAATAAAATGATAATTTTTACTTGTTTCAAGAGTTTTTAATTGATTCATTAAGACTTTATCTCCAGAAGATTCAATCTTATTATATGCTGCTAAAGTCCTATCTAAACCTTTACTAATTGATCCTTGGCTCGGATCATATATTTTACCATTTTGGAATCTAAAACTACCATTTGAATAAGATAGCTGATTAATTGAACCCTGCCTATCTCTAACAACGAAAACAATTACTTTCCCATCAGGATCAATAAACTTTAACGGATTATTGGCAACATAAGTATATGGTGAAAATTGGGTGTATTTTCCAGCCAATGGATCCATTGTAGTCCACCTCCCTATCTGGGGATCATAGAACCTTGCACCGTAATCATACCAATCAAGATTAATAGATTGATTATTTGTAGTATGGCTATTTGTCATTGATACAAAATTGCTATTTTTTAGAAGGTTTAAAGCCTATTCTTGGCCGGTTTTTCTGTTCAGCTTCTTTTTGCTTTGCCTGTTCTAACTGTTTGAGATATTCAAATACAATTAATAATTGGTTGTCATGTTCTTCAAGCTTACTTTGAACCTTCTCTAGTTGATGTACAACATCCTTATGAAGAAATAATATTTCTCTTAACCTGACAAAAGTATCAATGATCAACATGTTTACTTTATCTGCCCGCTCACTGTTTAACACACTGGAAAGCATCAATATCCCATGTTCGGTAAAAGCATAGGGAAGGTATTTAACATGTTGCCCTCTCTTTAAGGTAACATTTTGTGACCTTAAACGATCATATTCATCTTTAGTGAGTTGGAACATATACCGCTCAGGGAATTTACCCACATTCCTTTAAACCTGTTGGTTAATAGCTTTTGTTTCTACCTGGTATAGCTCTGCCAGGTCCTGAGCCAACATAACCTGTTTACCTCTGATATTATTAATTTTACTTATTATGATTTCTTCAGAGATTGTTATTTTGGCAATTTCTGGTTTCATTGAATTCATAGTATGTTATACAAAATTAAGATTCGTTTCTTTATGGTCACAAATTGTGACCATAAATCTTAATCCTATAATGTACCCCATTATCAGGGCAGGATTTGTCCCTTAAATTAATATACCTTTGTTAATTAATTAACAATAAATATTTCCATTTTGTAAAGTCAGAATAATTAGCTTATTTGTAAATATTTATAATTGAGTTGTCGACAACAAGGATAGTTCCGGAACACCATTAGCAGTTCAAAGAAAACTTGAACATTTTTTTTTGATTTTATTTGCTCGAGTCGCATATGCAATATCTTCGTATAAAGAAATCCTTTATCAAGCCCTGAAAGAAATATGAACGATCAAACAGCACCAGACTCGGCTACTGTTAATGTCAGAATAAAGGCTATGCCGGCACTCTACTCCTATTGTAAAATTCTGACGGATTATCTTTTTTCCATTATTTTTCTTTTACTGTTGAGCCCTCTTTTATTAATCCTTGCTGTCTTTATCAGGTTATCCGGAAAAGGTCCGGTAATTTATACCCAGGACCGGATAGGGAAAGATGGAAAACCATTCTCAATATATAAATTCAGGTCGATGGTTTTTGATGCAGAAAAAGGAAAACCATTTTTATCGGGTTCGGGGGATGAGAGAGTTACCAAAGCTGGCAGGTTTTTAAGAAAGTACCGGATCGATGAAATTCCTAATTTTATCAATGTCCTTAAAGGCGAAATGTCAATCGTTGGACCGCGGCCCGAACGTTCTTTCTTCATCAGCCAGATTATTAAAAGTGCCCCACAGTATATCGAGCTTCACAAGGTTAAACCGGGTATCACCTCCTGGGGACAGGTAAAATACGGGTATGCATCAAGTGTTGATGAAATGATAGAAAGGCTTGATTACGATCTGTTTTATCTGAAGAACAGATCGGCATGGTTCGATCTGAAAATTATCATACTTACGATCGGGACAGTTTTACAGGGCAGAGGAATTTAACGTGACAGAGTGAACCAGCCGATTGGTTTATAAATCGGTCCGACTGGTCTTAATATGCTTTCAAAAAGGATCACCTCCTTGACATTAACCTTCTGGATTTCATCTTCACCATATTTATCCAGAGCTGACTTTAAGATTTCCGGGTTTTTCAGAAGCTTTATCCTTCCAAGGGTGATATGAGGCTTGAAGGGTCGCTCCTCAACCCTGAAGCCTGTATCCTTTAAACCGGTTACTATCTTTTCATTGAGGCGAAGAAGCATTTCAGAGTTTTCAATTCCAATCCAGATGACCCTTGGATCGCGGATATTTTTAAAAAGTCCAGCTCCTTTAAGAGTGAATGTGAATTCCCCGAAACCGGAACATGCTCTTTTCAGCATTAAACCTGCAATTTTAATTCTATCCTCCTCAGTGTCGCCAAGAAAGGCAATAGTGAGGTGAATATTGACCGGATTGACCCAGGTTATCTTATCTTCTGCTGCCAGCGACTTAAGTGAATGAAGTATCCCTGAAAGTTTAGTGACAGGGTCAATTTTCAGAGCAATAAAAATTCTTTTCATCTGAATTACTCAAAGAGGTTATAATGCACCGGCTTCAATATCCCTGAGAATGTACTCTATCATAGCATCTTCACCATACGGATCATATTCCTCCTTGAGGTTTGTCCCGAAAATCCTGGCAATCCCCTGCCAGAATGCAGCAGTCAGTCCCCCCCGGTACTGGCGTATCAGGTCGTAAGAAGTATTCTGAGTCTCCCTGTCTATCAGCTTGATAAGCAGGCGCCCCTGAGTAATGGTCATCTCGCTGATCTCATCCTCATATTCATTTAATACCTCCTTTTCGACATTCTTGACATACTTCCTCCTATCCTTGTCGCTCTTCAATCCGGCCAGTTCATCATTTACTTGTGCGAGCCTTGAACGGACAATTAATGCATAAGGGTAAACCAGTTTCAGGTTAAAGATCAGCCTTTCGTATTTTCTGTATTCCGACTGGGCTTTCCTTGCGCCGCTCTTCGAATGTGCCACTACAGATACCTCTTTGATTTCAGCTTCAGGAAGGGTCTCTCCGTTCCTGTTCACCTTCTGAAGCAGATATACACGCTCGGGGATTGAATCCTTCTTCTGCTCCAGGGAATCTGCCTGCCCTGAAACCAAAACCGGAATTAGTAAGAATAGAAAAAACAGTATGGAATATTTATCTCTCAATGATAAAATATTTACTGCAAATGTATCAAATTGGGGACCATTTTTCAGCATTTACATATAAGGCAGTTCTTAGTGCATGTGAAGTCACCAATGAATTTTACCTTATATAACGTGAATCTGCGCTTAAACTTTTTTACGCAATGATTTTTTTTTTGCTTTTAATGTGTGTGAGGTTTAACTTTGATAGAACATAACATAATGAAGATCATTGAAATATTCTTCAAAAATCCCGATAAATTATGGCAAGCTTAATTCCCGGTTACGAGTATGACATCTTCATCAGCTACCGCCAGAAAGACAATAAGTACGACGGATGGGTGAACGAGTTTGTCGATCATCTGAAAAGAGAAATTGAGGCAACCTTCAAGGAGGATGTCTCTATCTATTTCGATGAGAATCCGCATGACGGATTGTTAGAGATCCATAATGTAGACAAGAGTCTTGAGAATAAGCTCAAATCCGTAGTCTTCATACCGATCATTTCTCAGACTTATTGCGATCCCAAGAGCTTTGCATGGCTGAATGAATTCGTTGCATTCAACAAAAAAGCTTCTGCCGATCAGTTTGGCAGGGATGTCACACTGGCCAGCGGCAACGTATGCAGCAGGATTATACCCGTGAAGATCAATGACCTGGATGCAACAGATACCGAACTCATTGAAACTGAGATGGGTTGCAGGCTTCGTTCCATTGATTTCATCTTCTCGAGCGCAGGGGTCAACAGGCCCCTGAAACCAATGGACAATCCAGATAAAAACCTGAATAAAACCTATTATCGCGATCAGATCAACAAAGTTGCCAACGCCGTCAAGGATGTGATCTATGGCATTCACCCTGATCCAAGGAAACGGACGGCTAAATCATATCAGACAAATACAGCGCCAGATTACGCTGATGTTAAAGCTGTTACATCTTCTGAAAAACCTTCAACAGGATTGCGCGTTTCATGGAAATCTGTACTCTTAGGATCACTTGGAATCCTGCTGATTACAGCTTTGATCATCTTTCTTCCAAAAATGATTAAAAAATCAAAATCAGAAATACCCGACAGTGATGGTGTCAGGAAAACCCTGGCAGTCATGCCTGTTACAAATCTAACCGGAAATTCCGACCTGGAATATATTTGCCTGGCAATTCAGGACGACATAATTGGACATCTGCAGGCAGTAAGTAGTCTGACAGTCAGGCCAGGGCAAACCATGCAGCAATTCAGTAACAGCAAAGAATCCTACCAGCAAATCGCCAGAAAACTTGCAATAGATAATATAATCGAAGCATCGATAAGAGGGTCCAAAGAAAATCTTAAAGTCGAAGTCCGCCTTATCGAAGCATTCCCGGAAGAGAAGTATTTATGGAATGATTCATTTAACCAGAATTGGAATAATATTTCAGAAATGTATCCAAGGATAATGAATCATATTGTACTTGGCACCGGAATAAAGCTTACAGCGCAGGAAGCAAGAAATCTTTCAATTGTTCAAAAGCATGATACAGCTCTTTTAAATGCATACAGAAAAGGTGTATTTAATATTAATCTTTTAACTGCTGAAGGCTTTGAAAAAGGAATAAAGTATTTAAATGATGCTATAGCTATTGATCCGACTGATCCATTGCCATACGTAGGTCTTGCACTGGGTTACAGTAACTCATCCCACGCAGCTGGGATGGGCGAGGATGCCACAAAACGTGCGAAAAAATATGCCCAGAAAGCCCTTGAACTTGATTCTACTATTGCCGATGCTCATGTAGTTCTTGCCACAACATACCTATACAAAGACTGGGATATAAAAGCGGCAGAATTACATTTGAAACGAGCTATTGAATACAATCCAAACAGCGCAGATGCTCACATTCATTATGGATGGCTCCTATGCTTAAAGAAAAAGAATGATGAAGCAATATCAGAGATGGAAAAAGCCATCGATATAGATCCTACATTCCCCTTATATTCAGGATATCTATCCTGGCTGTATCTCTGGTACGGACAATATGATGATGCAATCGTGGAAGCACAAAAAGCTCTCGAGGTCAGCCCCGGTTATCCGATGGCCTATTATGTTATTGGTTCTGCATATACTGAAAAGGGGATGTTTGATAAGGCGTTTAAAACATTTGCCAAATTACCGCCATCATCAGGTTTTGAAAGCGGGCTTGGCATCGCATATGCTAAGGCCGGAAAGAAAAATGAAGCCCTGAAGCTTATTGATGGAATGAAAAAAATGAACAGCTACTGGTATACCTGGGCTATAGCTGATGTTTATAGTGCTCTGGGAGATAAAGACAATGCTATTTACTGGATTGACCAGGCATATAAACAAAAACACGACTTTTTCCCGTGGTTCAGAACTAACCCATATTTTAAAGAATTATTTAATGATCCGCGTTTTATTGAGATAACAGGAAGAATTGACTATCCTCAATAAATAGAAATCCCTAGTTACTTTTTAACCATGGTTCCTTTGATAAACCTCCCCAAAAAGCTAAATTTGGAGAAAGTCTGTATTATGGCATTGAAAGTTGAAGATTTTGATGATCAGGTAAATTTCAGGCAAATTCTTTCGGTTCCGTACAGCGAGCTCATAAATTTCGTTCTGGAATATTTAAGAAGAAAAACCGGACTTACGGTTTTTTTCTGGGCTCTTAATATCTTTTTTCTCGTGATTGCTTTTTCATTCAGAATACATATTTCAGGATATTTCCCCTTTAAAAGCATCTTACTCCATTCAATGCTGGGACTGGTTGTTTTTCCAATTCTTTGTATCCCTGTTCACGAGCTTTTGCATGTTATACCGTTTTTAATGACTGGTGCTCGCAGGATCAGGGTCGGTATGGATCTCAGGCAGTACATCTTTTATGTCACTGCACATCGGCATGTAACATCACAGGGTCATTTCAGGTTTATTGCCCTGGTTCCTTTCATCACCGTAAGTATTGGACTTATAATACTGATTGTTATGCTTCCTGGTTTATGGAAATGGAGCCTTTCACTATTGTTGTTCGTACATACTACAATGTGCGCCGGTGATTTTGCCATGCTAAATTTCTATCTTATTAACAAGGGCAAAAAAATATATACCTGGGATGATGCCGACGAAAAGAAGGCTTACTTTTACGAAGAACTATAGTCTCTCCTTTGCCAGCTTCAAAACATCATCATCCTTTACGATCGGCCGTATCCTGAAAGAATATTCGTATTTCCTGTCAAGCAGCCTGTATTCCGGATGGATTATAGCTCCCCATGAATTATCACCTCCGACACCCATCTGACCAAGGTCAATATTGAGGTTCACAAGTTCACGTGGTTTGACACTATTGATATGTGTGTTTGCGCTCTTTGCATCCTTGCGATACTCTGATAATTTTCCCGGAGATTCAAAATCATCATGTATATTGTTCAATGCGGCAAAGCAGAATAGAGGGTTGCCGCTTACGAGAATGCCGGTTCCATTGTCATCAGTAAGAGTGAGCCACCGGGTATCAGTTTTATATCCATTCTCCTGCGGCCGTACATTGGGCACATACTGATCGGCGGCAGTGCTCTCGTAGAGGCCTACATCAGCCGAAGTCTTCCTGTCAGCATAATTTTCGTGGGGTCCTCTCCCGTACCATTTAAGGTTCATGAATTCGGGAGGAAGCTGCATCTGCATTCCCATCCTTGGAACTTCAGGTACCTTTTCCGATAACTTCTCGAATGAATTGGATATTATCATATCAGACGAACCCAGGATCGTAAAGACTGTAGAATATCCAGCAATTTTTTCACCAGTAAGCCCTTTAATATCATAGCGAAAAACAATGACGACTTTTCCTGGTTCAGGTTGGGTTATATCGGCCTTGGTAACTACACTTCCCTCACCTGCTTTTTTCCAGACGCCAAGCATCTTATCCATCCCATAGCCATAGTCGTTATCAGTCGGAGGTCTCCAGAAATCCGGTTCAGGACCCTTCAGGAAAAGTTCCTTGCCCTTAAAAATATATGAGGAAAGCCGGCCTGTTTCGAGATTGAATACTATTTTCATGTCAGCGCCTGCAACCTCAAGATTATTGCCCCGGGTCTTCTCCTGCAGAACGCCATACGCATCATGATTGATTTTTACCTGCGCGCCTTCAGCAGGAAGCTTAAACTGTGCTGTTGCATAAATATGATCTTCGGGAACAAGGTTCCATTCCTGCGATCTTGATGCTCTCAGATTAAGGAAATACTCTGTTCCGGCATCAGGGGTTATCTTAACAAGCGGAATTTTTACAAGGGTTTCTGTATTAGGCTTAAAATCAGGGAATGATAATTTTCCTGACTGGATTATTGATCCGTCTGATACAACCTCCCAGTCAAAATTAAATTCAGAAAGATTGGTAAAATCATATTTGTTTTTGATTTTAACAAGTCCGGTATTAAGATCAACTGGTTCAAAGCCAATATACTGGTATACCTTCTTCACTTCCGTAAGTCCGGGTTTTCCAGTCCTGTCGGGCCATGTGAGCCCGTTAATACAGAAGTTGCCGTCACTCGGAACCCCCTCTTCACCGAAGTCGCCACCGTAAGCCCAGTACTTTTCGCCATTTTCATCAGTCCTGAGAATTCCCTGGTCTACCCAATCCCAGATAAGTCCGCCCTGGAGTTTCGGGTATTTTTCAATTACATTCCAGTAATCCTGAAGGTTACCTGTTGAGTTACCCATTGAGTGGGCATATTCACACATTATCAACGGCCTGTCGTTCTTATCATCCTTTGCGTATGCTTCGAGATCTTCTATCCGCGAGTACATCGGGCAGACAATATCAGTATGTCTCTCAGTCGTGTTAGTGTTTTTTTCAGCCCTTTCATACTGAACCGGTCGGGTTGTATCACGCTCTTTTGTCCATTTATAATCAGCGAGGAAATTGTGCCCGTCACCAGCTTCATTGCCCAGGGACCAGATGATAACCGATGGGTGGTTTTTATCTCTTTCCACCATCCTTTGCATCCTGTCGAGATGTGCGGCAGCCCATTCCGGCTTATCGGCAAGCGTAACATCCTTATCATAACCCATTCCATGGGATTCAATATCTGCTTCATCAACCAGGTAAAGTCCATATTTATCGCACATCTCATACAGGAACTCCTGCTGAGGATAATGACATGTCCTCATAGCATTAATATTATTGCTTTTCATCAGACCAATGTCCTTCAAAACCAGATCTTCACTTATCACATGACCATTTATTTCGTCATGCTCATGCATATTCACGCCTTTTATCCTTATGGCGACTCCGTTGACCAGCAACTGCGAATTTTTAATTTCAACTTTCCGGAACCCTATCTTTGATCCTACACTTTCTAGTATCACTCCATCCTTATCCTTCAGGTTTATAACCAAAGAGTAAAGATCAGGTGTCTCAGCAGACCATTTTTTTATCTCCGGCAGTCTTTTAACAAACTTAATATCGGCTTTATTATCAGATAGCTTAACATCCTTTGTCTCAGAATAAAGCACCTGGCCATTATCAAATAATTTTGCCTCTATTGAAAAGGCATTTTCCTTGCCCTGCCTCTCGGTCAGCAAAACATCCAGATTAAGCAGACCATCCCTGTATTTGTTCTCAAGATCACCGACAGCAAAAAAGTCATTTATAAAAGTTCCTGGTCTGGCATGAAGGAAAACGGTTCTTTGAATACCGCTCATCCTCCAGAAATCCTGGTCTTCAAGGTAACTCCCGTCGCACCAGCGGTAGACCTCTACAGCCAGCGTGTTTTTGCCTTTCTTGAGATATTTTGTGATATCAAATTCAGCCGGTGTTTTGCTGTCCTGACTGTAACCCACGAGCTGCTCATTAACCCATACATAAAATGCTGAAGCGACAGCCCCGAACTGGAGAAAAACCTCTTTGTTTCTCCATCCTGACGGAATTTTAAAGTCCCTTTTATAAGACCCAACAGGATTATATTCATGGGGAATGAATGGAGGGTTCTTTTTAAACGGATATGTTATGTTTACATAAATAGGAACGTCATATCCCTTCATCTCCCAGTTTGAGGGAACCTCAATATTGTCCCAGTCGCGGGTATCATAATCATTCTTAAAGAACCAGTATGGCCTCTGGTCCGGCGATTTTGTAAGGTGAAATTTCCATATGCCGTTAAGCGAAATGTAGTTTGGTGAGGTTGATTTATCCGCAGCCAGCGCTGATTCTTCATCATTATAGCTGATGAGAGTTGAGTGAGGATCCTCCCTGTTCTGCTTCAACATACCGGGATTCTCCCAGTCGCGCGGCTCCTTTTCGGTGAAAGCTACACCCTCATACTTATTATATCTTTTGCAACCTGTGGCTGCAATGATTGTCAAAAGGACAAAAACAAAGGTTTTTTTCATAGCGATCAGAAATTTTAACGGATATAAAGTTATAAAAAATGAGTGAGAGATATTTTATATATAATAATGATTGCTGAAATGCTCCATAACTATTGAGTTTTAATAAAGAGAATCAGAATAAGCCTGATATTTTACCATCGCCATCAATGTCAATCTTCTCGGCAGAAGGGCTTACCGGAAGCCCTGGCATCCTCATTATATTACCGGCAATCGGAACAATGAATCCGGCTCCGGACGAAAGTTGCACTTCCCTGATCTTAATGGTGAAGCCCCGAGGACGACCTCTTTTATTCGGGTCGTCGGAAAGAGATTTCTGCGTCTTGGCAATACAGACGGCAAGGTTACCAAGTCCGAGCTTCACTATCTTTTCAAGCTGTGATTTGGCCTTTAATGCATATTCAACATGATCGGCACCATACATTTTCTTACATATTATCTCAATCTTTTCCTCAAAAGACCATGATGGTTCATACAGAGGCTTGAAGGAATCGGAACCATCGGCGATAGTCTCGATTACTTTATTTGCCAGTTCAACAGCTCCTTCCCCGCCCCTGGCCCAGGATTCATTTATGGCAACCTTCACATTCTGTGATTTGCAGTGTTTTGTAAGCAGTTCAAGTTCTGCATCTGTATCTGAATCGAATCTGTTCACCGCAACAATCGGATTGAATCCAAAATGTTTCATGTTTTCGATATGCTTGTCGAGGTTATCAAAACCTTTCTGAAGCAGGACGACATCTTGATTCTGAAGCGTTGCGAGCTTCGCTCCGCCGTGATATTTCAAAGCCCTTACAGTTGCCACAATAACGACTGCATTTGTTTTAAGGTTACCAACCTGTGATTTGATGTCAAAGAATTTCTCTGCACCCAGTTCACTTGCAAAACCGGCCTCAGTTACGACAAAATCGCTCAATGAAAGACCCATTTTGGTAGCAATGATCGAATTTGTTCCCTGGGCAATATTTGCAAATGGTCCGCCATGAATAATGGCAGGAGTCCCTTCCAGAGTCTGAACAAGGTTTGGCTTTATTGCATCCTTAAGAAGCGTAGCCATTGCTCCCTGTGCCTTAAGGTCGCGGGCAAAGACAGGCTTATCAGAATATGTAAAGCCAACAAAAATATTGCCCAGCCTTTGCTTAAGGTCGGTCAGGTCGTTTGAAAGGCAGAGTGTTGCCATAACTTCGGAAGCTGCGGTGATCTCAAATCCCGATTGACGTGGGACTCCTTCGCTTGTTCCTCCCAGGCCGATCACTATATCACGCAACGATCTTTCATTCATATCCATCACCCTTTTCCACTCGATTGTTCTGGGATCTATTCCAAGGTTTCCTTCTTTAAGCTGGATATTGTTATCTATGAGTGCTGCCAGAAGATTATGTGCTTTTTCTACTGCCGAAATATCTCCTGTAAAGTGAAGGTTAATGTCTTCCATTGGTATTACCTGGGAATACCCGCCACCGGCAGCACCTCCCTTTATACCAAATACAGGACCCAGAGAAGGCTCACGCAATACAACAGTAGCCTTTTTACCCATATGGTTGAGAGCCTGTGCGAGTCCGATGGAGGTGGTCGTTTTTCCTTCACCGGCTGGTGTTGGTGTTATTGCCGTTACAAGTATAAGCTTTGCATTCTTTATCTTTTCTTCGTCAATAAAATGCAACGGTATCTTGGCCTTGTATTTGCCATATGTCTCAAGTTCATCATGCGGTATCCCGAGCTTGTCAGCTATTTTTACGATCGGCTTTATCTTAGCCTCCTGTGCGATTTCTATATCCTGCTTCATAATTATAATAAAGTCATTTTAT
>PMBC01000153.1 GCA_003152835.1 Bacteroidales bacterium | reverse complement strand
TCGGAGATCGACTGGAAGAAATTAAAGACAGTCGAAGAGGTATTGAAGGTAGGTGATGAAATTGAAGTGAAACTGATCGATATAGATCCCAAAACCGGGAAGCTGAGATTATCAAGAAAGGTGCTTCTTCCGCGTCCTCCACAACAGGAACATGAACATAAAGGTCCTGAGGATCAGAATAAATAAATTAAAAAGGCCGTTTATCGGCCTTTTTTAATTGCAATTTGCCGTTCAATTTTTAATTTTGAAAAGTGAACCGGAATTTGCCTGGGAATGAAAATTAAGTATAACTACGTTGTAATTGAGGGTAATATAGGTGCAGGGAAGACAACCCTGGCTAGCAAGATTGCTGATCAGTTCAATGCACGCCTTATCCTTGAGCATTTTGCCGACAATCCTTTCCTTCCCAAGTTCTACGACGACCCTGAAAAATATTCATTTCCCCTTGAATTGTCATTCCTGGCCAGCCGTTACAAGCAGCTTAAGGAAGAACTGGTACCTCAGGACCTTTTCAAGGCCTTCACGGTAGCCGATTATTATTTCATGAAATCGCTTGTATTTGCGGCATCCACACTTGACGGAGATGAATATAATCTTTACCGGCAGATATTCTACATCGTTTACGGGTCGCTTCCCAAACCCGATATCTTCGTCTACCTTCACCTTACACCTGACAAACTGCTTCAAAATATTGAAAAACGTGGAAGAAACTATGAAAAATCCATAACATCGGATTACCTGCAGAAAATACAGGACAGCTATTTCACCTTCTTTAAACAAAATCCTGAAAACAAATATCTCGTAATAGATATAAATAACTTCGATTTTGTTGCTAATGAAAGTCACTACAGAAAGATTGTAGATACCATATTCTTTGATGATTATCCTGCAGGTATGAATATGGTGATTTTGTAATTACCTTAAATTTCAGGGACCGGAATATCTTTGAAGCTGTTTAATCATCTGATTATAGCAGAAACCAAATGTGTGAATGGTGTAACATATTCTTGTAATTATGTAACATTTATTGTTAATAGAAGATTCACCTTTGTCCATAATTATCTGTTATAAATATCCGGAATAATTAATAATACAAACCGGAATTGTTTGAATTTTAATATATGATTTCCTTAGAATAGGTTTAAATTATCCGGAGGAGTTTTGTTATAAGTGGATTGATAAAATAATTGGGAACAAATATATAACAGACCGTTAATAGCTTGTTTAACTACAAATTATGGAAATTTTGTCAATCATTAATTATAACCATATTATTTTATTTAATTTGCTTTACATACGAGTATTTTATTTAAATTTGCAATTGCATTAGTATATTGTTCAACAAATATGCAGTAACCAGATCATAAACAAATAACTTTTTTTACTATGAAAAAATTCAACACCTATTTTATCCTTATCCTGGCAGCAGCTGTTTTATCCAGTTGCAGCGGCCTGAATAAGATGAAGAAAAACGAAGGCTTAATTAAGTACGAGGTTACTCCCAAAGTACTCGAAACTCATGCAGGCCTTGTAAATGTGACTATCAAAGGCCAGTTCCCGGCTAAGTATTTCGATAAAAAGACCACAATTACCGCTACTCCGGTTCTTACCTACAACGGTGGTGAAACTGCATTTGAAAAAGTTCAGGTGGTCCAGGGTGAAAGCGTTCAGGCTAACAATAAGGTCATTTCCTACAACGGGGGTGATTTCACTTATACTGCTTCAATCCCTTACACTGATGCCATGAAGGTTTCAGCACTGATGTTAAAAGTTCATGCAGAACGAGGGAAGAAAGCCCTTGACTTTGATCCTGTTAAACTGGCCGATGGCGTTATCGCAACTTCAACATTGGTTGAAAAACACGGTATGCCAATAACTTCGAAAGATAATTTTGTCAGGATCACTCCTGAAAACCAGTCAGCCGATATTAACTATGTGATCAATAAATATGATGTCCGCCCTGTTGAGCTTAAATCTGCAGACGTAACAGCACTGATGGATTATATTAAAGCTGTTGCTGCTGATCCCAGCCGCCAGTTTAAAACCACTACTGTCAGCTCTTATGCATCCCCAGACGGCAAATATGACATGAACGAAAAACTTTCCGGCAACAGGGGTACTACTGCTGACAAATTCATTAAAAAAGGATTTAATAAAGTAGAAGCTGCAAAAGCTGCAAATTTCTTTGACGAAAAAACTACCGCTGAAGACTGGGAAGGTTTCAAAACAGAAGTTACAAACTCTACATTACAGGACAAAGACCTTATCCTTCGCGTACTTTCAATGTACTCCGATCCTGATGTTCGTGAAAAGGAAATCAAAAACATGTCTGCTGCTTTTGAAGCTCTGAAAACAGACATCCTTCCGAAACTCAGAAGGTCACAGTTCTTCATTAATGTTGATAAAGTCGGACGCAGTGATGAGGAAATCCTTGCACAGGCAAAATCAGATCCGAAGGTTCTGAGTCTTGAAGAGATGCTTTATGCTGGAACTCTCACCAAGGATGCAAACGAACAGCTTGCCTTCTACCAGGCTGCTGCCGTGGCTTATCCGAAAGACTTCCGTGCTGCTAATAATGTAGGCGTTACGCTTATGGATCTTGGTAAAACCGATGATGCTATTGTTGCTTTCGAAAAGGCAAAAGCAATAGAGAACAATGACGTGGTTAAAAACAACTTAGGCTTTGCATATGTTGTAAAAGGCGACCTGCCTAAAGCTGCTGAATATTTCAACTCTATGACCGCTGCTACAAAAGAATCAAAGTGGGGTCTTGGTGTTATTGCAATTACCAAAGGTGAATATGACCAGGCAGTTAATTATTTCGGTACAGAGCCTTGCTTCAACCTTGCTCTCGCCCAGCTTCTCAAAGGCGATGTCAATAAAGCAAAAGAAACACTCGACAGCATGAAGGAAATGTGCAAATGCGGCAAACCTTCATACCTGAAAGCAGTTGTTGGCGCACGTCTCGACAACAGAGATTATATGCTGAGCGGTCTTCGCGAAGCTGTTGGCTTCAATGCTGACTGGAAAGCTTATGCAAAAACTGACCTCGAACTTGCTAAATACTGGAACGACGATACATTCAAGTCAATAGTTCAGTAAAAACGAATTTTATTCAAAAGAAAGGCTGCCCGGTAAGGGTGGCCTTTTTTATTGGCATTTACGTGACCTGTTCAGTTCCCACAATACTATTCCTGTACTTACTGCAATATTGAATGAGTGCTTCGTCCCGAATTGTGGTATCTCAACAACATAGTCACATTCATTAATTATTTCCTGGCTGACACCATTAACCTCATGGCCGAAAACCAGGGCATATTTTGAGCCTGTTTTAACGACAAAATCACCTAACCCTGTCGCTCCTTCAGCTTGTTCAATGCCTATTATCAGGTATCCCTGAGATTTTAATTCCATTACAGCATCACATGTCTCCTTAAAGTATCTCCAGGCTACAGACTCAGTGGCTCCGAGAGCTGTTTTCTGAATTTCGCGGTGAGGAGGCACAGCCGTAATCCCGCAAAGATAAATGCACTCCGTCAGGAAAGCATCAGCAGTTCTGAATACTGATCCCACATTGCTATGGCTCCTGATGTTATCCAGAACAATAACAAACGGCGATTTTTCAGATATTCTGAACTGGTCAACACTCTTCCTGCCGAGTTCGCTATTTTTAAGCTTGCGCATTCTTTTTGTGCGAAAATAACCAAAAAATCCTTTAATTATTTTTATTTTGTAGTTGAAGAATTCAAGGACCGCCATTGATCAGGTTTAACTAAAACATTATTACAATGAATATTCACGAATTTCAGGGTAAGTCATTGCTCAGGGCATATAATGTTGATATACAGGAAGGTTTTGTCGCTGAAACTCCAAATCAGGCTATCATGGTAGCTAACCAGCTCAGGGAAAAATTCGGCTCTGAATATTTCGTGGTAAAAGCCCAGATACATGCTGGCGGACGTGGAAAAGGAGGCGGGGTTAAGCTTGCAAAATCAGTTGAAGAAGCAGGTATGCTGACTTCAAAAATGATTGGAATGATGCTTATCACCCCCCAGACCGGCCCTGAGGGGAAAAAGGTTAGAAAGGTCCTTATCGCACAGGATGTATATTATAAGGGAGAATCAGAAGTTAAGGAGTTTTATATCAGTATACTTCTTAACCGCGATAAGGCCCGCTTCACTCTTATGTACTCTCCCGACGGGGGAATGTCGATTGAAGAGGTCGCTGCAAAAACACCTGACCGCATTTTTTCTGAAGAGATCAACCCGGCTGTAGGACTTCTTCCTTTCCAGTGCCGTAATATTGCTTTTAACCTTGGTCTTTCCGGCGTAGCATTTAAAAACATGCAGAAATTTCTGGATGGGATATATGAAACATTCACCAGCTGCGATGCACAGCTTCTGGAAATAAACCCAGTGCTTAAAACCAGCGACGACAGGATACTTGCAGTTGACTGTAAGGTGGTACTTGATGATAACGCTCTGTTCCGCCATCCTGACCTGACCGAAATGAGAGACATTTCCGAAGAAGATCCGACAGAGGTCGAAGCCGGAAGTTATAACCTGAATTTTGTCAAGCTTGACGGTAATGTAGGCTGCATGGTAAATGGAGCCGGACTTGCTATGGCTACAATGGATATTATCAAATTATCAGGAGGCTCACCTGCAAATTTTCTGGATGTTGGTGGCAGCGCAAATGTCAAAACTGTTGAAGCCGGATTCAGGATCATTCTCAGGGACCCTGCTGTGAAAGCTATTCTTATTAATATTTTCGGTGGGATTGTAAGGTGCGACAGGGTTGCAAGTGGAGTTGTTGAAGCCTATAAGGCAATAGGCAAAATAAAGGTGCCAGTGATTATCAGACTTCAGGGAACAAACGCTGAAGAGGCTAAAAAGATAATCGATGAATCAGGTCTTTTAGTTTATTCAGCAATTTCATTCAAAGAGGCTGCCATGAAGGTAAGGGAGGTGCTTGGTGTCTAAAAGAATCAAGGTAAAACCTTTAGGATATGTGGTCATTTCAACGGCACTGATTTTCCTTGTTTTTACCATGATCTCTATCTACAGTCCAAGGGATGTTAATAAAGGCTTTCGTTACTACATAAACAAAAAAACAGGATCTGGATGCATTTCGTACAGGCAGTCGATCTACAGCCGGAAGTTAAAAGATATGCTGCCTGATTATATAGAGGAATCAAGTGTTTCCGGCATCAGCAGGAGCAGTAACAAAAGAGAGCTTTTGAGAAAAGCTGGTAAGGGGGAACTCTTTAAAATAAGAAACGGAAGAGGTTACGAGGTTGAAGATCTTTCATATAGCTATCCTTTTCTTACTAAAAACGGTAAGGCACTTTTAAGGGAGATCGGGAAGAGATTCAGGAAGAAGGTTTCTGGTACAAGGCTAAGCGGGTCGGATTTTAAAATAACCTCAATGACCCGGACAACGGAGATTCTGATCAAGCTCAGGAAATCAAATTCAAATGCATCAGTCAATTCACCCCACTTTTATGGCAATGCATTTGATATAAGCTATGTGAAGTTTTCTTCGCCAAAATGGTTTATTACGGATTGCGATAAATACTTTTTAAAGGAGGCACTGGCTGAAGTAATCTGGCAGTTAAGGGATGAGCATAGATGCTGGGCGACATATGAAATAAAACAAGGATGTTTCCATGTTGTAGCCAGGTAAGAAGCTATTTGTTTTTATGCGATCCGTCACAGAATGGCTTGTCTGACGATTTCCCGCACCTGCAGAGCCAAACCTCGCCCATCGGAGTCTCTTTGTCCCTCTTGATATCTTTCAAAATAAAATTCCCGCTAATTTTCAGAGGGCCTGAATCGATAACCTCAATTACCGTCTTTGGCTTCTTTTCTTTATTATCTTCCATAGAATATAATTATCCTGTAAAACCGATCTTTCTGTGCTGCCCGTCGCAAAATGGCAGGTGATCGCTTGCCCCGCACCTGCAGATCGAGACCAGGCCTTCTCTGAAATCTTTGTTGATCCCGCTATAGGCAAGGTTAAAATCACCTTTTAAAACAATAGGTCCGTCAGTCATGATTTTCACCGATACGGAATTTTCTTCAGGAAAACTTTCACCCTGTGTCAATAATTCCGGTCTTCTGAATCTGACATGATTTGACTGGTCATTTCCGACCGACTGGTTTTTAGCCTCCTCATTCCATTTCCAGGTAAGTGCTTCGGTCGGACACATGTTTACAGTCTCTATGATCTTATCAGTTGCGGCCCCTTTCATATCAACCCATGGTCTCCTTCCAGGATCAAATACTTCAATAAGTTCCCTGTAGCAGTATGATGCATGGATACATGCAGACGGTTTCCAGTAGACCGTTATTTCATCATTGCTGTATTTCCTCCCACCCGTATATGACTTGTCGTGTTCCATTTATCATGGCTGTTAATAAACTCTTTAACTGTTTGCAATTTAATATTTTTTAAGATAAAAATCAGGAATTTTGACTTCACGAATATATATATTTGCCCCGAAATCCTGTTGAAAGTAAATCAGGGGGGAGTATTATTTATTGTTTTTGTGAATGACCAGGGGAATGCGGGAGAATAAAAAATTAGTGCATGGCATTAAGAGGCCTTATTTATTAATATTGCTGATAATCATAATATTTTCATTTGGTTCTTATGGCATGAAAATGATTTCTTCAGCCACAAATGTAGCTCCGCTTAATTCACCCCTTGCCCTTTCCGCAGGTTTTCTGAATATTCTGATTACCGCCATTGTTGCATTGCTAATTATTTGTGCAGTAATAATTATTCTTTCCTCAAAACTTAAAAAAGTTAACCGTGAACTAATCCTTAGAAATAAGCAGATTGAGGAAAAAAACCAGAATCTTCTTGGCACAAATCATGAGCTGTCGATACAGAAGGATATTGTGACAAGGGAATTCCATGAAACGGACAAGTTTTTTAAGATGCTTATCCAGTCGGCCGATGACGGTATATCGTTTTTCGACAAGGAATGGGATCTTAAGTTTTCCAATTCAGCCTTTTATTCGGTAATAGGACTTGATAAAGATTCATATGCTTCATCTGATCCTGCAGTTTTAATCCATCCCGACGATATTGGTTACATGGCTGCCAGACTTGAAGCTTTGAAGAATAAGGGTTTTCATGAGAGTGAGCTGAGGCTTCGTCACAAAGATGGCTATTATGTAACCCTCTCAACAAGATCGGTAACCGTAAAAGATGAAAATGGGAAAATCATAGGAGCCCTGACAATTTCGAGGGATATTACTAAAATGAAAGAAGTTCACGAAGAGCTGGTCAAAGCTAATATCGAGGCTGAAATGAGCAGCAGGCTGAAATCAAGCTTCCTTGCAAATATTTCTCATGAAATCCGAACTCCTCTGAACAGCGTTGTGGGGTTTTCGAACCTGTTATTGTCGAATGATGTAACCCAGGAAATGAAGGAAGAATACATCGAACACATAAACCATAACAGTGAAAAGCTTCTTCAGATTATCGGCGATATAATTGATCTCTCCCGGCTTGAAAGTTCACAGATAGAAATAACTTACGAAGAATCATCCGTGAATGCTATTGTTAATGAGGTGATTGATGAGGCACGACAGATTATTAAAAGGAATGAGAAATCAATCATCCTTAATGTGAAAAACCTGTTCGAAGACAATGCAGACCTGGTATTTACAGATAAAATATGGCTTAAAAGAGTGCTGAGTCACCTTATGGACAATGCCATTAAATTTACTCTCGATGGTTCAATAGAATTTTCATATTCAAAGGAAAACGAGGACCTGATTTTCAAAATCAGTGATACCGGTATTGGAATTAAAAAAGAGAATTTAAACCGTATTTTTGAAGAATTCCGCCAGGAAATTGACGGGCATCATCGTCCTTTTGAAGGATTGGGAATTGGTCTTACACTGGCAAAGGAAGTAGTCGAAAGAATGGGAGGAAAGATATCTGTCAAGTCAGAAAAAGGGATCGGATCAGAGTTCAGTTTCTCGATTCCTTACCGGCCTGCCGGCAGTACAAGGGGGAAACTAAAGGATATATTAAAAGAACAGATTCTTACAAATATAAACTGGAGTGCCAGGAAGTGCCTGCTGGTCGATGATAACAAAGATGTTCTTATTTACCTCAAACGCATCCTGATGGATACCGGCATAATCGTTATTATGGCCCGTTCAGGACCTGAAGCTCTTGAAATCATAAGCACCACACCTGATATTGATGTTGTTCTCCTCGATATGCAAATGCCCGAGATGAACGGCATTGAAGCAACCAGGCTAATCAGGAAGATCAGGAAGGACCTTCCGATAATAGCACAAACAGCTTTCATTTTCGAAGACGACAAGGATATAATTCTTGAAGCAGGCTGCGATGCCTGCCTTATAAAGCCAATCAGGAAGGAACATCTGTTGACTGTGATGTCGTCATTCATTAAATCGGAGTAGCATTCTCCTTTTTTCTTCTTATTTTGCATATAACTTTTCTATATGCCATACCGCTTTGCAGATATAATCTTGCCTGTTGCCGTAAGAGGACGATTTACTTACAGCATTCCGGATAATCTGAAAGGGTCAATAATGCCAGGTACCAGGGTGCTGGTTCAGCTTGGGAACCGGAAACTGTATTCCGGTATTGTTGCAAGACTTCACAATGAAACACACGGACTAAAGAACATCAGGCCGGTAATGGAACTTTCTGAACGTGTTCCGGTTGTGAATGAAAAACAATTGAAATTCTGGCACTGGATGGCAGGTTATTATATGTGCTCCGAGGGAGAAGTAATGAATGCTGCACTGCCTTCTGTACTGCTCCCTGACGGAGTAACCTCTTCGCCGGTTATTGACAGGTATAAGCCAAGGGAAGAGAGATTTATTGAGCTGGCCCGGCATTTCAGCGATGGAGAACTTAATGATATCCTGGATAAGCTCAGGAAAGCGCCAAAGCAGGAACAGACTTTATCGGCATACCTCCATTTAACTGGTTATAACCCAGGTTCCGAAATTGTACCGGTCAGGCGTTCCCTCCTGTTAAAGGAATCATCGACAGCTTCAGGAGTGATCGACGCCCTGACAGACAAAGGAATCCTGTCATCGGTTTCACTTAAGGTCACGAGGTTGAATGAACCTGATACCGTACAGGAACCCCTCAGGAAACTGAGTGAAAACCAGCAGCTTGCTTTTAAATCAATAAAAAGCAAATTTACTTTGAATGAAATTGTTTTGCTTCATGGAGTCACATCAAGCGGGAAAACAGAGATCTACATTCACCTGATCGAGGAACAGCTTAAACTTGGGAAACAGGTTCTTTATATGCTGCCTGAAATCGCGCTTACAACCCAGATAATACTGAGGCTGCGAAAACATTTCGGCAGCGTCACTGGAGTTTATCATTCACGATTTAACGAACAGGAGAAAGCGGAAATCTGGAACAGAGTTGCCGTCGAAAATACAGATACCGGCTACAGACTTATTCTTGGAGTCAGATCCTCCCTTTTCCTGCCTTTCAGCAACCTGGGGCTGGTGATTGTGGATGAGGAACATGATGGATCGTACAAGCAGCATGATCCTGCTCCGCGTTATCAGGGACGCGATTCGGCAATAATGCTTGCAGCCATTCATGAAGCAAAAACAATTCTGGGATCAGCCTCTCCTTCTATTGAAAGTTATCACAATGCTTTAAATGGAAAATATGGATTGGAAACCATGAAGGAAAGATTCGGCAAGATAAATCTGCCTTCTATGATCATTGCAAATACCCGCGAAGCTTACAGGAAAAAGCAGATGGTCTCTCATTTCACACCTGAATTGCTTCATGCTGTAGATGATGCTCTGGGTCAGAATGAGCAGGTAATTCTTTTTCAGAACAGGAGAGGCTTCTCCCCTTATATAGAATGCCCCGAGTGCGGCTGGATACCCGTCTGCGTTCAGTGCGCTGTAAACCTGACATATCATAAAGGAATCAATAAACTGGTTTGCCATTATTGCGGCTATAATACCCCCGTGCCTTCAAAATGCAGCAGCTGCGGATCGACAGGTCTTGCAACAAGGGGATTCGGCACTGAAAAAATTGAGGATGAAATAAAGATCGTTTTTCCTTCAGCCGTTACAGGCAGAATGGACCAGGATACTACCAGGAATAGAAATGCTTTTTCTAAAATCATAAAAGCATTCGAAGAGCACAGGATCGACATCCTTATCGGAACACAAATGATTTCAAAGGGACTTGATTTTGAAAACCTGACAGTAGTGGGGATCCTTAATGCGGACAATATGCTGAATTATCCCGATTTCAGGGCTCATGAACGAAGCTTTCAGCTTATGGAACAGGTAAGCGGACGGGCCGGAAGAAGAAATAAACAGGGGAAAGTCATAGTTCAGACTTCAGATCCTGCCAATAAGATAATCAGGCTGGTGGTCAGACACGACTACGAAGGATTATTCAGGCTTCAGGCTGAGGAACGCAAGGTTTTCAATTATCCGCCATTTTGCAGGATGATCCGTATCACCCTGAAGCATAAGGAGCGTGCTTCACTAAATCACTATGCAGATATCCTTGGGGGCGATCTTAAAACCACTTTCGGCAAAAGAGTGCTTGGACCTGAATTCCCGGTGATCTCACAGATTCAGCTGTGGTACATAAAAACCCTGCTTTTAAAAATTGAAAAGGAGAAACCACTGGCAAAAGTCAAGGAAATGATTCAGGAATCAATTGCAAGACTGGAAAAAGAGAAAGGAGCCGGAGCTCTGAGAATTGCAATTGATGTTGATCCGAATTAATAAAGATAAAAGATAAAAGTAAAAAGTAAAAGAAGAAAGATACTACTTTTGAATTATCAAATAATTATTTATGAAAATCGAAGTCTCAAACGGCGAAATAATCGATAAGCTCACCATTATTCAGATCAAACTTGAGCGAATTAAAGATCCTGTTAAGCTGAAGAACCTGCAAAAGGAGTATAATGAACTTACCAGAGTGACATCATCGATACTGGAAACTTCAGATCCGTTGTACAAGGCTCTCTATGAGGTTAACTGCGAATTGTGGGATATTGAAGATCATATCCGCGACTTTGAACGGAAGAAGAATTTTGGAAACGATTTTATATCAATAGCCCGCTCGGTCTATTTCAGGAACGATAAAAGAGCAGAAATAAAGAAAGAGATCAATATCCGGACAGCCTCCGCATTGTTCGAGGAAAAATCTTATGAAAAATATTGATATGCATCTGCTTGTCATCAGAACATCAGCCATGGGAGATGTGGCTCTCACTACAACTGTTATCAGAGGATTAAGAAAACAATATCCGGAAATAGACATAACTCTGGTGACACGTTCTAATTTTGCGCCATTTTTTTACTCAATTGGCAGACTTGAACTTTTTTTTCCGGATTTTAATAATAGGCATAAAGGATTAAACGGCTTATTTAATCTGTTCAGAGATTTGAGAAAGCCGAAAAAAATTGATTATATTATTGATCTCCATGATGTTCTAAGATCAAAGATATTGAGGTGGTTATTCAAACTGTCGGGTGTACCATCATCGGTGATTGACAAGGGAAGAGCAGAAAGGAGGATGGTAATAACAGGTAAAAACAAGTTACAGCTCAGGCACTCGGTGGAGAGATATTATGATGTTTTTGCAAAAGCCGGATTCCCGGTTCTGCTTGAAAACGGGCCTTGGATATTACCATCGGAAGAGGCTAAAAAAAGAGTATCAGGCTTGATGAATGAAAACGGATTACTTCACATTGGTGTTGCTCCATATGCAAAACATGATCTCAAAACCTGGCCCGAAAAGAACATGATCAGGCTGCTTGAACTTATAGCAGGACAATATAAGGTAAGGTTTTGGCTATTTGGAGGAAAGGAAGAAACAGAACAGCTTATATCCTTTCAGAACAGAATTCCCGAGTCTGTCCTTATTGCGGGAACCCTGGGCCTGGATGAAGAGATTGCACTAATGGCCAGGCTTAACTTCATGATTGCCATGGATTCGTCCAACATGCACATGGCGGCGCTTTCAGGAACCAGAACGATTTCAATCTGGGGTGGGACAGATCCTCTTACAGGATTTGGTGCGTGGCGGCAGCCTGACATTTTCGCTATAAAGATTCCCATAGAAGAACTTAAGTGCCGGCCTTGCACTGTTTTCGGAAAAGGGAAATGCCGCAGGGGAGATCTTGCCTGCATGAACTGGCTGACACCTGAAATAGTGTTTGACAGTCTGGTTAATTTGAAAATTATATAATTTGATAATTTGAAAATTGGGATGTCGTTTTTTAATACTTTAAGAAGTACTGTTAATATATTAACAGTACTTTCTGCAATAATATTATGGTCATTACCAGGCTGCTCCGATAATAGTTCCGGAACTGTTTTCAGCCCTGTGGATCTTGTGAATCCTCTTATGGGCACCGATTCGGAGTACAAACTTTCACATGGCAATACCTACCCTGCAATTGCCCTGCCATGGGGACTTAATTTCTGGACGCCACAGACACGGCCGATGGGCAATGGCTGGGCCTATACCTACAATGACAATAAAATAATGGGTATTAAACAAACCCATCAGCCAAGTCCGTGGATCAATGATTATGCTGCTTTTTCGCTTATGGCAGAAACAGGCAGGATAAGACTGAAGGATGAAGAAAGAGCCTCCTGGTTCTCTCATAAGGCTGAAGTTGCGAAACCATATTATTATAGTGTCTATCTGGCCGATTATGATATAAAAGCAGAGATCACGCCAACTGAAAGGGCAGCTATCTTCAGGTTTACATTCCCGGAAAGCGATTCATCATTTATTCTTCTTGATGCCTTTAATAAAGGATCGATGGTCAGAATAATTCCTTCGGAACGAAAGATCATCGGCTATTGCAGGAACAACCACGGCGGAGTGCCCGGGAATTTCCACAACTATTTTGTTGCAGTTTTTGACAAGGAATTTTCTTCAACGCATACCTGGCATGGCGATACGCTGGATATCAATAATTTAAGTGAAGAATGCAGTCATGCAGGTGCCGTCGTTGGTTTCAAAACAGGAAAATCAGATACCGTGAATGTGCGCGTTGCATCCTCATTTATAAGCCCGGAACAGGCTGAACTTAACCTGAAAAGAGAAACCGGGGGAATGAGCTTTGACCAGGTTATGGCAGAAGGGAAAGCGGCTTGGAACAGGCAGCTCGGAAGAATAGTAGTTGAAGGGGGTAATCTGGACCAGCAAAGGACTTTTTATTCATGCCTTTACAGGATGCTGCTTTTTCCTCGCGGCTTTTATGAAATAAATAATGAAAATAAGGTTGTTCACTATAGCCCTTACAATGGAGAGGTTTTGCCGGGCTATATGTTCACCGATAACGGATTCTGGGATACCTTCAGGGCCCTTTTCCCATTTACAACGCTTATGTACCCTGACCTTAACAGCAAGATCATGGAAGGGCTGGTGAATACTTATAAGGAGAGCGGATGGCTGCCTGAATGGGCTAGTCCCGGTCACAGGGATTGCATGATAGGTTCGAATTCAGCATCAATAATAGCCGATTCATACCTGAAAGGAATAAGGGGTTATGATATAGAAACTCTTTACCAGGCGATACTTAAAAACAGCGACAGCACCGGGCCTTTGAGCTCCGTTGGAAGGCTTGGCGCAAAATACTATAATACACTGGGGTATATACCATATGATGCCGGCATTAATGAGAATGTAGCGCGTACTCTCGAATATGCCTATGCCGACTTTTGTATAAGCAAGCTTTCAAAAGAATTGAAGCGTCCGCAAGAAGAGACGGATCTCTTTGCGAAGAGGGCAATGAATTACAAAAATGTATTTGACCCCGGGAGGAAGCTGATGAGGGGAAGGAATGCTGACGGTACATTCCAGTCACCATTCAGTCCGTTCAAATGGGGAGATGCCTTTACCGAAGGAAATAGCTGGCACTATACCTGGAGTGTATTTCAGGATATTGCAGGTCTTGTCGACCTTATGCGAGGGAAAGAAAAATTCATAGCAAAACTTGATTCTGTTTTTACTGTGCCTCCTCTGTTCGATTATTCGTACTACGGCGTCGTGATCCATGAGATCCGGGAAATGCAGATCATGAACATGGGCAATTATGCACATGGCAACCAGCCGATACAACACATGATATACCTATACAATTATGCCGGGGAGCCATGGAAGGCGCAATACCATGTGAGGGAAGTGTTGGCTAAACTTTACAATTATACACCCGACGGCTATTGCGGAGATGAGGATAATGGGCAGACTTCAGCATGGTACGTTTTCTCTGCACTGGGATTCTATCCGGTCACTCCCGGTACTGACCAGTATGTATTCGGTTCCCCGTTGTTTGAGAAGGTAACACTTAATTTTGAAAATGGAAGCAAGCTGGTCATTGAGGCGCCGGGTAATAATCAGAAGAATGTTTATGTTCAGTCCATCACTCTTAATGGCAATAATCTGGACAGGAATTACATAAAGCACGGTGAGCTTCAGAAAGGAGGGAAGCTGGTATTCAGAATGGGACCGGAACCTGAAAAAAGAAGAGGGATTGATGAAAAATCGTACCCGTTCTCTATGAGCTTAGTCCGATAATTGATTCACCGGAATGCTCAGATTTTCAACTTTATATTTAATCGTACCAGGAGTGCAGTCATCCAGACCATTATCAGGGACCATAAAAGCGATCCTGCAATAACTATAAGCGGGCTGGATGATTCCTTATAAATTAGAAAGGGTATGCCGGAACTCCAGATAAGATAGTAGATTATATCGGGAGCAAGATATGTTGTAAGCGAATTCTCTCCTGCAGGTTTCACAAAAGCTGCCCAGACCGTCAGTTTTCTTACATCGGCGAGCCAGTAAATAGTTATGAAAACAAACAGGCTGATCCCGCAGCAAATCATTGCCCAGCTTGGAGTTCCTATTATCTTGGAGATGATAAACCATTTTCGTAAAACAAATCCTGAAGTCAGGTAGAAAATGCCCAGCACGGCAAAGATGGGTATCACTTTCCTGAATTCAGTCAATGGCAGTTTCTTAATTATAAGTCCGGCGATGAGTCCGGAAAGGACTATAAAGGGCACATTTCCATCTATTATCACGCCAAATACCGTATTGATAATTCCGGGGACTTTTAAAAGATGCCATCCCGATAGCATGTTTAAAGCAAGGAAGCAAGAAGCTATAGCAGCAGTTTTAAGAATTGACTCACGACACAGAACGTAAGCAAAAGCTGATACGAGGTAACCCCATCCTATCAATCCTAGTATCCCCCACCATTCAGTTACAAGGGAGCCATTATTTTCGGGTTGTCCTGATCTGAATTTCACAACCAGGAAGCAAAGGATTGCCATACCGGCCAGGCGGAGTCCTGCTATCAGGAAGAATTTTGGATCCTTAGACGGGTAATCATTCCATATCAGAAAAACCCCTAGGTACATGAGCAAAGCCCATAGGTTTCTGGTTAATCCGGTTAATTCCGGATCGACTCTATCAGTGTTCAGCATAAGAACTCCAATTATGAGCAAACTTATAGTCCTGGTTATGATATGTTTACTAACTTGTGCAAGGTCCTGTCCCTTTGAAAATCTATTTGAGAATGAGAAAGGGATAGCCATTCCGACGATGAACAGAAAACCGGGAAATACCCAGTCCGCCAGTCCCATTCCGTCAAAATCGGCTTTCATATGTCCAAGCCAGGAAGGGGCAACTTGCATATTCAGGTCATTTACAAAAAGCATGAGGAAGAGAGTAAGCCCTCTCATTATGTCAATCGAAGAGATCCTGGTTCTGATATCCATACCAGTCAAAGAATTTACATATAAAGGTCACTAAAATAATGAAATTAAGGATCAGAGTTAGCAATATCTGCTTAACAGTAAAATAGATTATTAAACCTTGCAAAAAATTTATTATTTTTGTCAGCCTGAATTCAATAACGGGGTGTGGCACAGTTGGTAGTTCCGTTTTCGCAGGATTGCGAAAGCGGGATTCGGGACCCTGCCGTTGGCGGGGAGGTCGGAAGTATATGAGTTGTTTAAATGTGATGTTTTTATAAAAATGCTCCTTCACCAAGGCTACGGAGCACAAAGCGGGGTGTGGCGCAGTTGGTAGTCCCGTTTTCGCAGGATTGCGAAAACGGGATTCGGGACGTAGGGGCAGGGAAAAGGATTAGAGAAAAGTTTAAAGGAGATTAATATAAGTTCTATCGGGGTGTGGCGCAGTTGGTAGCGTACTACGTTCGGGACGTAGGGGCCGGAAGTTCGAGTCTTCTCACCCCGACAATTATTTGTTGATTCACAATTAGTTAGAGGCATTTTATGAACTTTTTATGAACCAGCAAGATGAGAAAAAGTAAAATTTCAATGATT
>PMBC01000101.1 GCA_003152835.1 Bacteroidales bacterium | reverse complement strand
CAAAAAAAACGGGACTGGTTTAAGCCTCTCACCCATCTCTCCAATCACCGTGAGCGCGACAAAAGTAGAAAAACAAGCAGTAAGTGCAAAATAATTCACTAATTATTTCAAAACCTTCAGCATACCGATCACCAGCTTGAAATTTTCCACACTCTCTTCATCAAAATCCTGGATTTTAATTACCCCGGCCTTCACATCAGATAAAAACCTCGAGAAAAGAAAATTCCTTGGCATTTCGTGTTCACGTATATATTCAGAGTTTGAAACAGTTATTCCTTCCCTCGACTTCAGTATGTAATTCTTGAAATCAAGTGTTGACAAAAGGTCTTCCGAATTATGAATTCCCTCAGGCATCCTTAAAATCATCTCCCGGTTATTGATGTCCGTTTTGTACAGAGACTCCCTTAAAGATTCTCCAATCCATATCTCCTTTTCATTATCAAAAAGCATCGCGGCGAAATCGAGCCCCCATCCCATCAGGATATTGCATAATAAGGGTATGTTCGAGACACCTGTCGAAGGAATAACGCTTACCCTTCCCTTGAAGCCCATGAGCTGGATTATAGCATTAAGGATATAAAAAGATCCCGTATCATTTATGATCAGGTTGAATTTTTTGTTTGAGAAGCCTTCTCCAGCCAGAGGGTTACCGAGTATACTCTGCAGCGGGCTGAGCGTATCGGGAGAGGCCGTAGAGAGGCTTAGCGGATCAAGTATACGGGTGGTGCTTCTAAGACTGTTGAGATCATCTCTTTGAACGGCAAGAACCCGGTGTAGCTTATTTATCTCTACAAGGTGAGGGGAATGCGTGGTATAGATCACCTGGATCTTATCCTTAATATCCTCAAAAACCTTGAGAACATCCTCCTGTGCACGCGCATGCAGACTTACTCCTGGTTCATCGACCAGCAATACCATTTGTTTGTTGATATTGGCCGAAGCCTTAAGCTCCATGTAAAAGGAGAGGAACCAGCGAACTCCCCGGCTTCTCTGCTTAGGATAAAGTCGCTCGCCTTCATCCTTGATCCAGAATTCAAGATAGGGCTTTCCGGCCCTGCTGCCAAAAGCCGCACTGTAATGATCCAGCTCAAACTGTATATGAATCTTATTGTTGCGGCCTATGGATTGCTGCCAGAAATCCTGGAAATTATGAGTGAGAGTCTGATTCAGGTTCTCAATTTTCTGCTTAAGGATCCTGCTTGATGGCTGCTGAAAAAATGAGTAATCAAGCTGAGCTATTGACAGGAAATTACGGGCCGCCTTATATCCTTCAACCTGTTCGTTGCCGGTGATAATATCTTCCATGTCGATCCGGTTTGGAAGAAGACTGCCGAAATCCTCGAATAACTCAAAAACAGGGCAAAATTCAAAGTACTTTTTGCCTAGTATTTCGCTGTTGTACTCCGATTTATACGAATGTATGATTTCATTAACCTTTACCCCTGCTTCCTCCTCAGAGCATCCGTCAATAATATAACCTGAAAGAGCAACATACCTGTCAAGGTCAGCTTTTGCCTGATCCCTTTCACTCCTAGTCTTCCTGAAATCCTGAAGAATAACTTTCCATTCAAGGTCGTCGTCATCATCAGCAGGTCTCATTAAGAGAGTCATCTTCTGATGGCGCTCTTCAAGCTTCACAGATAATTCCGCAAGATGATCATCAAGTAAATCATATTTCTCCTGAAACCTCTTCCACGATTCACCGGTTTTTTTCATCGTCTGCCTGTTCAGAAGATCACTCGATATCTCCTCTTTTCGCTTTTTGACCTCGTTTAGCTGGTTTTTCAGACCCGGGTTCTGCATTGTAACACTTTCAGAGGACTTTTTAATAAAAAACCAGAAACCTTTCCTGATCGGTTCACTTTCGGCAATTTTCGCTCTGATCTCTGATTCCCTTTTAATAAGTTCAGTCAGGGTATTTTCAAGTTCGTTTATCTGGATTATCTCCTGTTCCAGTTTTATAGTGACGTCATTAAGGTAAAGCCTCCAGGCATCTTCAAGTGAATCGAGGTACTGGCTGATCTCACCGCTTACTACTATTACAGAGGAAAGATCAGCGATCCAGACGCGTGTCAGCTCTATATGAGTCAGTCCACCCAGCAGTTCTTTAAGTTCAGTTCCGGGATTATCGGTGACCTTCAGCAGCCAGCCTTCCGGGATTGTAAACCTGCAGCTCACTTCAGGCAGGGAGAGATCGCTTCGGAGAATGTCCTCCGATATTAAACCTGTATAAAACACTTTCAGTCCTTCAAGAACAGATGTCTTCCCCGATTCGTTCTGACCAATCAGGCAGGTTATATTATCAGGAGAAAGAGATTGCCATCCGGTATCCACTATCGACCTGAAATTCCTGATTCTGAAAGCTGCCAGTTTCATCATAGAACTTTAATTATAATTGAAAACCAAATACCAGAATATCATCTATCTGCTGTGTGTTCCCTTTCCACTCATTAAACGTGCTTTCAAGTATCTCTCTTTGCTTTGGCAGGGGAAGGCCGGCAACAGAACTTATCACTGCTTTCAGATTCTTGTGTTTGAATTTCTTGTCGGTTAGTTCACCAAACTGGTCAGAATATCCGTCAGAGAAAAGATAAAATGAGTCGCCGGGCATCGAATCTATCAGCTGATTAGTAAATGGATGCTCCTTAAGAGGTGCCAGGCCGATTGTCATCATATCCGGCTTGAATTCTGCAATTTCTCCGTTCCTGACCCTGATAAGAGGTCGGTTGGCACCTGAAAACTGAATGGCTTCGGTATTACAATCAATTATCAGTAATCCAATATCGATGCTGTCTTTTGCTTCAGACTTATCGCCAGTCTGATGAAGCGCTTTCATGATCTTCTCCCTCATCAGGTTGAGTACCCTGTTTGCCTTAAGATTGCTTCGCGACTGAAGTATGTCGTTAAGAAAACTGATCCCAAGGATGCTCAGAAGAGCTCCTGGTACGCCATGACCGGTGCAATCTCCTGCAGCGACGCATAGGAAAGAGCGGTTCCGCAACACATAATAGAAATCACCGCTTACGATATCACGTGGAAGAAAGAGGACGAAATGATCTTTGAAAACACCTTTAAGAAGTTCAGGATCAGGCATAAGAGCCTTCTGAATTATCCTGGCATACCTCAGGCTTGCGAGGTGATCATCTAACCCATCAGTCTTTACCAGAGAATCTATATCAGGATTATGTATTTCCTTGTTGCTCATTCCACTTTTCTAACCCTTAAATGCTAAAGATACATTATTTTTTTCACCTCCGACACCTGGCAGAAGCTCCCTCCTATTCAGCAGGACAGCATTTTCGACGTGATGTGTGTGGGGAAACATATCGACCGGTTGTACTCTCACAACCTCATATTTGTCAGAAAGATACAGAATATCGCGTGCCTGGGTCGATGGATTGCAGCTTATATAAACTATCCGTGAAGGAGCGGCTGACATTATTGCTTTCACTACATCTTCATGCATGCCAGCCCTGGGAGGATCCGTTATAACAACATCCGGGTGTCCGTTTATCTCCATAAACTTCTCTGTCAGGACGTCTTTAATATCGCCTGCAAAAAAGACACAATTCTTAATGTTATTCAGCTGGGAATTGATCCTGGCGTCAATGACGGCATCCTCAATATATTCAATACCAACCACTTTCAATGATGATGATGCTACAAAGTTCGCAATAGTACCTGTCCCGGTATAAAGATCATATACAATCTCTTTGCCTGTCAGCCCGGCGAAGTCACGTGCAATACGATAGAGTTCCAGTGCCTGTCTTGTATTGGTCTGATAGAAGGATTTAGGTCCAATCCTGAACCTTAATCCTTCCATTTGCTCTTCCAGGTGATCATCGCCTTTGTAAAGAACCGGAATCTGATCGGCAAGTGAATCATTCTTCTTATTATTAATTATATAAAAGAGCGATGTGATCATCGGAAATTCAGAGGCAATGTAATCCAGGAGACCTTCCCTCCTCTCCTTTTCGTCGAGAAAAAATACCACGATGACCATTATTTTTCCGTCACCAGAATTCCGGATGATGAGGTTTCTGAGAAAGCCGCTCTGCTGACGAAGATTAAAAAAAGGAAGCGCGTTCCGGTGGGCATATCGTCGGACCGCATCCCTGATTGCATTTGACGGGGCGGGCTGCAAATGGCACTCCCTTATGTCAAGCACTTTGTCAAACAGCCCGGGGATATGAAAACCCAGGGCATCCTCTTTTTCAAAATCATTATCCGAGTTCACCTCTTCCCTGGTAAGCCAACGCTTGTCAGAAAACGTATATTCCAGCTTATTCCTGTAATTATAAACGTTTGAGGATCCTATTATCGGGCTTATTGGCGGTAGTTCAACCTTGCCAATGCGGGTCAGGTTATCGGTTACTTGCTTCTGTTTATATTTAAGCTGAAGAGGATACGGGAGGTGCTGCCACTTACAGCCTCCGCAAACACCGAAATGTTTGCACACCGGAGCAATACGGTCGGCTGAGTATTCATGAAACCTGACGACGCTTCCTTCGATGAATTTTTTTCTTTTCTTCCGTATCTTAATATCTACCACATCACCAGGGATAAGCATTGGAACAAAAACCACCTGATTATCAACCCTGGCCAGGGCATTTCCTTCAGATCCGATATCAGTTATCAGAACCTTTTCAAGCAAAGGCA
>PMBC01000114.1 GCA_003152835.1 Bacteroidales bacterium | reverse complement strand
CTGGTGATGGTATTTTCATTCGTTTTGCCGACGAATGGAACGAGCTTGATCTTGAATCCCTTTTCCCTGGCATACTGGATGTCGAATTTTGAAATGGTGTTAATGCCGTAATGAAATACCTCCTTAGGATCAAGAAAAAGTCCATACGCATGGCCGGTGATTATGCAGAGCTTGTATTTTGCGTCCCATCCTTCAACATCGAGTGTCGGATCGGATTCTGCGAATCCTTTTTCCCTTGCTTCATTTAAGGCAACATCATAATCGATTCCCTGGTTGTGCATCAGTGTCAGGACATAATTGGTGGTCCCGTTCAGGATGCCTCGAAGCGAATAGAGAAGCTCATTGTCGTAATACTCCTCAAGGTTACGGATAATAGGTATACTGGCCCCGGCGGAAGCTTCATAGAGAAGCGAGACTTTATATTTCTCCTGCAGGTCGACAAGCTCACGGAAATGGTTCGCAACCATAACCTTGTTGGCAGTAACAACATTCTTCCCGCTTTTCATTGCAGTTGAGACAATGCTGAAAGCCTCATCGGCATCATCGATAAGCTCTACCACAAGATTAATTGAAGGGTCGTTAAGGATATCGTTTTTGTCGAAGGTGAAGTTTGACATCGGTATCCGTCTCGTCTTGGTACGGTCCTTCACGCATATCCTTACTATATCGGCCCTGAAGCCTTTGCTGCTGTTCAGCACGTCGTGAAGCCCCTGCCCCACACAACCGTAGCCGAACATTCCTATTTTGAGTTTTTCTCTTGTCATTGTAAGTTCATTTTGAAGTTTTTTTCCAGAAAGACCTGATGATCCCGGTCACTTTCTCTGTCTCAATCAGGAAGCCGTCGTGGCCATAAAAAGAATCCATTTCAATATACTCCGCCTTTTTTGCATGGGTCGCAATGAATTTCTGATCGTCAGTCGGGAAGAGCATATCCGACTTTATTCCAACGCAGATGACATCGGCTTTAATGCTGTTCAGGGCATTGGTCACCCCACCTCTTCCCCTGCCGAGATTATGTGTATCAGAAAGGTTTGTGAGGCACCAGTATGAATAGGGGTTGAATCTTTTTACCAGCTTCTCACCCTGATATGCCTGGTATGATGAAGCTTTGAATGAAGTAAGCTTCTCATCGTCATCCTCATTTTGCGTTTTGTTATAAGCGTTCATTGTCCTGTAGCTGATGAGAGCGATAGATCTTGCAGCTTTCAGTCCCTTCTTACCGCCCTCCGGTTCCCCTGCTGTAAAAGTCTGGTCGGCTTCCATTGCAAGGCGCATTGATTCGCTGAAAGCGAGTGCCCATGGAGTCTGTTTAGCTCCCGAAGCGAGCACCACAAGCCGTTCGATCAGGTCGGGAAACATGATGCTGTATTCCAGGGCCTGGTATCCGCCGATAGAAGCGCCGATAATGGTATGGATCTTTTTTATTGAAAGATGTTTCCGAAGTATCTCATGTACATTCACCAGGTCGCGTATGGTGATGAAAGGGAAATCGCGCAGCCACGGCTGATCTGTTAATTTATTAACAGTAGCCGGTCCTGTGGTTCCGTAGCATCCTCCAAGCACGTTGGCGCAAACGATAAAATACTCATCCGGATCAAAAAGCAATCCGCTCCCAACCATTCCGGGCCACCAGGATTCCACATCGGAATTAGCGGTAAGGGCATGGCANNTGCTTAAATGCCTGTTCGAAATCATAAATAATGTCATCAATATGCTCGAGTCCGACCGATACCCTGAAGAGTCCGGGTTCAACGCCTGCGGCTATCTGATCTTCTGGTGAGAGCTGTGAATGCGTTGTTTCTGAAGGCTGTATTATGAGCGTCTTTGCATCACCGACATTTGCCAGGTGACTCACAAGCTCAAAGTGTTCAACCAGCCTTGCTGCCTTTGATTTTTCGGCTTTCAGGGTGAAGCTAAGGACGCCGCCTGCTCCCCTTGGGAGATATTTCTTTGCAAGCTCATAGCCTTGATTGCCAGGAAGCCCGGGGTAATTGACTTTTTCTACGGCGGACTGAGACTGCAGCCATTGAGCAAGTGCCAGGGTATTCTGAACATGTCTTTCCATCCTGAGCGACAGTGTCTCAAGGCCCTGGATCAGCAGGAATGAGTTGAAAGGGCTCAAAGCAGGTCCGAGATCACGGAGTCCTTCAACCCTGGCCTTTACAATGAAAGGTATATTCCCGGCAGGGGACTTTTCATTGAAAACTTCTCCGAATACGAGTCCGTGGTAACCTGCCGAAGGTTCAGTGAAGACAGGGAAGTTGCCATTGTTCCAGTTAAAACTGGCTGCATCGGTTATTACTCCGCCAATGCTTGTACCATGTCCTCCTATCCATTTGGTTGCCGACTCAACAACGATATTGGCACCAAAGTCAATCGGGCGGAAGAGATAGCCTCCCGCTCCGAAGGTGTTATCGACTATCAGCGGAATGCCATTGTTATGAGCCAGTTTTGCAAATGAATCGAAATCGGGGATGTTGAATCCCGGGTTTCCGATGGTCTCGACATAGATTGCCTTTGTCTTTTTGTCTATTNNGGGTTCATGATCCTGGTATAAATGTTTCCGGGCTCTGCAAGGCTGAAGAGGTCGGCAGCGTGCTTTGCGTCGCGGAATGTATATGATGTAGTCTGATAAATAGGAACTGCCCGCGAATGAGTTTCGCTGTCGGGGTGATGCCCTGCATGTATCTGTAAAGTCTCGAAGTGTATTTTTCCTGGTTTCATATTATTATTTATTATAATTATTACTAATCGGTTAGGACAGGCATACAAGCCTGCCAGTGAGGTGATCCTGCAACTATGTGAAGAATTGATTATTCCAAACCAGGATCCTTAACGGCGCATGTCCATAGGCATGTGCAGCATGGTCAGGTTTTTTCGGTTAAGATGAAATGACTTCATTGTTTCCGTGTTTTATTTTTATCATCTCCCGGCTTTTCCGGGATTAGGTTTTGGCACCTTTTTCCCGATTTATCGGGATTGGTTGCCAGGGTTTCGCAGAGCCTAATCTCTCCGCCCTTCTTAATAAAAACCAAACACCCTTGAAAGGAAGGAATATTTGATTTGTGGGGACAAATATATGAATGATTTTTAAAAAAACAATATCTTGATAAAAAAACCGGACTTCAAGACTGCACGACTGCAGAACCGCACGACAATAAAAAGAATTCCGTATTTTTGTAAAAAATACTTAAAATGAAGAGCCAATTAAAGTTATATAATAGTCTAACAAGAAGGAAAAAAATCTTTACTCCTCTTCATCCTCCTTATGTAGGGATGTATGTTTGTGGACCTACAGTATATAGTGAGGCTCACCTTGGGCATGCTCGTCCAGCAATAACATTTGATCTACTCTATAGATATTTATTACATTTGGAATATAAAGTCCGTTATGTCAGAAATATTACCGATGTAGGGCACCTCGAGAATGATGCAGACGAGGGAGAGGACAAGATTGAAAAGAAGGCAAGGCTTGAGCATCTCGAGCCGATGGAAGTGGTTCAAAAATACCTGAACAGCTTTCTGAAAAACATGCAGGACCTTAATACACTTCACCCATCTATAGAACCAAGAGCCTCTGGACATATCATCGAGCAGATCGAACTCATCAAAGAGATACTTGAAAAGGGGTATGCTTACGAGATCAACGGCTCTGTCTATTTCGATGTTCTGAAGTATAGCAAAAAATATAATTACGGCAAGCTGTCGGGAAGGGTCCTCGAGGATCTCCAGGCCAGCACCCGCACCCTCGACGGTCAGAATGAGAAAAAGAACCCGTTCGACTTTGCACTCTGGAAGAAGGCAACGCCCGGGCACTTAATGCGATGGCCCTCGCCATGGAGTGTCGGATTCCCGGGATGGCATCTCGAATGCTCTGCCATGAGCACAAAATACCTTGGAGACGTTTTCGACATCCACGGCGGAGGAATGGATCTCCTGTTCCCGCATCATGAGTGCGAAATTGCACAGTCGACAGCAGCAACAGGCAATGAGCCGGTGAGGTACTGGGTTCATAACAACATGATAACCATCGATGGGCAGAAGATGGCCCGGTCACTGGGTAACTTCATAACTCTCGACCAGCTCTTTACCGGAGACCACCCGATGCTTCAGCAGGCCTACACACCAATGACAATCAGGTTCTTCCTGCTTCAGGCTCATTACCGAAGCACAATCGATTTTTCAAACGAAGCGCTCCAGGCAGCAGAGAAGGGTCTGCAGAAACTCCTGAAAGCCATTGAGACGCTGAAGAAATTAAAACCTTCGTTGACATCGACGGTTGATATCAAGGCTCTCTGGAATAATTGCCATGAAGCCATGGATGATGACCTGAACAGCCCCATGCTTCTGTCTCATCTTTTTGATGGCGTAAAATATATCAACTCGGCAAATGACGGTTCTGAGAAGCTTACCGCTGCCGACCTTGAATCACTGAAGAAGCTCTTTAATACTTTTGTATTCGATATCCTCGGGCTTAAGGATGAGGCATCAGGAGGTAATGAAGAGAAACTTGCTGACGACCTGATGAAGATCATAATCAATCTCAGGCAGGATGCCAAAAACAAAAAGGAATGGGGGATATCAGATAAGATCAGGGATGAGCTCAAAAACGCAGGGATCATCCTCAAGGATCTTAAGGACGGCGCCGACTGGGTTAAAGAGTAAGGACATAAGTCCTTCCGTGAAGCGGAGGGTAGGGGTGGGTAGAAGAATGAATTTAATCAGAGTGATAGGCATGTTCCAATGGAATCCCCTCCTTGGAGGGGCAGGGGTGGGTTCTTAAAATAAAAAATAAATGCCAGCTAGAAGAAAAATAATCCCATATAACCAAAATCTTAAAGAACTTGCAAAACGACTGCGCAAAAACATGACCCTTTCTGAGGTTTTGCTCTGGAATGAATTGAAACAAAAAAATATGCTGGGTCACGATTTCGACAGGCAACGACCCATTGGAGAATACATTATAGATTTCTACTGCAAAGAACTTTCTTTGGCAATAGAAATTGATGGGGACACACATATTTATAGGTACGACTATGATGAGAAAAGGCAACTTGATCTTGAAAAACTCGGGATTCATTTTTTAAGATTTGAGGATATTGAGGTAAAAAAAAATATGAATAATGTATTAAGGGTAATAAAGGACTGGATACAGAAAAACCAACCCACCTCTGGCCCCTCCAGGGAGGGGAACTTT
>PMBC01000191.1 GCA_003152835.1 Bacteroidales bacterium | reverse complement strand
AATTATACATTTAAATTAACAAACTTATATCCTATGGGAAAAGAAAATATCACTACTATTGAAATGACCTTTGTAAATGCTTTTCTGGTAAAGGTCAAGGAAGGATTCGTTTTAATTGATACCGGTTTGGGAATGCACTGGGAAAGACTGGAAACCGAATTAATATCTTCTGGTTGCCTGCCAGATAAGCTGAAACTTGTAATTATAACCCATGGTGACTTCGACCATACTGGAAACTGTGCAAAGCTTCAGAGAAAATATAAATGCAGGATTGCTATGCATAATAATGATTCTCCGATGGTGGAAAATGGATTGTTCGTGAAACGAAAAGTCAGAACCTTGAAAGCGAAGATATTTATCTTAATAAGAATGTTATTCAGAAGAAAATTTGTTTTTGATAAATTCAAACCGGATATTTATTTAATAGAGGGACAAAACCTGAATGAATATGGTTTTAATGCCACAGTGGTTCATATTCCTGGTCATACAAAAGGTTCAATAGGAATAATAACCGATGATGGAAATTTATTTGCCGGAGATATATTTATTAATATCAGAAAGCCTGATATAGCTACTTATATAGAAAATCCCGGGGAACTTAAAAACAGTATCGACAGGTTGAAAAAGATGAACATCAAAACGGTTTATCCCGGGCATGGTAAACCTTTTGAAATGGAACAAATAGCCCGGAAGTTGTAATTCACTCCTCCCTGGTAAATGGCATCTGCTAAATTTGATAAAAAGATACTTGAAGGACTCAAGATAATTTTTCGTTCCTTTCAATACAGAAATTATCGCCTTTTCTTCGGCGGACAAAGCATTTCACTGATTGGAACCTGGATACAACGAATTGCTACACCCTGGTTAGTCTATCACCTTACTGGTTCAGTACTTTTACTCGGAGTGGTTGGTTTTGCCGGTCAGATACCTACTTTCATAATAGCTCCATTTGCCGGAGTTCTGACTGATCGCTTGAACCGATATCACATTTTGATCGGTACTCAGATTGCAGCAATGATACAGGCATTAATTCTTGCATTTCTCTATTTCGCAGGTATAATTGAGATCTGGCACATTGTACTTCTGAATATATTTCTGGGGTGCGTTAATGCATTTGATACTCCTGCGCGACAGTCATTTGTTATTGAAATGGTAGAAAAAAAGGAAGACCTGGGAAATGCAATTGCCTTGAATTCTTCAATGGTTAATGGCGCCAGGTTACTTGGACCATCAATAGCAGGTATATTAATAGCATTTACTGGTGAAGGGATTTGTTTTCTGCTTAATGGGATAAGCTATCTTTTTGTTATAGCATCCCTCCTGTTGATGAAAGTTACCCCAAGAAAAATAATCAGGAAGAACACTCATGTTTTAAAAGAAATGAAAGAAGGATTTTCCTATGCTTTTGATTTTGTACCTATGAAATACATTATATTTTTACTCAGTCTGGTCAGTTTGATGGGAATGCAGTATACAGTGCTTATGCCTGTTTTTGCCAAAGAAATAATGCATGGAGGTTCACATACTTTTGGCTTTCTTATGGGAGCTTCAGGGCTGGGTGCTTTGACTGGCGCTCTTTATCTTGCTTCAAAAAAAAATATTATAGGGCTATTCAGAATTATTCCTCTGGCTGCAGGTATCTTTGGGCTGGGGCTCATCACATTGTCTTTTTCGAGGTTCTTTTTACTCTCTTTAGCCGTGATGGTAATAGTAGGACTTGGAATGATGTTACAGATGGCATCAAGTAATACTATCTTACAGACTATTGTTGATGATGACAAACGTGGCCGTGTCATGAGCTTTTACGCAATGGCATTTATGGGTACAGCGCCCTTTGGAAGTATTTTAGCAGGTGGCTTGGCAAAGATCATAGGTGTGTCAAATACAATATTAATAGGTGGAATATCTTGTGTTTTAGGTGCTCTTATCTTTGTACGTAAACTTCCTGAATTAAATAAAATGATTCATTCAATATATGTCGGATTGAATCTCATTCCGCAGGAAATTGTCCCGGAAATCCAGACGACAACGGACTGACAATTATTTAATGAAGGAAGATGAGGTGCAGAGATGAAATTGAGAGAAGATATTAACAGACCCTTTCAGCACAATCCCTGTAAAGCTTTTCTGAATTAAAGGCTACCAATTTTTACCTGCATAAATACCACTTATCACTTTCAAGATCATATTTAATGATAAACTGCTCCCCAGCAGTTGTATCTATCTTAAAGTAATCTGACGCCGGCAATTCAGGATTGCTCTCTCCCTGGTACCAGCGGTCCGTTACCTGTTGTATTTCAAACCGGTTATTGTTCCAGGTGAAATATTTTGGATATTCATCCGCTTTATAACCGGAGTAACATTCAACTTCTATCGGGATCAGTTCAATCATCACAGCTTCAGCATTTAAATATCCGCCTGATCAGGTTAAAAGAAGTATATAGCCGGTATCCTGATCTCCGCTGTAGTGATCTCTTTTCATCTGGCTGAACTTTTATTTTGCGATTCGCCAATTTTAATCACCTCACCCCATACTCTGAGAAAATTGCCGGATAATATCTTTTTAATCTCTTTTTCTGAATAACCTCGCTTAAGCAACTCAGCTACGATTACGGGGTATCCCGACACGTCAGGTACGTCTGAAGGTTTTAAAGGTCCGACCCCGTCAAAATCAGAACCTATTCCGACATGATCAATTCCCGCAATCTTAATAATGTGTTCTATATGGTCAACTAGCTGTTTCGAATCACAAAGTAACCTGTGCGTTTTTCCATATTCAGCAATTAATTCACTCCCCTCCTTTGAGTCGAAGCTTAATTTTTCTGAATCCAGTAAATTAATGACCACATCAGTATTTTTATGACAGACTGAATCGAGAAACTCGGTACAGAAATTCACCATAACGACTCCACCTTTCATTGCAATGGCTTTTATCAGATCATCAGGCAGATCTCTCTCCAGTCCCGGTACAAAATACCTGCACGATGAGTGTGATGCAATTATAGGTGCTTCCGATAACCTTACCGCCTGCGCAACGGTACTGTCCGTAGAATGTGAAATGTCGATCATGATTCCCAGGCGGTTCAGCCCTTTTATTAT
>PMBC01000040.1 GCA_003152835.1 Bacteroidales bacterium | reverse complement strand
TCCAAATAGCTTCTGGCTGATCTCCAGGCTTTTCAGGAAGAGAGGTTCAGCCTTCTGATAGCTGCCACTCTTCTGGTAAAGAGATGCAAGGTTGCTCAGGGGAATCGAATATTGTGAACTCTCCTCCCCGAACCTGCTCCTGCTGATGTCGAGTGACTGCAGGTAATATTTCTCCGCCTCGGCATATTTGTTATCGAGGCGGTACGATTCCGCCAGCTTGTTGATGGCAATCAGGTAATTCGGGCTGTTCTGTCCATTTTTCTTCTCGTAGATATCCTTTGCCCGCAGGAAATAATCCTCAGCCCTGGTGTATTTATGATCNNAACCTCCCGGCATGGTAATACTTGAATGCAGTGTCGATATTCTGTGCCGTCAACCCGCTGTAAAGAAGTGATAAGGCGAAGAATATTGAAAGCTTGATCTTCATGTTGAAGCTAAGGTTGTGCAATGATCTGTAAGATGAAATAAAGGTATAAAAAAATGGCCTCAGGCGACAGGCAACAGGCGTCAGGAAGAATTGTCTTGCAGGTCTTATACAGCTAAAGCCTTTAACTCCAGCTCGTAGTCATACTTAAAATCCTCGTGGATGGAGCTAAGTTTTTCCCTGATTGTCCCGATTTGCCTTATTTAAAGATTCCGTAGCGCTGCATTCCCCTTAATTGAGGGTGTAAATTCTTTCATTTTTCTTTTGAGAAAAAGTGTTATACATTGTTTATTATTAACAAAGGTATTGTTTTTTATGGGGTGGACATATGGCTTGTGGTTGGTACAGTATACCTTGTACTGTGGTTATTAAGTATATTTACAATACAATAAAAACGGTGCCTTTCAAGCACCGTTTTTAATTATCCAATGACCTTGCAATCATTATTTCTTTTTAGTTGTTGTCGTAGTTGTCGTTTTAACAACTTTTGTCTCTTTTACTTCAGTTTTTGGAACCATTTTGTGGAGATATTTTCCATCTTTATCATATACAAGAGTCTCAGTTGCAGTACCATTGGTAACAACTACTTCATATTTAACAGTACCATTTACTGTAACTTTTGTTGCTCCTGTAATAGTATAACCGACAAAATCTTTAGCAATATTGTCTGTTATGTCTTTCTGGAGATCTGCTGCCTTGAGCGTTTCAGTGGCAACCTTGTCTTTGGTTACGGTGGTTTTGGTAGCCTGTCCATTGACAACCAGAACAGCCATTACCATTGTGAGAACTAATAAAACTTTTTTCATAATTAAAATAATATTTGGTTTAAAAACTTCAAATTCCTGTTTGAGTTTGCCTGTTAGTTCAGACTAAATTGTATTTATTGATTTCCAGATTGAGAATAAATTTATTTATAAAGGTATGTCTTCAAACTCTTATAAGAATTACATAATCCTGAAAATAAGTTACATCATTCACATGTTTTCAGNNCCTTTCTGTGCTTTTGCGGTACGTTTCATGTTTATTTGTTTTAAGAATGAATGATAAAAAAACTCTGCAATCTGATAAATGTTTTGGTAAGCCCTTGTAATTTAGTTCAATTAAGTAAAATATCCTTGTACAGGTTTTCGTAAATTTTATCGCTCATGGCCAACCGGGAATCAGAACGAGTCAGAGGGACTGAAGGACTGAGGGACTTGCCCCGACGCTGCGATCGGGGTCCCCGCTCCTGACGCTGCGGTCAGGATCTTTGATTCGCTTCGACTTTTGTCTTTTGTCTTTTATCTTTTGTCTTTTGTCTTTTGTCTTTTGTCTTTTGTCTCCCTCTCCTTCTTTAGTCTTGTACCCTGTTCCCTTCAATTGTCTGTCCGCCCTGGCGAAGGATGAGCTTACTGAATTTACCTGTATCATCTTTCACAAACTCGATTGAAGCCTCGACCACTTTAAGGAAGAATTTTGTTTCGGATTCTGCATATACCTCCACCTTCTCCTGTCCTGTTGCCTGGGTAAAGATCCTGCCGCCCTCAACTGTAACCGTCAGGATAAAACCGGGTGCGAGTTTGTATTCGCCAACATAGCGCGAAAGCACCTCCGGAGTAACATTGATTTCAGCATGTGCAGGCAAAGGTTTGTCCGTTTTTCTCCATAATGTCGAGGCACCTCTCTCTTCAACCACAGCTTCAGCAACATTACCTGAAATATTCCGGTTGAAAGTTATGGTGGCAAAAGAGTTCTGGAAGAAAAACTTATCTCTGGCAAAAGGGCTGATCTTATTTTTCTGGCCTCCGCTTCTCTGAGAATAAAGTTGCACACTATCCAGGGTGATCATTCCCTGGTTGCTATCTTCGTCTTCATACACTCCGGTATATTGTTCAAGAGTAGCTTTATCGATAGGTATTTCCTTATAATTCAGAGGCTTCCCAATTGCAACAGCTGCAATTTTCTCGGATACCAGGTCGGGTGATTTACCTGTGCTGTTGGAAAAGACAGCTACAAAGACATCCTCTGCCGGAAGATAGATCGCGTCGGTCAGGTATCCGTTTATCCCTCCGCCATGTTCGATGGTCGGACTTCCCTGGAGCTTGCTTAAAAACCATCCATAACCATAGGATGTACCTTTACCATTTGAGAGCTTATATTCTGTAAAAGCTTTTTCCAATGTCTCCTTCTTAACAAGTTTATACGAAATAAGAGCCCTGTTCCATTTGTAAAGGTCTTCCACTGTCGACATTATAGAGCCTGCGGAAAAAGGAAGGAGCATGCTCAGGTAATCGGCATTTTCAAAACCTTTTCCATCCGGCTTATAGCCATAAGCACGGTTTATTATTATCTTCGAATCGCTTCCATATAATGAATTAGTCATGCCCAAGGGCTTGAAAAAATTCTCCTGAATATATTCCTGATATGTTTTACCCGTTATTTTTTCGATTATATAACCAAGGAGGAAGAAGCCTGAGTTATTGTAATTGAATTTTGTGCCAGGGGCAAATTCCATTGGCAGATTCTTGAATTTGTCAACCGCTTCTGCCGGCTTCAGGTCTTCCTTTACATACGTAGAGAATTCCGGTACGTTGGTATAGCTTTTAATCCCTGAAGTATGCGTAAGAAGATGTTCAATTGTTATCTTATATGCCTGGGTGGGATAATCGGGAATGAATTTGGTGATCTCGTCCTGGAGCGATAGCTTGCCCTGTTCCATAAGCTGAAGGATGGCAATTGCGGTGAACTGTTTGGTAATTGATCCTATCCTGAACACCATGTCAGGCTGCATCGGAACATTAAGCTCGATGTTAGCCATTCCGAACGCTTTCTTATAAACTATCTGGCCTTTGATGGCCACGAGAGCAGCGCATCCGGGTTCTCCGGGTTTGTATTGTGCCGACAGCAACTTATCGAACTCAGCTATCATCTGCTTTGGAGTAAGTGTCTGAGCTTCAGCAGTCAGCAAAGAAGCAAAAACTAAAAAAACAAGGCCTATGGCAGTGATGCTGAATTGCCTGCGAAATTCCTGATACATAACGAATGTTTTTAAAGTGAGTTATAAAGGTAAGATAAACAAATCAATCCCTGATTTTCATTAAGGACGAATCAATAGTAAATTTGCTGCAGAATAATATCCTGCTTCCTCTGTCCATAGCTATCGGTTTGCCAGTCGCTGGTCACCGGTCGCCGTGTTCCTTGTATCTCTCTGCATAATATTGTAATTTTAAAACAATTATGAAACCATCTCTTCCTGAATATGTTCCGGTAAATGGCAAGACCTACTCCCTTTTTGGAGATTCCGGTTCGACTTCCGGATATTATGAGGCAATTAAGATACTGGCCAACAGGATCGTTGCAATAAATCCGCTGACCCCGGAGCTGATGAATAATATAAAGCAGTTTTCATCGAAAAAGAGGAACCTGAAAAAGTGCCTGAAAATCAATGATCCTGATAATAAGATGTCAGTTATTCTGAATCTTATTGATCCCATTCTCAGGAGATACACGGAGAATGTAGAAAGTCATTTGAAAACACTTCCGCTTTCCAAATTATGGGACTTCAGACTTGCGACCACAAGGGAGCAGTACCATCTCTATATGCTGGAGATCGAGCTTACCAATCGACTGTATGTCGGTGAGTTTCTGAAAGCCGACAGGAAGATTGCCCTGATGCCTTACTGTCTGCAGGATTTCTCAGTAAGCTGTAAATCGGCTAAGAATGGATTTGACTACCAGTGCAGGCATTGTTCGGCAGGCTGCTTTCAGAATCATGCAAGCCTGATCCTTGAAGCACACAAGATTGAACCTTACATCTGGATGGGAGGCAATATGAAGCAGCTTGCGAAATACACACTTCACGAAAGAAGGACGTTTGGTGTCCTGGGCATTGCCTGCATACCGGAGCTGACAAACGGAATGAGAACATGTCGCAAAAGCAATATCCCCGTTATTGGCATCCCGTTAAATGCCAATCGCTGTGTCCGCTGGTTCGGGGAGTTTTTCCCCAATTCAATAGATCCTGATGAGTTGGAAAAGCTATTGAAAGCATAAAAGTCCGAGTCGTGCAGTCGTAAGGTAGTGCACTCTTTTTTCTTTCTTTTGTCTTTTGTCTTTTGTCTTGTCTTTCCCTTCCGCTTCGCGGAATCTCCGTTTCACTCCGATCTCCCACTCTCGCCCTCCTTCTTCCTTTCTGAAACAATTCTCAATAATAAGGGTATAACCTTATATTATATTTGTTTATTTAAGGTAATAACCTTATATTTGTGATCTATAATTTAGGCTATAACCTTATGAATGCTGCAAAACAAATGCTGTTGATAAATCAGGCGGACAGGAAACTGCAGCCTTTTAATGCTGCCGGAAAAGTCACTGTACCCCCAAAAGGCTGGATTAGCACAATAAGAGGTGCCATGAAGATGTCTTTAAGTCAAATGGGCAAAAGACTAAAAATCTCTCCTCAGAGTGTGAAAGAATTGGAGGAACGTGAGGCAAGCGGAACAATCACGATCAATACTTTGAGGCAGGCCGGCAAAGTGCTAAACATGAAACTTATCTATGGTTTTGTACCTATGGATAAGAGTATTGAAAAGATGATTGATAAGCAGGCACATAAAGTCGCAAGAGATTTAGTAATGCGCACCTCGCAGAATATGAAACTTGAAGATCAGGCTACTTCACAGGCCCAGGTCAGGAGATCAATTGAGCAGAAAGCTCTCGAGATTAAAATGAAAATGCCAAAACAATTATGGGATTAGATCTTAAGTACATACCCGGTCAGTCTCCCCTTGATGACGATGAAAAAGAAGGATTACTGGTTGATTCAATTACTACCAGAGCTGAGCTGGACGAGTTTGAACAGATGAATATTACCCAGGCAGTTGAATGGACTATATCCCGGAAGTTTATTAAAGATTACATATTATCGGAGCACTTTGTAAGAGAACTACATCGAAGGATGTTTAATGATGTCTGGAGCTGGGCCGGTATTTTCAGAAAGTCAAACAAGAATATTGGGGTGGATAAAACTCAGATTTCAACTGCATTGAGGCAATTACTTGAGAATTCAAAATACTGGATTGATCACTCAACTTATCCCGATGATGAGACCGCTGTAAGAATAAAGCATGGCATTGTAAATATTCATTGCTTCCCGAATGGCAATGGCAGGCATTCCAGGTTGATGGCGGATATAGTTATCACACATATTTTTAATAAACCTGTTTTCACCTGGGGACAGGTTGATCTCACAGGTTACAATGAAGCCAGGAAAGCTTATATAAGTGCAATAAAAGAAGCAGACAAAGGAAATATCAAACCATTAGTTGAATTTGCCAGATCATGATCTTCCGCTTCGCAGAATTTGCCTTCGGCGAGCTCCACTTCGTTTCGGTTCGTCGCGGAGTCTATCCCGCTGAAAGCGGGGCACCTTGTCTCCCACTCGCCCCCTCTTTCTTCATGACTTGCAAGACAGCGCTCGTCTTTTGTTAATATTTTTCTATTAAGTAAACATTGGAGTCCGATAACAAACAGGAATAATAACTATTTTTAAAAAAATAACCAGGCGGTAATTATCCTTATCAAATAGTATTGATCTTTAACTGAATAAGAAATGGCGCAACAATATTTAGATCATTCAAAAGCAATTTTAACTTCTAATCGTTCAAATTTTAAAGGAGGAAGCAAAGAATCCGGGATTATCTCTTTATTCGGGTATCAAAACGAATATGATCTTAGAGAAGGATATCCATTGTTAACTACTAAAAAGATGGCTACAAGATC
>PMBC01000028.1 GCA_003152835.1 Bacteroidales bacterium | reverse complement strand
GCCGGTTTGCTGGTAACCAGCAGCAACAGGTTAATGAAAATGAAAATGAAGGCAAACAGGTAGGCAAATGAGATTATGACATCACCTGTCGTCAGCCTTGGCCGGCTGATAATTACCGTTGCATTGCCGTTTTTGAAAAGAACGTGCCTGTACATGCCGCCATTAAATATCCTGTAATCAGAATCCTTTTCAATATAATCATCATCATTTTTGTTATATGGAAATTCGCCTGACTTCAGAACAATCTCTCCGTTGATATATTTTGCAAACGAGTAATCCTTCAACCCTGAATACCCATGGAATTTTTTGTCGATCAGAAGCTCAGAATAACCTGGCTGAAAAACGTTAACATCGCTGTAAAGTTCTATGAATAAACCATTTGTAATATTATCTCCTGCAACGTGTTGCAGTTTCCCAAGATAATATGAGCGTCCTCCCTGGTCGTCGATAAAATAAAAATCAGTCCCGGTAAGCTTATGCCCATACTTTCTTATTCTTTCATCGAAAAAATCGAAACAATTGACTAATTTATTTTCATTTTCCAGCCTGAGCGATTCATTCAGCCTGCAGGGTATTATATTAATATTGAAATTACCCCAGTAACCGGTGAAATAAACATCATGGACGTATGTGGAAGTCCTTTCAATGTCTTCCTGTCTGAAATCAGGCACATTCATCAATTTCTCAAGTGATGCATCATTGGTTAAAACGGGCCACATGTCGAGAAGCAGATGTTCAGCTTCGGGATCGTTTTCAGTCGAAAACGACAAAGCTTGTATTTTAAGATTCTCAGTCGTTTTTTTCTCAGTGAATCGTGTGATTACAAACAGCGAATAAAGGCCAAGGATGACGGAAAAGACCACAACCATGCTGAACATGCTGATGTTTCTTTTTCCTCCTATCCATATCAGAAAAACCAGGCAGGTATAAAAAGCAGCAACAACTGCCATTGACACTTTATCATGGAACAGGAAGGCAGCAATTATGCATACTGAGATGACAACAGACAGGAGAACCCTGGTGAATTCAGTATTCTTGCGGATATGGAATACTTTCATTATGAGGAGCAGCGGAACAAGTGATAAAAGTATGGCTGTCACAAATCCCGCAAGGCTGAAAAAACTAAGCTTCAGAACTTTATACGATTCAAAGTTGATGTGTGAATCGGAAACCAGCTGGCTGAAAAGGTTATGAAACAGGCTCATCAGAACTGCGCCTGAAGTGATAAGAATGAGCATTAGAGGTGTATCGGTGAAACGAGTCCTGACGGGGGCATCACTTTCCGGAACATACCTGTAAAGAAAATATGCAAGTATAAATGCAAGGATACTTATGATTAATAGATGGCCAAGCGACGGAACAAATGAATTTAATGAAAAAATGTATGGTGAGAACAGACCTGTTACGAATATTGACGAAGGTTTTTTCAGCCAGAGTATCAACAGATACATGATAATAAAGATCAGCAGGCATGAAAATATCCCTGCTGCAGGTTTTCCCTTTCCTGCAAGAGAAGAAGTCAGCCTTAGCGAAATGATGATGATCAGGAGAAATAACAAAGTCCATAATGCCAGCGGGAGTAGGATAAATAATGAATTGCTTTTGACTTCCGGGAATGTCAGTGAGAATAAGAATAAACCCTTGTTATTGAAGACTTTATATTCCGAAGAACCATTCTTAACATCAAATCCAGCACTGGCCGGCATTCTGAAATCCTTTTCAAATCCGCTTTTGATTATGTCATTTTCAAAACCATAATCAGTCCTGATCCTGAGAAGTCCGACAATCATTTCATTACCTTCCCTTATTATAAGTGGCAGAAACCATCCATTCTTCAGAAAAAGTATTGGTTTTGCAAACAACGAATCATTAAGATCTTTAGGCACATCAAAACCGTTATCGGACCAGTAGGTCAGTTTATTATCGATATATTCCAGGATAGTTATCTCGTTCTCCTCTGCTATAAGGAACACTTTGTTTTCAAAAATTGAACCATGGGGTTCACCGCGGGCAAGAACCGGTTTTAACCTGCTCAGGCAATCCTCCATTATCTTCTCCTTATCGTGAAGTATTTTATTGAATCTCTTTGTTCTGAAATGATATTCAAAATCGCTGAAGTAAACCGACTCTGCAATAAGTGCCAGGAAGAAAAGGAGAATTGCAGCTGCAACGAGGAATAATATGTTCCGGTTCTTATTCATGTTTATATCCCTATCCTAATCATGATGATAAGGTTCACCTTTTATTATTGTAAAAGCCCTGTAAAGTTGTTCTGCAAACAATAACCGTACCATTTGATGAGGAAAAGTCATTTTAGAAAGAGAGAGCCTGAAATCAGCCCTTGAATATACTTCCTCCGAAAAGCCCCATGCCCCGCCTATTATAAAGACTATCCTTTTCATGGAGGCTGCAAACTTTTTTTCCAGCCATCCTGCAAATTCTGAAGTTCTTAATTCTTTTCCTCTTTCATCGAGCAATACCACGTAATCGTCTTTGCCCACTGACTGCAATATCTTATTACCCTCTTTTGTCTTTTGTTCATGGCCAGGCATATTACGCGTGTTTTTAAGATCAGGGATTGTTACGATCTCGAACCCGGTATATTTCTTTATGCGCAAAGAATAAATTTCAATACCTTCCGACACATGCCTTTCGTTTGTCTTGCCGGTCTGTATAAGGGCGATTTTCATAAATATTGGCGCGACTTTTGTGTATAACTTATCTGCACACGCATACTTGCAAAAATATAATTAATAATGCGTTCGGGCAATTATAATTATATTGAGCCGGCATGTGTGATTTTAGTTTATGAAAATAGTTAAATTTGCATTGAAATAAATTTGAAAGTCGGTAAAACTCATTTTAAATGAAACTCAAGAATATTATTCCTGTCATTTTCCTGTTGATCAACAGCCTTACAATTACGGCACAGGAGCAGACAAGGATCCCTGCCGGTATTTCAATAGCTTTCAAAGCCGGGAATGCTGCTGAGTTGTCAAAATATCTGAATTCGACAGTGGAGCTTCTATTGCTTGATAAAGAAGATTTCTACAAAAAGAATGTTGCAGAGGCTATCCTGAAGGATTTTTTTATCTCTTATCCGACAAAAGATTTTATTATACGTCATCAGGGTGCAAAAAATGATGCTGAATATGCTATCGGCAACCTGATGACCGAGAGGGGAAATTTCAGGGTCTACTTCCTGCTCAAGAAGGTAGACCAGGATCTTCTCATCCATCAGATACGCATAGAATCTGAAAATGGAAAATAGCATCCTCAGGGAATTTATCCTAAAAAGCATCGGAGAGGATCTCGGAGACGGTGATCACTCTTCGCTTGCCTGCATTCCATGGGAAGCCAAAGGCAAAGCAAAACTGCTTATTAAAGAAGAGGGAATACTTGCCGGTGTATCTGTTGCAAAGGAGACTTTTGCTGCAATCGATAATGATCTTTCATGTGAAATATTTATTGAGGACGGGAATCGCGTCAATCCCGGTGATATTGGTTTTCACATATCGGGCCGGCAGCAGTCAATCCTTAAATCGGAGCGTCTTGTGCTTAATATCATGCAAAGGATGAGCGGCATAGCAACAAGCACCAACCAGTATGTTACCAGGATAAGCGGCCTGAAGGCAAAAATACTCGATACCCGGAAGACCACTCCCGGTCTCCGTTTTCTCGAAAAAGAGGCTGTCCGGATAGGTGGAGGAATGAATCACAGGATGGGGCTATTCGACATGATCATGCTCAAGGACAATCATATTGTGTTTGCAGGAGGAATTGAAAAAGCTATCGAGAAAACAAGGGACTACCTGAAAAAATCAAGCAGGAAGCTTAAAATTGAAATTGAAGCCAGGAACCTTGATGATGTAATGCGTATACTTGCCAACGGGGGAGTGAACCGCATCATGCTCGATAATTTCAACCTTGAGGATACTAAAGAAGCTGTACGGCTTATTGCCGGCAGATATGAAATAGAATCTTCGGGAGGGATAACACTCGAAACAGTCAGATCTTATGCTGAATGCGGAGTCGATTTTATATCGGTTGGCGCCCTGACTCATCATATAAAGAGTCTTGATATGAGCTTAAAAGCGATTTAATCTATGGATCTTAAACCCGGGGATCCGCATTTTTCAGAGAGGGATAAGTTGCGAAATTTAACTCTTCCCGGATTCGATGGCGTTTCGATAAGTCAGGTCTTCAGGTTTGTAATAAAAGGATTCCGGAAAGGAGTGCTCGTCACAAGAGCTTCTGCCATAGCTTTTAATCTCCTGATGGCAATTATTCCTTCAACGATATTCCTTTTTACTCTCATCCCTTTCATACCGATTCCTAATTTCCACCAGGAACTCATCAAACTGTTTGAAAGCATACTCCCTGTCAATGCCTTCTCTTTCCTTGAAACGACAATCGTTGATGTGGTCACAAACAAAAGCGGCGGGTTTCTTCTGTTCATGTTTGTTGCGACTATCATTTTTTCGACCAATGGCATTCATGCAATCATAAATTCTTTTGTGGTATCTTCACACACGTTCAAACCGAGGACATGGGTCAACCAGAGGAAGGTATCCATCATTCTCCTTTTTGTAGTCATTCTGATGATCGGGCTGGCAGGGTTCATGATTATCTTCGGTAAAATGGCCGTAACAAGGCTTGTTGAACTTCAAATAATTGAAAGACACCTTGTGATCATCATGCTCATTCTGTTCAAATGGATTATTGTTATCCTGCTTATGCTGCTGGCTATATCATTTCTCTATTATTTTGCCCCTGCTATAAAGTCCGATTTCAGGTTCATATCACCAGGATCGATGGTGGCAACAATACTATTCATAATTACCTCTCTCGGATTTTCTGCCTATGTGAATAGTTTCGGCCAGTACAACAGGCTGTACGGCTGGATCGGAACTCTTTTGGTAATACTTCTGTGGCTCTACCTGAACTCAATAGCCCTGCTGATCGGATTTGAGCTCAACCTTAGCATTAAAGAGGCAAAAGAGGATTATGATGAAAGGATCCGTACTATCAGTTGCAATGAAGAAACTGTCTGACCAGGCTGCTTAACTCATCCTGCTTGTTAAAGAGTTTTTCACTTAATCCTTTATCGTTGAAGGCTTTTAGCCTCAATGAATTTTATGATATCATCACGCGTGAAATCACGTGCCGGTTTTTGCAGGAACTGAACCAGTTCATTCGGATTCAGCAGTATATCGTTGGTTTGCATATATAAAAATAAGGTTTGTAAAAGTACATATTAAACATAAGCATATTGATGCTAAAAGTCATAATACTGGCTCATTGCCTTATGGGTTGATAATTATCCTTTTTTGATTATTTTTGGAGCAGCAAAAGTGCAATAAATGAAAAAATGGATAATTTTTCCTGCTCTACTTTTTCTTTTCAGCTGCAAGGGAAAACAGCCTGAATCATATTTTACTCCTCAAAAGGCAATCCAGTATTTCAAAAAAATTGAAGATGCCTGCAACAGGGACAATGGTAAATTATGGGGGAAAAACCTTTACGGACCTGTGATTTTCATTGACCGTACTACCAGGAGAGTCACTGCAAATTTTCCTGATAATGAAGGGCTTTTGAAAGAAAAGGATGGCGTTTATTCCGGCACTTATCCAAAAGAGCTGATTATTAATAATGGCGCGGTCACATATGGAGGAACGCTGTTTGGAATGGCTCCCCTTCCAGCTGAAGAGGATGAGTACAGAATACTAAACAGGGCTGTCCATGGGCTTTTTCACCGGTACCAGGAGATGGCCGGCTTTACCTCATCGGGGTATATGACCATAAACATGGATGAGAAAAACGCAAGAGTCTGGATCAAGCTTGAATGGAAAGCTCTCAGAAAAGCTCTTAATTCGCAGGGAGAGGAACAGCAGCTTGCAATCAGGGATGCCCTGGTTTTCAGAGGCGCCAACCATGAGTTCTACCAGAAATATATCAAGGACGAAATCAAATTTGAAAATTATGAGGGCCTCGCCACTTTTACATATACGCTGCTTTCCACTATCACTCCGGAAGAATTCAACCAGCGGCTGATGGAAAATCTCGACAGGATTTATTCCATGCAGTCCTATTCAAGATCGTACGGGTCTATTCATGGTGCCCTTTATGCTACCCTGCTATACAGGAAAGGCTTTGATTTTACCACTATCAGGTCCGAAGATGTCGATCTTGGTGATCTTGTCAGAAAAGCATATAACATCCAGCTACCTTCAATATGCCGGGATGTGGCGGGCAGTCTTGCTCTCAATTATGACCTTGAGACAATAAGAACTGAAGAAGCAAAACGGGAATCAGATATACGGGAAAGAATCCACCGGATGACCAGCACCTTTACTGAAAAACCGGTTGTCTTTCTCGAACTCGAAAGTCCTTACTTTGATTTCGAGCTTGAAGATATCCACGCCATGGATACTCTTGGCACGCTTTACAGCAAATTGCGCGTTTCTGATAACTGGGGCAAGCTTACTGTCGAAGAAGGGGGCTGCCTGGTTTCGAATAACTTCAAATTCCTCAGGATAACGGCTAAGGGATATAAGGCCGATAAAAACAAGTTCGAGGGCGAGGGATGGGTACTCCTGCTCAATAATGAATGGGAACTCGTTCCGGTAAATCAGAATTATTTCGTAAGAAAACTGATGCCGTAAACTGACCCCCGGCCATCAGCCAACTGGCTGATGGCCTGCCCCCTAAAGGGGGCCCAATACTGTAGATACTTCTAAATCATGTAACCGAGTCAAGCCCCCTTCAGGGGGCAGGCCCGCGTAACACGCGGGACGGGGGTTTATTTCTTCTTTAATTCCTTTACTCTCTTCTGAAGCGACTTTATCTTTGATTCCGTATCGCTTTTCTTTTTCCTTTCCAGGTCGATGACGCTGGCAGGAGCGTTTTTGACAAAACGCTCATTATCGAGCTTTTTCATTACTGATGCAAGGAATCCCCTGTTATATTCCAGCTCTTCGCCGATTCTTGCAAGTTCACCCTCAACATCAAGTTTATCACCAAGAGGTATGAAAAACTCGGTTGTCTGAACCATGAAGGAGGCTGCTCCCTGTACTTTCTTATCAATGAATCTGACATCCGACAAATTACACAGCCTGGCAATAAGCGGGAGAAACTCCCTGTCATATTTATCCTCAACCGAATTAATGCAGAGAATCAGTCTCTCCTTATTCGGTATATTCTTTTCCTTACGTACAGTTCTCACAGCACTGATGGTCTCCTTCACTATATCAAAACGCATGATCATCTCCTTATTGAACTTTCTGGATGCAGGCATCGCTGAGACCATAAGGCTTTCACCATCTTTTCTTTCCTCAAGCATCTGCCATATTTCCTCTGAGATGAATGGCATGAAAGGGTGTAACAGTCTCAGGAGATTGTCAAATATGGCTGATGTCGCCTCATAGGTTACCTTATCAATGGGCATCCCGTAATCGGGTTTGATGCTTTCGAGGTACCACCCCGAGAACTCATCCCAGATGAGTTTGTACACATTCATCAGTGCTTCCGAAATTCTGAATTTCCTGAAATTGGAATCAATCTCTGCAGTCGATTTTTTTATTGCCTCATTCATCCATTTAACCGCCACTTCCGACGATTCGGGCTGATCGGTCTTTTCGTCAACGTTCCATCCCCTAACTAGCCTGAAAGCATTCCATATCTTGTTTGCAAAATTGCGTCCCTGCTCCGGAAGGGAGTCTTCATATAAAAGGTCATTTCCTGCAGGAGAGCATAAAAGCATTCCGACGCGCACTCCATCGGCGCCAAACTTCGCTATCAGGTCAAGCGGCTCAGGAGAATTACCCAGTGATTTTGACATTTTTCTTTTCTGCTGGTCGCGTACCAGTCCTGTAAGGTAAACATTGCTGAAAGGCTTTTTCCCCTTATATTCATAGCCCGCAATGATCATTCTTGCTACCCAGAAGAACAATATTTCGGGTGCAGTAATAAGGTCGTTTGTAGGATAATAATATTTAATATCAGGATTCTCCGGTTCAAGAATGCCGTTGAATGAAGTTATCGGCCACAGCCATGAAGAGAACCATGTGTCGAGCACATCTTCATCCTGTCTCAGATCGCTCTCTTTCAGAGCTTTATTGCCGCTCTTTTCCCTGGCAAGCTTCAGAGCACCGGCGGCATTCTCCGCAACTACGAATTCATTGCCCCTGTAGTACCACGCTGGTATCCTGTGTCCCCACCAGAGCTGGCGGCTGATGCACCAGTCATGGACATTCTCCATCCAGTGTCGATAAAGATTTTTAAATTTTGCAGGATGCAGATGAACCTCTCCGTTCATCACTGCATCGAGAGCCGGTTTCGATAATTTATCCATTTTCAGGAACCACTGCATCGAGAGCTTTGGCTCAATAACTGCATGGGTGCGCTCAGACCGGCCAATTTTGTTGTTATAGGGGACTACCTTTACAAGATTGCCTGTACGCCTGAGTTCTTCTTCTGCCAGCTCTTTTGCGGCAAACCTGTCAGCTCCGACGAACATTGCAGCATTTGAACTTATGGTTCCGTCATCATTGAAAATATCGATTGACCCGAGGTTATGCTTCTGCCCTATTTCATAATCATTTATATCGTGTGCAGGCGTGATTTTCAGACATCCTGTACCAAATTCCATGTCGACATATTCATCAAAAATGAAGGGTACCTCCCTGTTTGCCATTGGGACAATGACTTTCTTCCCTTTCAGATGCCTGTACCTCTCGTCATTTGGATTTGCGCAAATAGCAGTATCGCCAAGGATTGTCTCCGGACGAGTTGTTGCAACAGTGACATAATCATTCCAGCCAACAACTTTATATCGTACATAATAGAGTTTCGACTGTTCCTCGGTAAAATAGACCTCCTCATCCGATACGGCAGTTCTTGCCTGGGGATCCCAGTTGACCATCCTTACACCCCTGTATATGAGTCCCTTGTTATAAAGATCAACAAATACCTTTATAACAGAATCATATCTCTTGTCATCCATCGTGAAAAGAGTTCTATCCCAGTCACATGATGCGCCAAGTTTTTTAAGCTGCTCAAGAATGATCCCGCCATGCTTGTTGGTCCATTCCCATGCATGTTCCATGAACTTTTCCCTTGAGATGGATCTCTTCTCTATACCTTCGCTCTTAAGTTTGGCAACAACTTTGGCTTCAGTGGCAATTGAGGCATGGTCAGTTCCGGGAACCCAGCATGCATTTTTGCCAAGCATCCTGGCGCGGCGTACAAGCACATCCTGGATTGTATTGTTCAGCATATGTCCCATATGTAGCACGCCGGTCACATTTGGTGGCGGAATTACGACAGTATATGGTTCTCTTTTATCGGGGGTACTTCTGAAAAAGCCGTGCTTCATCCAGTAATCGTACCATTTGTTCTCTGCCTTTCCGGGCTCATATTTGGAAGGTATCTCCATTGGTAGGGTTGGTTCGGTTAATTCGGTTGAACTGCAAAATTAGAAATTATTATGAATTCAATATTTTATTTACTTTAAAGACTGACCGGCTTAAATTGTGAGATTCTTCGCTTCACTCAGAATGACAAGCATTTAGTTAGTTAGTGAGTCGAAGGGGGTGGTTGGAGGCTGTGCCTCCAACCACCCCCTTCTTCAAGAATACAAGTGTCTGTCATTCTGAGCGGAACGAAGTGAAGCGAAGAATCT
>PMBC01000089.1 GCA_003152835.1 Bacteroidales bacterium | reverse complement strand
GCGGGATACCAAGCTTTGCGGACCATTCGGCAGAGATCGTTCCAACCGATAGATCGCAGGTATATGTTTCCCTGTAGAGATGCTCCCTCAGTCCTTTGAGGAGAGGATCGAGCTTTACAAGGAACTTTTCATCCGGAAGACCATTGAACTCTTTATGCCACATTGCTTTATGCCCTGCTGAGCATCGGCCTCTCTTAAGCTTAAGAGGGTCTGTATTGCCTGTAAGCAAAGCCGGTATCCAATCGCAGTGCTCAACCCAGGAGAATGCATCTTTCCTGACTCTTTCGCTGCTTCGCAGGACATGAAGGATCTTGGCCCAGAACCATTCGGATGAATAAATGCCTCCTTCATATTTTGTAAAGTCAGTACCACCCCACGACCTTGCCAGTTCGTTGATTTCGGCAGCCTCCCTAACGGCAGTGTGATCCTTCCAGAGAACAAACATCGCATCCGGATCGTTTTCAAACCCGGGCTTCATTGATAAAGGGACTCCATCTTTACCGACAGCCACCGGCGTTGAACCTGTCGTATCAACGGTAATGCCGGCTATATTATTAATAACCTCGCTGCTTAAGCCTATTAGAGCGCCTTTTACCGATTGTTCCAGTCCTTCAATATAATCGAGCGGGTGCTGACGAAATCTGTTGGATGAAGGATCACAGTATAGTCCTTTTTTCCACCTGGGGTAATCAAATACCGATGTTCCTGCAATCTTGCCGTTTGTTGTATCAACAACTACCGACCGGACCGAATCCGTGCCGTAATCGATCCCGATAACATATTTCTTTGCCATACCTTAAAATGTAAATTAATTTGATTTTTTCTGGCCATAATAGGCATCATTGCCATGCTTCCTGAGAAAATGCTTATCAAGAAGATCCTGGTCAACAGGTTCTTTTTTCCCAAGGAGAACGGTATAAAAAGCCATTCTGGCAATCTCTTCAAGCGCAACTGCATTATAAACGGCTTCTTCAGCATCTTTTCCCCAGCAGAACGGACCGTGGCAATTGACAAGAACTGACGGAAGCGTGAAAGGGTCGGCATCCTGAAGAGCTTCGATGATCACTTTTCCCGTGTTAACCTCGTAATCATTGCTGATCTCCTTTTTAGTCAGCTTCCTGGAACAAGGCACAGGTCCGTAATAATGATCGGCATGGGTTGTCCCGAATGGAGGGATTGCCCTGCCTGCCTGTGCCCATGATGTTGCATACGTGGAATGAGTGTGTACAATGCCTCCTATGGCATCGTACCTCTTATACAACAATAAGTGAGTGGGTGTATCGGTTGATGGCCTGTTCTTTCCCTCCACCACCTTTCCTTCCGGATCGATAACAACCATATCCTCAAGCTTCATTGACTCATATTTAACTCCTGACGGTTTAATGACGATTAGTCCTGAAGATTTATCCCTTCCGCTTACGTTTCCCCAGGTGTGGATCACAAGTCCCTGGTTTACAATATCCAGGTTTGCCTTAAAGACACTGATTTTTAACTTATCGAGCATTTCAGAATAATAATTGTATTTTATACACTTAAAAACAGTTCCCGGGGTAAATGACCTGGTTCTCCTCAGTTCACGTCAAGATTGAAATAGAATCCATCCTTCACCAGCTTCCTGTATCTTTCCTTTATAAACCTGAAATAGAACGCTCCCCTTTTGGAAGTCACTTTCTCCTTTTCATCAAGCTTTTCCAGGATATTCATTGAAATGATCTTTTTCCTGAAGTTCCTTTTATCAATTGTGCGCTGATATATTGCCTCATACAGGTCGAGAAGCTGTACCAGGGTGAATTTTTCAGGAAGGAGTTCAAATCCGACAGGTTTTATTTTGATCTGTGTCTGAAGCTCATTCATTGCATTTTCGACCATTGACTGGTGATCAAAAATCAGCTTCGGAAGTTTCTTTAACGATTGCCAGTGAGCTCCGTTCTGATCAGAAAGTTTCTTGTCTATATCCTTTATCTTGATGAGTGCCCAGTAGGCAGCTGAAATGACTCTTGCCTCCGGGTCCCTGTCAAGGTCGCCATAACAATGCAGCTGCTTCAAATAGACATTCTTCAGCCCGGTGAGGCTGGATAACACTCTTGAAGCTGCAGCATCGAGGCTCTCATCGGGATTGACAAAACCACCGGCAAGGGACCATTTGCCTTTGGCAGGCTTAAAGCTCCTTTTAATAAGCAGCAGCTTTATCTCTTTTTCAGCAATATCGTAGCCAAAGATTATGCAATCGACGGCAACATAAAACTTACTATGCATCGAATATAGCTTCATAGGAAACTTCGTATAAAGTGATTAACTCAGATCTTTCTAGCTCATCCCTCCCTGGAGGTGATAAAATATTTCGTTCCACCTAAGCTCTTTTCTGAATTCAGCCAGGTCGCATTTGTCGTTAATATGGACAAATTCGATGCCGAGCATCCCTGCAAAATCTTCAAGGTATTCAGAATCAATAGCTGTGCTGAAACCTGTATGGTGAGCGCCTCCTGCTAATATCCATGCAGCAGCGCCTGTCTTAAGGTCTGGCATCGGAGTCCACAAAACACTGGCAACAGGCAGTTTCGGCATGTCAGGACACTTCACCACCTCAACATCACTTGCTATCATCCTAAACCTGTTTCCAAGGTCAATTACCGATACTGCGATTGCCTTTCCGGGTGCAGTTTTGAATACAAGCCTTGCAGGATCGGCCTTTCCGCCAATAGAAAGCTGGTGAATCTCCAGAGAAGGTTTACCGGAAGCAATTGTAGGGCATACTTCCAGCATGTGGGCACCAAGTACTCTCATTCCTTTCGGATCAAAGTGATAGGTATAATCTTCCATGAACGAAGTGCCGCCTTTCAGACCCTGTGACATCACTTTCATTGAACGTACCAGGGCAGCAGTTTTCCAGTCGCCCTCAGCTCCAAATCCAAATCCCTTAGCCATCAGCCGTTGTACGGCAATGCCAGGCAGCTGCTTAAGGCCGTGAAGATCCTCGAAAGTTGTGGTAAATGCTTTGAAATTACCGGCATTCAGAAATGCCTCCATCCCGATCTCAATACGTGCAGATTCCTTAAGCGTCTCTGAATTTGCAACTGCTTTGGTCATTTTATAATCAGAACCATACTGGGCAACAAGCTTCTTAATTGCCCTGGCCGGAACATCATTTACTGCCTTAACCAGGTCGCCTATCCCGTACCCGTAAACCGAATACCCCATTTGTATCTGTGCGCTTACCTTATTGCCTTCGGTCACTGCCACGTCGCGCATGTTGTCGCCAAAACGGGCAACCTTCATGTTGCGGGCATCATCAAGGGCGGCAGCGGCCCTTATCCAGACACCAATGCGGGCTACAGCTTCAGCATCCTGGTAATGGCCTACGACAATCTTCCTGTTAAGCCTTAGCCTTGTGCCAATAAACCCGAATTCGCGGTCGCCATGAGCTGACTGGTTCAGGTTCATGAAATCCATGTCGATGGTATTCCATGGTATTTCACGGTTAAGCTGGGTGTGAAAATGGAGGAATGGTTTATTAAGTACCAACAAACCCCTTATCCACATCTTAGCCGGAGAAAAGGTATGCATCCATGCGATGAGCCCGATACACTTTTTTGAGTTGTTTGCCTCTGAGCAAAGCTCAAATATTGATTCAGGAGTTGTCAGAACCGGTTTGAAGACAATTTTCTGAGAGATCTCCGGTGACTTATCAAGTGAAGCTGCAATTTTGGCAGAATCGGCAGCCACCTGTTTGAGTGTCTCAGGACCATAGAGATGCTGGCTTCCTGTTACAAACCATATCTCTTTGCTTTTTAGTTTTTCCATATTTTTTTTCAATTTTGATTTTATTCCTTTTCTATCTTGATTTTACCCCCATCCCCACCTTCCCCCAAGGGGGAAGGAGTTGGTTTTTACTTTTCCCCCTTGGGGGAAAATGAAAGGGGGTATATTCTCTTACCAGAAATAAATATAAAATGCAACACAAACGCCAAACACTACAAGTGAAGTGATAATATCGACAGCACTCCAGCTTTCGCGTGTTTCTTTGATCTGGTCAGGAGTCTGAGAGAAATATGTAAGTCCCTGCAATTGCTGTTCGCCGGCTTTTGGAGTGAACATGCTGATTACAACCATCAAAGCCATTGTAAAGAAAAACAGGAATATACAGAAATGTATCCAGTTGATTTTGAGGATAGCAAAAATACCTGTATGAAGTGAAGGATCGACAATCAGTCTCTGGGTTACCTGATCGAAGTGGCTACCCGGATCGAAAACCATCAGGACAAGCCTGAAAAGACCGATTAAAGCGCCGATCAATAATCCCCATTCACCAGCTTTAGGAGTGATCTTGCGGTTGAATACACCTAAAAGGAACACAGCAGCAATGGCAGGTGCTATGAGGGACTGAACATTTTGCAGATATTCATAAAGCACTGAGCCGATTCTTTTCATTATCGGGATCCAGATCAAACCCAATAAAACAACGGTAATAGTCGCTAAACGTCCTACCACTACCAGCTTATGTTCACTGGCATCGGGACGATGGTGCTTATAGAAGTCGATTGTAAACAAGGTTGCTGAAGAGTTAAAGTGCGCAGCAAGGGAAGTCATCAGGGCAGCAATAAAACCTACAACGACTATGCCTTTAACACCAATTGGCAATAAAGTGCTCACCAGGCTTCCGTAAGCTTCGTTATTATCGGTAAAAATAAGAATTCCTTTAGCTCTTAATGCAGCTGCTATGATACCCGGGATCAAAAAAATGAGTACTGGCAGAACCTTCAGGAAACCTGCAAAAATAGCTCCTCTTCGGGCTTGCTGCAGGTTTTTTGCAGCCAGCGCTCTTTGTACAATATGCTGATCGGTACACCAGTACCAGAAACCGATAATAGCAGCACCAAAAAATACACTGATGCCGGGGAATTTATCGTACCAGATATCGCCTTTGGGATGAAAAAGATGCATGTTGGTCATGCCGTTGCTGCTGGCATATTTTACTGTTTCATGCCAGCCATTGATGATGCCTCCGTCACCAACTTTTATCAGGGCCAGGATCAGAATTGTGAAAGCTCCTAAAATCAGAATAGGAGCCTGTATAACCGAAATGGTCATAATGCCTTTCATGCCACCCAGTACAGTAAAAATACCGGTTAATAGCACAAGCCCGATAGCTCCATACCAGAAATCTATACCCATTACCGATTGAAGGAAAATGCCACCGGTAAATGCAGTAACAGAAACTTTTGTAAGCACATAACTTACAAGAGTGATGATTGACAGAGTGGAACTTGTGTTCTTGTTATAACGGTTCATCAGAAATTCAGGCATGGTAAATACCTTGCTGTGGGAATAAAATGGGACGAAAACCCAGCCCAGAACAAGGATCATCCATCCATGCATCTCCCAGTGAGCCATCGCCATTCCGCTCTCTGCTCCAGCTCCGGAGAGGCCTACGAGGTGTTCAGAACCAATGTTTGCTGCAAAAATTGCTGCACCAACCGCAAGCCAGGTTTCACTGCGGCCTGAAAGAAAATAATCACTTGTGTTATCTTTTTTGTGCTTTATTACCCACAATACAACTCCAACAAGGCACGAAAAGAACAAAACCAGAATGAGCCAGTCTAATGTTGCCATATCAATTGCTTTAAATTGTAAATATGTTATTTGGTCGATTCGATTTCGGAGGGAAAGTGTGTATTGTCATGCCTCGGTTTTTTCAGGATGTAGTACACGAATTAACTAGTTCCTTACAAATCTATAAAAATAATTTAATAAATGTAAAAAATACACTCAATAATTCCGGACATGGTTTTTAGCGTGGCAGCAGGAATGTTGAGAACCTGTTATTATGCTTTAAATCTGTGATTTAAGCAGATCTACTCCGGATGTTTTTCCCAATCCGCAAGTGATGACTGGATAAATTCAATGATCTTCTGGTTATCATCCTTTCCTGTTCCCGTAACAGTAAAAGGCTCTCCGAACTTAAAATAAATATGCTTGCTTATATCTATTGGTCCAAGCTCCTTTATTATTTTCCCATTGCCCCAGTAATCTGTTTTCAGCGCAACCGGGACAACCTTTACGCCCGCTTTCCTTGCAAGCTTGACTCCAAGGGAATTGAAATCTGCGGGTCTGAATATGATGCTCCTGGTACTTTGCGGGAAAATGACGATTGAAATACCCTTTGACAATAATTCCATTCCACCATTCATGACTGCCTCAAAATCTTTTCTCGGGTCGGTGCGACCAACGACTATTGGATTCCTTGAACTCATTACATCGCCGAATAGCGGATGCTTGACAAGGCTCTCCTTAACAACGAATGTAACGTCCCGTAAAGGCGAAATAACAGAGGGGAGAATCATCGTCTCCAGGGTGCTCATATGGTTTCCGATAAAAAGGACGGGCGCATCTTCTCTGACAATATTATCCATCCCGGAAATATGGAATATGCCGCCAGTCTTTTCAATGATCCTTAAAATATAATAAGAAGAATCTTCCCATGCTTTAGTGTCATATTTTCCTGCCTTGGCCTGTTTTCTTGTTTTTAATACGATGGATGCATATTTCAGGGTGAAGTAAAACCTGCTGTTTCGCCGTAACCTGTCGCTAAGAGTAAGCTTATCCATAACCGGAGTATCGTACTTGTCTGAGTTGAAATATCCTTTCTGAGTCATGGCCTTAATTATTTTATTTTCACTTTATTCAGGAATGCGTATCCCATTATCTGGATTTACCAGAGCATAAAATTAGAAAAACTGGTAATTATAAAGCCTGTTCTGCCTGGAAAATCATGTTATTCAATTTCCGGAATTATTGCAGTTACACTTTATAGTTGATCCGGCGAAGATTTCTTCTGTTGCATTTTCCGATGGAGAATGGCCAGCCTCGAAATGAGATTACCTGTTTAATAAAGGTAGTATCAAAAGAGCTGCTGACAATCCTATCAGTATCACCACAGCGCTCCAGCCAATGATATTTGTGGCTTTCTTATTCACATGAACTCCCATTATTTTTTTCTTGTTAATCAGGAGCATCATGCTCACGAGGACAACAGGAAGAAGTATCCCATTTATTACCTGAGACCATAGTGAAATTGGTATCAGCGGTGCCTTGGGTATCATTATAATCCCTGCCGAAATGATAAGTATACCAGTGTACAGAATGTAAAACTCCTTGGCTTCATCCCATTTCTTATCGAGTCCGGCTTCAAAACCGAAAGCCTCACAGACAAAAAATGCTGTTGCAAGCGGTAATATCGTAGCTGAGAATATTGATGCGATGAAGAGCCCGAAAGCGAATACCTGCGATGCAAGGTTTCCTGCCAGCGGACGAAGAGAGAGAGCGGCATCCTTGGCAGCATTTATCTCAATATGGTTAGGATAAAGAGTCGAGGCGCAGGCCACCATAATGAAGAATGCCACCACTACTGTTATTACACAACCGACAACAATATCGGTGAGGGTGTAATTATAGTTCTGCATTTTAAGTCCCTTCTCAATAACCGACGACTGCATGTAGAACTGCATCCAAGGTGCGATTGTTGTACCAACAAGCCCAATCACCATTGCCATGCTTTTAGTGCTCACTTCGAACCTGGGATGGATGATTGCTGCACCTATCTCATGCCATGCAGGTTTTCCCATTATTGCAGAAACGACATAAGTAAGAAGCGATACGCTGAAAATCAGGAATATACGTTCTGCGATCTTATAAGTTCCCTTTACAACAAGCAGCCAGACCAGGACGCCGACAACCGGAACGGAAATATATTTACTCACGCCGAATACCTCCATACTGCCGGCAACACCTGCGAATTCAGTAGTGGTATTCCCTATTCCTGACAAAAGCAGGCCGATAAATATCAGGAAGGTAATTTTAATCCCTGCATTTTCCCGTATCAGGTCAGCAAGACCCTTACCGGTAACAATCCCCATCCTTGCGTTCATCTCCTGGATAACTACAAGCACAATGAATGAAGGAATAAGCGTCCATATCAATCCATACCCGTACTGAGCCCCTGCAAGTGAATATGTGGTTATACCTCCGGCATCATTGTCAACACTTCCGGTAATGATCCCCGGGCCCAGGATCATCAGGAAAACGGCAAGTTTCCTGAATATGTTTTTCCTGTTCAACTTTTCACCTGCCATGATTCCCGGTTATTTTCTTTTCTTCTTTGTCCTTCTTTCACTTATCAGGTCTTCGACAACGTCATCGACCACAACCATTCCCTGGAGTAAATCATCCTGGTTTATGACAGGTACTGCAAGCAGGTTGTATTTGGAAACTATTTCAGAGATTGCTGTAGTCTTCTGGTTATCATATAATGAAACAGGTTCTGATTTCATTATCTGGTCTATAGTGATATCAGGATCAGCAACAACAAGATCGCGGAGATTGAATGTGCCGATAAGCTTATCGTCAGGCTCCGTAACAAAAAGTGTATAGAGTTCAGCAGATTCAGGTTTTTTCAGCCTGAGCTCCTTCAGCACCTCCCCGACTGTTCTGGTTGCGGTAAAGGAGAGATAATCGGTGGTCATAATACTTCCAACCAGGTCGTCGTCATATTCGAGCAGCTCCCTTACCTCTTTGGATGATTCGGCGTCCATCTCCTTCAGCAGGAGCTCGGCTTTGTCATCTTCCAGTTCATCAAGGATGTCGGCCACCTCATCGGCAGGCATCTTCTCGAGCACATCCGCGACTTTATTTACAGGCAGACTCTCGACGATATGTATCTGGGCATGGGTTTCAAGTTCCTCAAGAACGTCGGCGGCTTTCTCCTCATCGAGTGCGGAAAACAGAGAGGTGCTAGATTTCTTGCCAAGATCCTCGATGATGTCAGCCAGGTCGGAAGGGTGAAGTGTATGAAGCTTGGCGTAGCTTTTTGAAAGCCTGATGTTGAGGTTTGAAAAGTCGATTGCCTGGACATCATCCCAAAGAATATATTTTGTTGGTATGTTAACTTTAAAGAGAGACAATATTCTTTTAATAGGCAGCGATATTCCCACCCTGCGGAGAAGACCGTCAATCCCGATATCAACAGCTATGGCATATGTTCCAGCAGGAAGAGTAGCCAGCCTTACGTCATTTACACGTACAAGCTTGCGGCCGTTCATATCGACTATCTGCTTATCGAGAATATTTTCTCCCAGTAAAAGGCCGTTATTGACTTCATCATTACCGAGTTCTATCAGAGCGGAACATGAAACACTGAGTGCCTCCCTGGCCTTCACGACTCTGAATGAATTGAAGGAATAGAATTTTGTCTCCTTGCCGATTTTAAGCCTGACTCCTGTAACCAGCTGCTGGTTAGGATCATTCAGCCCTGTCGGAACTGCACTTACGAGCAAATCCTTAATAGTGCCAATGGCATCTCCATCGGCGCCAAATGCTTCTTTGCCAATAATCCCGCTTAAATAAAAAGTTGTGAGTGATGTCATAGTCACCTCCGTTCTTTTCTGATACAGGAGGAAGTGACCGGTAAAACCGGCTGCCCTTCTATACCAGGGATAAGATAATTATATTCGCCGGGTCGTCGTCCATTTAACCTCAAAAATTGATTTCGGCCGTAAAAGTATCGTACACATCCGGACTTTCCAAAAAAACTAAAAAGTTTTTTCAAGTTTTTATTCCGCGGAAAGCTTTAAATTCATTTTATCAACTTCTACCTTTACCATCTGGAATATTTAACTTTAATATTATGAACAATAAGCCGATAACTTTTATCCTGGCACTACTTTGCTGCTTTTCAGCTTCAGGACAGCAAATTAATAGTTCCGTGAAAGAAATAGTATTTAACCTGACTTCACCGTCATTGCCAGATAACGCCCGTGTCTTTATCTGCGGGAATATTCCTCAGTTGGCCAACTGGGACCCATCCGTTGTAAGTATGACATTTAAAGGCAATCATGCCTGGTCAAAAACAATCCGGACCGACATCCAAAATTCTCTGGAATACAAATATACCTTGGGATCCTGGCAAAAAGAGGGAGCGAGTGCTGACGGAAGACCTTTATCAAACTTCATTATTAAAGTTACCGGCGACACTATAATAAGAGATAATGTTTTGTTCTGGTTGAATGGCGAGAACAAAATAATAACAGGTCAGGTGACCGGAAATGTTAAGTATCACAGGCATGTCAAAGGATCAGACATTCCTGACCGTGACATAGTTGTATGGCTGCCACCTGATTATGATAAAAATACCCGAAGACGGTATCCTGTTCTCTATATGCAGGATGGTCAGAATATATTTGATCCTGCTACCAGCGCATTTGGCAATGACTGGCAGATTGACGAAACATGCGATAGTCTCATCAGAGCCGGAATTATTGAACCACTTATCGTTGTAGGCATCTATAATACAAAAAACAGGATGTCAGAATATACACCAGGGAAGGATGGTTCTGCTTATATGAAATTCGTTACTGATGTTGTAAAACCACTTATTGATCAGAATTACAGAACAAAACGCAATCGTAAATTTACATTTGCGGGCGGATCGTCTGCAGGAGGAACGATTACTTTTATGCTTGCATGGAATAATCCTGGGATTTTTTCAAAAGCTTTCTGCCTCTCTCCTGCCTTTAAAATACAGAATATTGACGTTGTGAAAGACGTTATGGAATACTCAGGAAAGAAGAAAGATATTACCTTCTATATTGATAATGGAGGAAAAGGTCTCGAGCTACAGCTTCAGCCAGGTATTGATGAGATGATGAAAGCAATGAGCGAAAAAGGATATTTAAAGAACAAGGATTATTTCTGGGTATCAGCACCTGAAGCTGAGCATAATGAACCCGCATGGGCAAAACGGATGCCTAAGGCGCTTAAGCTTCTTCTCGGAGTGGAAGGTAAATAGTAAATTAAATTACAAATGGAATAATCGCTTTTCTTTTTCCCGGATACCTGGGGAAATATGACCTGTACCATTTATGCGATGTTATTGCCCGTGGAAATAAATTGGCAAAAGTAAAAATAAAGAAAGCCAGTCCCGGCAGCGACCATGTTGCCAGGGCCCATCCTCCCCACTCAATAATTTCACCAAAAAAATGAGGTGATGAAATAAAACGGAAAAGCCAGCCCTCAGGGATTACATATTCATCAGGGTTGCCGGCTCGCAGTTTTCTCAGTTTTTCATCAGCGGTTTTGTTAATATAAAAACCGGCAATGAAGAAAATCACTCCTGCAATAAACTGCCATGAAAGAAGCCACGAATTCTCATAATTCCAGAGCATGAAAACCCCGTATCCGTTTGCCATTCCATTCATGCAGTTGAATAAAAAAGCCATTGCCACCAGTATAAAAGGATATGGTTTCTCGCTGCCCGACTGACGAAAAGGATAGATGAAAGTCCGGTGAATATAATGCGATAACCAGCAAATCACAAAAATCACCTGGGGAATGTTTTTCTGCTTTGAAATAATGAAAAATAAGGCGATCAGCAATGGTGAAGGAGCTTCCATCAGGAGCCATGCCCACTTAGACTTTATTGTCCTTCCCCATCCCTTCCTTAAAAACTTGCCATAAGGAGCTGAAACGAAGAAAAGAAGTATAAATACTATAACAGCGAAACTGAAAATCAGTATTAAGGAATAATTATATAAGCTTAACATAGGGTCATATTTTAAGCGTTCTGCCTCTTCTTGATAAATATACATTAATATAAATGTGTTGTACAATTATTCAAAAAATATTAATTTTTATATATTTGCCCATCATTAAAACCAAATTACATTGAGAATACTACAGGAAAAACTCTCAAAGTATGATGCCCCGCAGAAAGCGATGGAAGCAGGCATCTACCCCTATTTCAGGGAGATTGAATCGGAACAGGATACGGTTGTTACAATAAAGGGGAAGAAAGTCCTGATGTTTGGATCTAACAGCTATCTTGGACTAACCAACCATCCCAAGATCAAGGAAGCCGCCAAGAAAGCCATCGATAAATATGGGTCGGGCTGCGCAGGTTCCAGGTTTCTGAACGGAACACTCGATATTCATATTGAGCTCGAGAATCGCCTGGCCGACCTGGTTGGAAAGGATGGCGCTCTCTGCTACAGCACAGGCTTTCAGGTTAACCTGGGAGTAGTATCAGTTCTTACCGGGCGCAAGGATCATATACTTCTTGATATGCTCGACCATGCATCGATCATTGAAGGGAGCAGGCTCTCTTTCTCGAAAGTGCTCAAGTTTGCGCACAACGACATGCATGCTCTTGAAAGTAAGCTGAAACGCTGCTCACCGGACAGCCTGAAACTTATAGTTGTCGATGGTATCTTTTCCATGGAAGGAGATATTGTCAAGCTTCCTGAACTTGTCAGGCTTGCAGAAAAATACAATGCAACAATAATGGTTGATGATGCTCATGCTATAGGCGTCATCGGGAAAAACGGCTCCGGTACAGCATCTCACTTTGGCCTGACGGACAAGGTTGATCTGATAATGGGCACCTTCTCGAAATCACTGGCATCACTCGGAGGTTTTATTGCTTCCGATAAGGATACAATCAATTATATCAAGCATAATTCCCGCTCGCTTATTTTCAGCGCAAGCATGACTCCGGCATCAGCAGCCTCAGTACTCGCAGCTATCGACATAATGGTCAGCGAACCCGAAAGGATAAGCCATCTCTGGGATATCACCAATTATGCGCTGAAGGGATTCAGGGATGCAGGATTCGATACCGGGAAATCCGAAACACCAATCATCCCGTTATTCATCCGCGATGATATTAAATCCCTGGTTCTGACACAGAATCTGCTTGCTGAAGGCGTATTCGTCAATCCTGTCGTTTCTCCTGCAGTGCCAAAGGAAGACTGCCTTATCAGGTATTCGCTCATGGCAACTCACACTAAGGAACAGGTTGAAATTTCAATTGAAAAAATAACCAAAGCGGCAAAAGCCCTGGGGATACTTAATTAGTTTTAAGTTCCTTCGTTTTCCTTTGTGTTCCTTTGTGATACCCTTAGTGCTCTTTGTGGTTAAATGATTTTTTTCTTAACCACTAAGGTCACAAAGTGCACACGAAGAGCACAAAGGATTAATTAATAATTATTTAGTCCACTATCATTACTTAAATCAACACAATCATTATGGGAAAAGTAATTCTGATAACAGGTATTTCATCCGGATTCGGAAAAGAGAGTTCTGAGCTTCTTGCAGCTGCCGGTCATACAGTTTATGGAACTGTAAGAAAAGATTGTCAGATAAGCGAAAAGGTAAATGTCCTTAAAATGGACCTGATGGATGCCGTTTCAATAGAAACTGCTGTCAAAGCAATAATTGCAAAAGAGGGCCGGATAGATGTCCTCATAAATAATGCAGGTATGCATACGGGCGGACCAATAGAAACATCGCCAGTTGAAAATATTAAGCTTCAGATGGATACAAACCTTCTGGGAACCGTAATCCTCACTAAGGAGGTTCTTCCGTATATGAGAAAGCAGAGTGGCGGAACAATAATAAATTTCAGCTCTATAGGTGGATTGATGGGATTGCCATTACAGGGATTCTACTCAGCAGCCAAATTCGCTATAGAGGGGTTCAGCGAGGCCCTCAGAATGGAAGTGAAGCAGTTTAATATTAAAGTCGTGCTGATTAATCCCGGAGATTTTCATACAAACAATTCAGCTAACCGCAGGAATTTCCTGGCTCCAACCAACCTGGACGATCCTTACAACGAGCAGTACTCAAAGACTCTTGCCATTATTGAAAAAGATGAAGCAAATGGATGGGAGCCGGTTGTTCTCGCAAGGAAGCTCGTCATGATTGTTGAATGCAGGAACCCCCGTCAGCGTTACATTATTTCTTCATTTGAGCAGAAGCTGGCTGTTGTTCTTAAATATATTCTTCCGGGTAAGCTATTTACCTGGATACTTGCAGATCATTACAAAGTCTAGGTTTGACCCCCCTTCAGGGGGCGGTCCCGCAAGGCGGGACGGGGGTTCTTGATCCCGGTCACCGGTAGCCGGTAACCGGTGACCGGCTTAATAGCTTTTATAATCCGTTTTCATGACATTAAGGGTTTTGGGGATCCAGACAAGGTATCTGGAATCCTCGCTCCATGTGTTTCCTGCAGAGGCAAAATCACAAAAGCTTACTTGTTTCGGGTTTTTAAATTCACCTTCAAGATCAGTGCCCAGAACAAGCGGCGCTGTAAATGACATCCATACTTCAGGAGGTTTTGCATCTGATGGTTTTAAATCGACATAGCCATCCTGGTCGCGGACAACTGCTGATTCATAAATAAATCCATCTTTGAACCTGGCGTCACGTGCAAGTACGATTGGTCCGCGAATGATTGCCTGATGACCGGCCATCGCTACAAGTCTGGCCCTCAAGTCGAGCTTTAACTCGATTCTGTCTCCTTTGTTCCAGGTTCGGGTTATTTTCTCATAGGATCCCGGGGTTGCATCCGTCACTGCTTTGCTATTTATGGCCAGAGAAGTGTTTTTGCTCCATGAAGGAATCCTTAATGCAATTGTAAAAGTTCCGGGTTTCTCCGGGTTTACAGTTATTCCTATTTTATCTGAAACCGGATAATCTGTTGTTTGTGTTATTGTCACCTTGTTTTTGGAATTACACGGAATTGTGGTTTCTCCGTCACAATAAATATTAATGTATATCCCATCAGGTCCACTCATTACGGCAAAGCGGGGAAGCATCATGAAGGCTCTCGGGCCGTTNNGTCGATTTTTCAATCTCATCGGCATAAACCGGGTTGCCGGTAACCCGCAATAAATTGAAGCACAACTTCATCCATGTCATGGTAACGCATGTCTCCATCGTGTGATAAGCCGGTTCATACTGGTACTTTGCCCCTTTGTACCAGCACTCATAAGCACTTCCGGATCCGGCAATATTTATTTCATCATCGATTATATCACGTACTGCCATCTCGACAGCCTTAAGGTATGTTGGCTCCCCTGTGATTTTATAAAGATCGAGAAGACCATCATAGCACGACATCATCTCATAAGCCTTCTGGCCATTTTCATAAGACCACCATGAGGCGGGCTGAGGGAAGCGTCCGGAGACAGGTATCCCAGCCAATGCTAATGAGATGAGCCTGGGACCATCCGGAGTTTCCCATTGCTGAACTATATATTTTGCAAAATCAAGGTATCGGATATCGCCGGTGTGACGATAAAGTGACACCATAGGCTCAAGTATCGAGCTGCTCGGCATTCCCCTGAAATTTCCGGTTTTGACAATATCGGCTTTACCCGGGCCCACCTGAGTAAGAAGATGATCGGCAAGCCTTCCGGATGCGGCAAGGACATTCTTGCCACCTGAAATATCATAATATGCCAGAAGTCCCAGCAGGGTATATTTTCTTCCCCATATATCCCATTGCTGAAGGCTGGCAGCATCAGAATAATTACCTATATAACCGTCTGGCATTTGTGTTGACAGCAATCCTGAAACCGCNNCCCCAGAATTCGGTCTGCCAGAGTCTCGTCTCCTCCTTATGCCTGAATGGTTCGACGAGGTAATCAGGATCTTCTGCTTTGATTCGTTTTTCGATGCACAGGTTTATTTTTTCACCCAGGTAACCCATTATTTTTACTGAAGAAGCCGGAAACAATTGAAGCTTATCGTTAACGGAATTCTGAACGGGTGAATTTTTAGCAGTGACCTGGGCAGTTAAAATAGAAGGAATAAAAATCAGAAAAAGTATTACCGGATATTTTTTCATTATTAAAATATTATTCAATTCAATAATTCATTATTAATTAATAGTTTAAACCCCCTTCCCGACCTTCCCCCAGAGGGGAAGGAGTTAAATCATTTCCCCCTTGGGGGAAATAAGAAAGGGGGTAATTTTGCAACTATTCTTTTCCTGTAATCCATTCTTCAACAGGTTTTTCGACAGGAAGAACCGGTGAGAGTATGTTCTTTAAAGTATATTTTGCGGCTTCTTTTTTCGAAAGCTGGTGGCTCCATTGTACTCTCTTTGAAATATCTGATCCGGGACCAGTGTTTCCATACTCGGCATAATAAGCAGTCTTGTCCCGGCCGGTACCCTGCCAGTTTGACCATCCGGCAGGCTGGATATGGCTCCCTATTTCACATTTTATAAATACAACTTTTGCATAATCTCTCCATGGACGCCCAAGATAAGCTTTTGTAACGCTATCGGCAGCAGTCAGCTTGCAGTCTGTGAAAACATAACCGAACGGTTTTCCCTGAGGAGTGCTTGCCGCCGTGATATATGAATTTCCTTTGCTGTTGATTGTGCAATTATTAAAGAGAACCGTTGCCGGACCAAAGATAAAATCAGTAGTCCCCTCAATAAAGCAACTGTCAAAATACTGGCGGCTTGTGAACCCGTCGGTAAATAGTGTATCCTGATTTCCAAGGATACGGCAGTTACGGAATACGCACCTGTCGCCACTTACATACAGGGCAATTGCCTGTCCTACGGGTCCTGCGCTGTTTTCGATTGTCAGGTTCTCGGCATAGAAATCATCTGCAATAATCAGGAGAGTATAAGTATAGAAGGTGCTGTTCCTCCCGCGGTTAAGCTTGTTGAAAAAATCGCTATAAGTTATGATCGTTTCCCCCGTACTATCACCAATGATTGAGATGCGTGGGTTGCAGGCCGGAACGACAACTTTTTCGTGATATGAACCTTTCCTGACAAAAATTGTTATACGATTGTCAGGGAATGATCTGCACGCATTTATAGCTTGCTGGATGGTAGAATAGTCACCTGTACCATCCTGAGCTACGGTTATTTTATAAATATCCTGGGCGACACAAGGGTTGGAACTCATGAAAAGTGTGAAAAAAATCAGGCTAATCAATTTATACGTGAATTTCATTTTCAGATAATAATATTTAAAATATCGGATTTTTTACTTTAACAATATATCAGTGCAATTTAACAACATTTATTAATTCTTTTAAATCAGCCCTTTTTATCCTGGCTGACTGAAAAAAGCAAACGATTTATAATCAAGAAAATATAAGATCTATAACATCCTGCTAATGATTGTCCTAACAAAGCCTGTAGAGGTAAAATAAAGGTAAATGGAACATATTATTTTATTAATGAGAAATCAAACAGCACTATGGTATCATTATACAGGTGACATATAATTCATAAATTGTTTACAAAACCTCAAACCATGAGAAAAATTCTAACCTTTTTGCTGTTCATGGCCATATTCCTGCAGAACCTTTCGGGGCAACAGGAAATAAAAGGTGTTGTGTTAGATGACACTAAAGAACCGCTTCCGGGTGTTTCAGTGCAGATAAAAAATACCTATCGTGGCACTCTCACGGATTTAAATGGCAGTTACTCAATTACTGCACAGCCTGCTGACACTTTGGTTTTCAGTATGGTGGGAATGATGACGATAAAAGAGCATGTGGGTAACAGAACTACAATTAACATAACTCTGCCCTCTTCGACAAAACTGATGGAAGAGGTTGTAGTTATCGGTTATGGCACGCAGAGGGCAAAAGACCTGACCGCTCCGATAGTTACAATTAAAGGAGAGGATCTTTCCCGCCAGGTAACATCGAATGCCATGCAGGCAATGCAAGGGAAGGTTGCAGGCCTTCAGATCATTTCCAGCGGAGTGCCAGGCAGTGGGCCTTCAGTAAAGATCAGGGGAGTAGGATCAATCGGTGATTTCGCAAACCCGCTTTATATAGTTGATGGGGTTTTCGTCGAAAATATTGATTTTCTGGGAGCTGGTGATATCGAAGACCTTACAGTTCTTAAAGATGCATCTGCTGCTGCAATTTATGGCGTTAGAGCCGCCAATGGAGTCATACTTATCACTACCAAAAAAGGAACATCAGCCAAACCATCTGTTAGCTATGAGGGATATTTTGGCATGCAGGTACCTGTGAACATAATGCCTTTGGCAACAAAGGACCAGTATATTGAACTGATGAATGAAGCAAATATTGATGTATCAGGATACGTACCAAAAGATCCTGCTAATTATCCGGTAAGCACAGACTGGTACAAGGAGCTTGTGAGGCCGGCATCAATGACAGGTCACAGTATTGATATCAGTGGTATTTCAGGTGGAACATCTTATTCAATAGGAGGCAGTTACCTTTTCCAGGAAGGGATAATGGATACTAAAAACAGTTTTGGAAGATTCAATATCAGGGGTAGGCTTGATCAGACAGTCAACAATTATATGAAAATCGGATTGAACACAATTATTTCAAGATACGACAAGTTCAATCCAAACGAGGGAGCATTTTTCGGCGCTTATGTAAACCCGCCTGTCTATCCGGTTTATGATCCTGCCAATACTGCAGCTTATCCGGTAAGGTTTGGTTCTCCCCAGACATACGGATTCGGAAACCAGTACGGCAATCCGGTTGCTGCAGCATATTACAATGATAATGCTGAAAGAGGGAATAAGCTTGTATTCAGCGGATATGCTGAGTTTTACCCGATAAAGGATAAACTGACATACAAGATCTCGTACAATCAGGATATTAATAATTGGACTTCCCGTAACTACACTCCTGCCTTTAATGTAGGAGGGTCTCAGGGGGTATTAAAGTCAAGTCTCTCAAAGACCTCAGGCAACTCTTCTAATCAGATCATTGATAATTTGCTTACCTGGAAAAACAAGACAGGCAATCTCAACTATTCTATTATGGTGGGACAATCCACACGCATGGAGTGGTCGGAGTACCTTTCAGGTTCGGCACAGGATGTTCCAGGGCTTGATGAACAGTCAAAATATATCACCACCGGATCATTCAGGGACAGATATGCGACCGATGGTGCGAACCGATATAACGGCCTTTCATTTTTCTCTCGGGGATTGTTCAATATAAACGAAAAATACCTGGCCACTGTCACATTCAGGGCTGATGCAAGCTCTAAATACCAGAAAAAATGGGGGTATTTTCCCTCACTGGGCTTCGGGTGGAACATGACAGAGGAAGATTTCATGAAAGACCAGAAATTATTCAGCTATCTGAAATTAAGGGCAAGCTGGGGTCTTTTAGGCAATGATAATGTACCAGCTAACTCAGAAGCAATATTGAGCCAGTCCGGAGCCGGAAGTTCAGGCATTTTCGGCGATGTTCTGGTTGACGGAGTTGGAGCCCAGACTGTTTTGCAGAAATATCTTCGCTGGGAGGTAGTGAATGAATTTGATGTTGGGTTTGATTTTACTACGAAAAATAAAAAACTATCTGGTAACCTTGATCTGTATGACCGCACTACCAATAATGTTGTCTTCTTTGCACCAATTGCAACCGGAGGAGGTGTTGCAGAACTTCTTGGGAATAACGGCAGTGTTGTAAATGCTGGCTTAGAACTAAGTCTTAACTGGACTGAAAAGTTAGAGAACGGTCTTAAAATGACATTCGGGTTTAATGCCACGACAGTCATTAACAGAGTCACAAAGCTTACGGGCCGCGAATATATCCCGGGTGGATATGTAAGAGGCGGCTATACAACCCGAACTGCCATCGGTCATCCGATCGGAGCATTCTACGGGTATGAGATTGAGAGTGTTTACAAAAGTGAAAGTGAGGCATTTCTCGATCCTGTTAACCAGGCAATTAAGGGTAAAGGATTCTTCAGGTATAAGGATCAGAACAATGACCAGGTCATCAATGATGCTGATAAGGTTTACCTTGGGAGCCCTATTCCATGGCTGATAACCGGTCTCGATTTCGGTTTTAACTATAAACAGTTTGATCTGAACATTTCATTACTTGGACAGTTCGGGAATAAAATCCTGAATGCCAAAAGAATGAACAGGGATGTCTTTGCTGATGGCAACTATGACCAGGATTTTTATGATAAACGCTGGACTTCTGATAACCCTTCCAAAAAATATCCCTCTGCTGTTGCATATAGCTATTCATTCACTCAGCAGGCTAATGATTTCTTTGTTGAAGACGGCTCATTCGTCAGAATTCAGAATATCCAGTTTGGTTACAATACAAGTAAGATCAAATTCATTCCGAGTCTTCTGATTTATATATCTGCTCAGAGGCCTTATACATTCTTCACCTACAAGGGGTTCACACCTGAAATCGGAGGTTCTCCGATAAGTACGGGTATCGATAATTCAGTTTATCCGCTACAGGCAATTTATACTCTCGGTTTCAAAGCTAACTTCTAAAATTAACAAAAATGATGAAAAGAATATATCTTCTTCTGATAGTCGCCGGCCTGCTGATTGTTGCCGGTTGTGAGAAATTCCTTGATCTCCGGCCGGAAGGAACGCTGCCTTCATCAGGTATAGATCATTCAAAGTCAGAAAATATTTTCCTCTCGGTCAGCGCTTCATATGCCAAACTTAGAAATTACGGGGCTCATGTCTTCCCCTATATCGGCGCATTTGAAATAGCTTCGGATAATGCTGATAAGGGAAGCTCTCCTGAAGATAATCCCCCGATGCTTGAAATTGACAATCTGACTTATCAGGCTAACAACGCATTGATAAATGATCTCTGGATCGCATATTATGATATAGTGAGCGGTGCCAATTATTCAATTTATCAGATGCCCCTGTTTGTCAATGAGCTCATCAATGAATCAGACAGAAACTACGCATTACAATGCCAGGGTGAAGTCAAGACCATAAGAGCTTATGCTTATTTTAATCTGACACGCCTGTTTGGCAAGGTCCCGATTATCGATACGCTGCTTACTTCTGAACAGCTTGCTTCTGTAACACAGGCAACGAATGCACAGTTATATGATTTTATAGAAAAAGACCTTAAAGAAGCAATCGAGGTACTTCCGGCCGGTTACACAAAAGAGTGGGCCGGGAGGATAAACAAGTACACTGCAATGGCTCTGAAGGCTAAAGTCCATATGTACCAGGGTGAATGGGATTCAGTGGCTGTACTGACTGACAAGATCATAGCTTCCGGCAAGTTTGGATTGTTAAGCAATTTTCGTGAGGTCTTCAGCATTGACGGGGAGAACAGCAAAGAATCACTGTTTGAATTACAAAGCTCGACACTGGGCAAGACAGTTGGAGATCAGACATATATTGAATATGCATATGTCCAGGG
>PMBC01000123.1 GCA_003152835.1 Bacteroidales bacterium | reverse complement strand
GGTTCATTTTCCGCATGTTCAAATGTTACCGGGTATTTTCCGCCATACTACGAGCTTGCGCAGATAATGCACGAGAATAATGGTTACTGTTTCGTCGATTTTGCAGCTTCCGCCCCTTATGTCGCTATAAATATGCATCCTGCAAATAAAATGGAGCAGCTTGATGCTATCTTCTTTTCACCTCACAAATTTCTGGGTGGACCAGGAAGCGCAGGAGTACTTGTATTCAATAAGAAGCTGTATAAAAACCAGACACCCGACTCACCAGGAGGCGGGACTGTAAAATGGACCAATCGATGGGGTGGGTACAGCTATATTACCGATATAGAGACTAAGGAGGATGGCGGCACACCCGGCTTCCTTCAGGGCATAAGGGCCGCTCTGGCAGTCAGGCTTAAGGAGCAGATGGGGACTGATAAAATACTCGAAAGGGAGAAGGAATTGATAGGAATAACCTTTTCAGGGTTACAGAAGATAAAAGGTTTACATATCCTTGCTGAGAATATTACCGATCGACTCGGAGTTTTCTCATTCTATGTTGAAAACATCCATCACAACCTGGTGACCAAACTAATGAACGACAGGTTTGGCATCCAGGTAAGAGGCGGATGCTCCTGCGCCGGTACTTACGGGCATTTTCTTTTGAATGTCGACTTTAAGATGTCTAAAGAGATTACCGATAAGATAGATGCCGGAGACCTTTCAATGAAGCCTGGCTGGGTAAGATTATCGCTTCATCCTACAATGACTGATGATGAATTGCTTTTTATTCTGGATGCTATCAGACAGACTGTTGAAAATGCAGAGAAGTGGAAGAAAGATTATTTTTATGATAAACATACAAATGAATTTCATCACATTAAGTTCCCTGAAAAGAAGGATACCGATTTCTCAAGGTGGTTTGACTTAACCTGATATAGAGAAATCACCCGTTTGCACTAATTAGAAGTAGTGTTTTTTTATTTAGAATTTCAATCTTTTTCCCTGAAAACCTGATTATCCCGTCCTTTTCAAATTCAGTCATTACTCTGCTGATACTTTCCCTGCTTGAGTCAACAAGATTCCCAATATCTTCCTGAGTGAGTGGCATCGCAAAACTGTTGGCGTTATAAATTTTATTTGAAAACTCCAATATAACATCTGCAATTTTCCCTCTGATCTGTTTTTGAGTTCTATTGGCACATCTATGAAATACTTCCAGCTCATTGCTGCATAATTCCAGCATGATTTCGTAGGAAAAATCGGGATTGGAATTTAAAAGATCCCGAAAGGCATTAATATCAATAAAACAGACCTCGGCTTCTTCTATAACAGTGACTGAATATTGATTTATTTTATCACCAAATGTTGTCGGTAATCCAAGGTAAGTCGGAGCTTTTACAATACGGACAATTTGTTCGTGATATGGTCCTTCAATATGAATTTTGGCTAATCCGCTGCGTAAATAGGCAACATTGGTTGAAAACGTTCCCTGCTTAATCAGAGAATCCCCCTTATGAAATTTGACAAGAGCACAATTAAAAGAAAGTTCTTCTATTTCTTCATCACTTAGCTTTGAAGCAGCTTTCGACTTAATAGCACATATTTTACATTCGCTTTTCATATTTCAAAGATAATAAAATGTGAGGTACATCACAATTTATTATAACCAACCTCACTTAAACGATTCCAAACAGGAAAGATGTATAGAGTACCTTTGTGAAATAATTAACACTAAAAATTTAATGCTATGGCAAACAAAAAAATGTGTTTGGGTCTGTTTACAGGAAGCTTAGACAAACTTACAGCTGCAGGTGTTATCCTTGGAGGTGCCGCAGCTATGGATATGAAAGTCGACATTTATGTCTTGCTACAGGGTGCACGGGCATTCAGAAAAGATGTCGGAGACGATCCCGACAAGCTTCAGATGGCCGAAAATCCGAATATGAAAGCTGAATTCCTGCAATCGCTGAAAAACCTTAAGGTAAAAACCTGGGTAGAGTTTTTTAAAGAAGCCAAGGAAATCACCGATGTTAAGATCCACATTTGCGGTCTGGCAGGAAAGATCTGGGGTGGCGAGAAACTTGATGACTTTATCAGTATCGCTGATGATATTTGTGGCATTGGTGCCTATATCACCGCTGCGCAGGAAGCAGATGTGAATCTGTTCATTTAATCAGGAAAATCTTAATAATGCTGATTAATCGGACCATTTTTTTCAATTGACACTTATTACATTTTATTATGACATCAGAAGAATTAGAAAAATTACAGGTCACAAAAACTGTCGATGCAAGAGGCACTGCCTGCCCGGGGCCATTACTGGAAGCCAAAAAAGCAATCGGTACAATTAAGCCAGGCGATATCATGGAGGTTTTATCAGCCGACGAAGGAACCAAGGTTGATATACCTAAATGGTGTGCAAAGCAGGGTCATGAATACCTGGGCACGATAGAAGTAAGCGGCTATTTCAGGATCTTTATGAAGAAACACTAATCAGGGAAGATGGTTGATACAGGAAAGAAAAATGCCAGGATACTGGTTTTTTCTACCGAAAAAATATCTGATCCCGCTATTGATATGGCGGGATTACTTAAACTCCACTATCCTCCGACAATCTATGCAATTTCCATCCCATGCTCCAGCGGAGTCAAACCAAAATGGATATTACATGCTTTCGAAAAAGGATTCGCTGGGGTTTTTATTGCTGCCGATGGCAGCGATTGTCCCTATGGTGAATCGTGCACAGAAAAAACAGGGAAAATAGTAAGCACTACACATGAATTGATGAAACAGAAGAATATAGAACCGGCACGTTTGCGGATGGCAGCGATTTGCTCGGTTTGCAGTGAATCTTTTGTTAAGCAAATGAAAAGCTTTAATGAGAATTTACTAAAAATGCAAGGCGCTTGATTATGCAGGAACAGATAAAAGATGCTTCTTATGATGTACTTGTCATCGGCGGTGGTATAGCCGGCGGGGAAGCTGCATTGAACCTGGCAAATAACGGATTTAAAGTACTGATTGTAGAAAAAGATCTTTCCATTGGGGGTAAAATGATCCTGCTCAGTAAAGTGTTCCCCACACTCGACTGCTCTGCCTGCATCACCACACCAAAAGTATCGGAAATATCAAGGCATCCGGCTATCACAATTTTCACAGGCAGTGAAGTAAAAAAGATTGTAAAAATAGCTGAAAACAGTTTCGAAGCAGATGTGCTGAGATATCCAAGGTATGTAATTGCGGAAGAGTGCACCGGTTGCCAGCTTTGCGAACAGGCCTGTCCTGTTATTGTAAAGGATGAATACCAGTTCAACCTTGTAGGCCGGAAAGCTGCATTCATACCATTCACTATCGCCAGCCCGAAAGTAGCTGCCATCGATATCGAAAACTGTACATTATGCGGTGCATGCGAAAAGGTATGTCCGCCAAAATGCATTGATTTTACACAGGAAAAAGAAGAATACAGGATAAAAGTCAAATCGGTCATTATCGCAACAGGATTCAAATTGTTCGATCCGCTTTTAATGCCGCGCTATGGATTTGGCCTTTATAAAAATATAATCACTTCCATGCAGATGGAAAGACAGCTGGCTCCTACCCGACCGTTTAATACTATTCTCCGGCCGGGCGATGGGAAGGTTCCCTGCAAAGTTGCTTATGTGCTTTGTACCGGCTCACGCGATGCTACTATAGGAAACCCAGTCTGCTCGCAGATCTGCTGCATGTATTCAATTAAACAGGCGCAGCTGCTTATGGGAGCACTGCCCATGGCTGACGTAACCATCTATTATTTGAACATAAGATCTTTCGGAAAAGGTTTTGAAGAGTTTTACGAACAGGCGAAAGGAATGGGGGTAAATTTTATAAAAGGGAAAATCGGGAAAATCTCTGAACTGGAAAACGGTAACCTCAAGCTGAGGTATGAAGATATCAATGAAAACAAAGTGAAAGAATCGGAACACGATATAGTGGTCCTGTCGGTTGGGGTTATTGCCAACCTGGATACGGCCACTTTCTTTTCTGAACAACAGCTTAAACTTGACTCTTTTAATTTTATCAACCAGACAGATCCGCTTGCCAGTCCTGCCAGAACAAGTATAAATGGAGTATTTGTTGCAGGAACTGCTTCTGGTCCAATGGATATTCCTGACTCAATACTTTCAGCTGGATCTGCATCTTCTGAAGCAATGTGTTATTTAATTCAAAAGAAATGAATAATAAATTAGGTGTCTATATATGTCATTGCGGCGGAAACATCTCAGATTATATCGATGTCGAGAAGGTGCGGCAGTCAGTTGAAAATGAAGAAGGTGTATTTCTTGCAAAGACGACCATGTTCGCCTGCGGTGACTCCAATCAGAAGGAGATGGTTGAAGATATTAAAAACAACCATCTGGATGGCGTGGTGGTAGCTTCGTGTTCTCCAAAACTTCATCTGTTAACTTTCAGGGCAGTTACAGAAAGAGGAGAATTAAATAAATACAACTATGTCCATGCCAATATCCGTGAGCAGGCATCATGGGCACATTCTGACGATAAGGCGGGAGCTACGGAAAAAGCAATTCATATTGTTAAGGCTGCCATTGCCAAAGTCCGCTTCGCGGAATCACTGGTACCTATTAAAATTTCCTCAATAAAATCAGTTGCTGTTATAGGCGGCGGCGTGGCAGGTATGAAAGCAGCTATCGAACTGTCAGACCTGGGATGCCAGGTATATCTTATTGAGAGGGAATATTTCGTCGGTGGCAGAGTGTCACAATGGGACTCCCTGTTCACGACCAACGAGACAGGAAAAGAATTGGTTACCAGGCTCTACAACGACCTGGTAAAACAGAAAAACATAACAGTGTACACCGGCGCTGAAGTAATAAGTAATTCCGGGAATATTGGTGATTTTAAATTGAAAATTAAAATTACTCCAAGGTATATAAAAGCAAAATGCAACCAGGGAGAACTACAAAATGCAATCGATGTCTGTCCTGTTGAAGTCCCCGATGATTTCAATTTCAACATTACCGGCCGAAAGGCAATATATCATAATTTCCCAAGTGAATATCCTCAATCACCGGTAATAGATATTAAGAACTGTACACGATGCGGAGCATGTGAAAAGATTTGTGAGAATGTCGATTTTACTCAGAAGGAAGAAATAATGGATATAAATGTGGGATCTGTTCTTATGGCTACCGGGTTCGACCCATATACACCAGCAGATGGGGAGTTTGGCTATAATTCGTTCGACAATGTGATAACCCTTCCACAGTTTAAGAGGATTATCGATTTAAGCAATGAGAAGCTGACATTTAAAGGAAGGGAAATAAAAAATATCGCTTATATCTATTGCGTAGGAAGCCGGCAGGTTGAAGGTGAAAATAAATACTGCTCACGCTATTGCTGTACATCTGCTATACATGCTGCAATTATCGCGAAAAAGAAATTCCTGAACATATATAATTTCCATTTTACAAGGGGTATAAGAACATACGGCAAACAGGAAGTCCTGTATGATGAATCTTCCAGAATGGGTGATATTTATCTGCAATCATATGAAAATGACCCGCCGGTTGTAACCGGCAGGAACGATAAGGCAGTCGTCAGGATCAATGATATTCTTACAGGGAAGCGTGAGATGGAAGTTGAAGCCGATCTGGTAGTGCTCGTAACAGGCATGGTTCCCAGGAAAGATAATTCAGTCGGATCTCTCTTTAAACTGCCTAAAGGCAGGGACAGGTTCTTTAATGAAATACACATGAAACTTCGTCCTGTAGAGACGGTCATTGACGGTATAACCATTTCCGGAGCGTGCCAGGGTCCTAAAAATATTATGGAAACGGCAAATTCAGCTCTTTCTGCTGCCGCAAAATCATATTCTTATGTCAGCAAGGGTGAACTTGAACTTGAGCCAATTATAGCAAGAATAGATAAGGACCTTTGTACCTGGTGTAACGCCTGTGCCCAGGCTTGTCCATTTAATGCTATAGAAATGGAAGAAGGTAAGACAAAAAACGTTGCTTCAATTAATAATTCAGCGTGCAAGGGTTGCGGCATGTGTTTGCCGGTATGCCCGACCGATGCCATCAATCTGATCGCTTATTCAAACAATGAAATAGAAAGCATGATCGACGCGCTTGCGGGATGAACCCCCTGTCCCGCTGAAGCGGGACTTCCCCCTAAAGGGGGATTAATTCAGCGCTATGAGGTGATTTTCAATTGAATGCAACGATTTAGCCCCCCTTTAGGGGGGTTTGGGGGGCAAAAAAAGGCAAGGGCAGAAGATAATTTTATTATAACTAAACATATGGAAGTTGAAAAAGGGAAGACTTTTAAATANNCTGAGAGAAAAACGGGAAGTTTCTCAGGAAGCAAAGGATAATCTGAAGCGCTTTAATCAAATAAAGAAAACTATTCTTGATCTACTAAAGGAAAGCGATCTGACTATTGAGCAGCTGACGCAAAAACTTAACATGCCAAAAAATGAGGTTGTATTTTACCTGATGTCCCTTGTGAAATTTGGATATGTACAAACCGGGGCAATAGATGATATGGATGAATATTTTTCTTATAAACTCAAAAAATAATGGCTGCTGTTAATCCCTGGTTCGGAGAGGAACTTAAAAAATATGGTGCATTTGATTTCAATGCATGCTATAACTGTGGTAATTGCACTGCCGTTTGCTCTTTATCCACTGAAGATGATTCATTCCCGAGGGAAATAGTGCGATTCAGTGTCCTGGGATTAGAGGATGATATTAAGTCTTCCCTGAAGCCCTGGCTTTGCTATTATTGCGGTGAATGCACAATGCATTGCCCGCGGATAGCATACCCTGGTGAACTAATGATGTCGCTGAGGCGGTGGCTTACATCTGTATATGACTGGACTGGATTATCAGGTTTGCTCTATAAATCTTTAACAATAAGCATTTTCGCATTTGTCCTTACAGCATTAGGTGTTATAATGTTCAGCGTTTATCAGAAATTTAACCTTGCATCAATTATGCATTATGGCCATTACTTTGAAATGTTCGCCATATTGACGGTTTTCGGGGTCATCTTTGTTCCAAACCTTATCAGGATGTGGTGGTTCGTAATTCTGAAACCTAAAATAAAGGTGCCGTTTAAAAAATATGTATCCGGGTTGTGGGATTTAATTGTACATATGTTCACTCAAAAAAGAGCGCTTGGTTGTGATGACAATCAATTAAGATGGTTTGAACATTTTATTCTGGTAATAGGATATCTGGGATTGCTCTTTANNTACTCGGATATTTGTTGAGTATGATAGTTTTTGCAGTTACTGTCATTTTTGTATCAGAACGTATAAGTAAGAAAAAAGAACAAAGCAAGTTCTCACAACCTTCCGACTGGTTGTTTGTGATCTGGCTTTTTTTAATGGGACTTTCAGCTTTTGTGGTTCGTGTTTTTATTGATACAGGGATACTTGAAAACAATATCTGGATATATCTGCTTCATTTAACTATTCTCGTCCAGTGGGCATTGATAATAGTTCCATTTGGTAAATGGACTCATTTTTTATATCGCTCTTTTGCGATGTATCTTGCTAATATAAAAGGCTAATGTTTATATGATGTATCCTTTAAATTCACATTTTTAACAACAAAATAAATGACTATAGATTTGTACAAAGAACTTGAAAAGGATGTCCGCTATAGTGAGGGATTGAAATCCTGTTTCAATTGCGGTGTATGCACTGCAGTCTGTCCTGCTGCTGAGGTGAGCGATTACGACCCTCGTATAGTGGTTGACATTGTACAACAGAAAGATGAAGCTGAGTTAGAAAAGTTACTGAAAAGCGATACGATATGGTTGTGTGGTGAATGTCTTTCCTGTAAAACAAGATGTCCTCGCGGAAATACACCTTGTTACATTATTCAGGCATTACGGGCATTATCCATTGAAACGGGCCTTTTCATTGAAAGTCAACAGGGCATGAAACAACTGGCTGTAAAGAGGATTGTGGGAGACCATATTCTGAAATATGGCTATTGCGTATATATTGATGAAGTTGATACTGAAATGTATCCCGAACAAGGGCCTGTATGGGATTGGTTGAAGAAAAACAGAGAGTCGATGCTGGAACGTCTTGGAACTAGTTATAATAAAGAACAAACCGGCACTCTTCGTAAAACATCACAGGAATCGCTTAATGACCTTAAAAAGATATTTGATGAAACAGGTGCTACCCAAAGATTTGAAAAGATTGAAAAATACTCTTCTGCCAAAGCTAAAGAGCTAAAAATTAATTTTAGTGAGGGGAAAGACGACTACTTTAAATATCTGTACAATGATTAATTAATTCAAGTACAGTTATATTAATCGACCTCTTAATGAATACAAGGAAAAATGAAATCTGGTTAGCATACCAGAAAGAGATAGCTGAAGATCATTACTATTTTGCACGTAGTTGCATAAGACAGAATTTCTTCCCTGCTGCCGAAAACCTTTATATTAATATCCTCAGAAATAAACTTGGAAAGGATATTTTCGACGATTCCCGGCAAACTACATGTACGGGTATTGCCTACCATTCGGGTTTAATACCTTTTGAAACTATAATGACCGTGGTTGCACGCCAATTTGCTCTGATGAACGAAGCTGGATATGAAAATTTTGTTGCATCGTGTGTAACCTCTTTTGGTATTTATATTGAGGTGATGGATACATGGAAGCATTTNNATTTACAAATTCCGTAAAGAGATTGCAGCAAAGGCAAAATTCAGGCTGATAAATCAGAATACAAAAGAGCCACTTAAAGTTGTGGACCATATTGGCTGTCACTATGCAAAGATATTTCCGCAGGAAGGTATCGGAGGCGCTGAATATCCATATGTGCTGGCAGGATTAATTGACGAATGGGGCGGTAGTCAGATAGATTATCCTGAACGCAGGCATTGCTGTGGTTTTGGATTCAGACAATACCTGCTGAAATCGAACAGATCTTACTCAATTACTAATTCAAAAAAGAAATTTGATTCAATGCTGCCTTTTAAACCCGATCTTATCATAGCCAATTGTCCTGGGTGTACGTTTTTCCTCGACCGCTGGCAATATGTGATTGCCGAAATGGAAGGCAAAACTTATGGTGAAGACGGATATGGCATACCCGTATTAACCTATGAAGAATTAGCCGGACTACTGTTAGGTTACAATCCATGGGATATAGGTTTGCAAATACATCAAGTCAGTGTCGAACCTTTACTGGACAAACTGGGAATAGATTACGATCCTGATCAAAAATACAAGGGTCGGAATGGAGAAGATATAGGAATGCCAGAAAATCCACAAATGCTTAGATGCTGCTAACAAAAATGCTTTTATTCTGTTATACTATTTTACTATAAACTGATAGTGATGCAAATGACCTTGGGATATTTTGATAATACACGTAATAAACTCCATATATTTCATGAAAAGCATGATGAATGAATTTGATATAAAAGCAACCGAATGGGACAAAAACCCGATGCATTGGGATCGTTCTGAGGTTATTACAAATCAGATAAAGAAACTCATACCTTTAAGAAAGCAGATGACTGCTCTTGAATACGGTGCCGGTACAGGGATAGCCAGTTTTCTACTTAAAGATTCTCTGAAAGAGATCACTTTGATGGATAGTTCGTCCGAAATGGTGAGGATAATTGACGAAAAGATAAAAACCACGAAAGTAAGAAATCTAAAAACTTTGAACTTTGACTTGGAGCAAGCGGAATACAAAGGAGGAAAGTTTGATCTTATATTCACCCAAATGGTCCTTCATCATGTTGCAGATATTGAGAATATTATAAAGATGTTTTATGATCTGCTAAATCCGAATGGTCACCTGGCAATTGCAGATCTTTATCCTGAAGATGGTTCATTTCATGGGGAAGGATTCTCTGGTCATAAAGGCTTAGATCCGGCAGAATTGTCAAGGCTACTCATAAAACTTGACTTTAAGAATATAAGCTACCAGAAGTGTTATATTATTGACAAAAAAATTTCTGATACTGAAACTAAACATTTTGATGTTTTCCTGATTATAGCACATCGCTCTTCAACTACATTTTAGTCAATTCCGTAATCAAATAGAAAAAAATTAAACGCTTTGCATATTTGTTGAATTTTATTTGGATTATGAACGTAGGTTCACTATCTTTATAAAAATATCAGCTATGAATGCTTCAATTTTCCTCAAGATCTTTTTTGTTCTTCCTTTAATACTATTTGTTGATTATTTGCTGATGGCATTCATCGGGTGCACAACCTGTCTTTTTGGACTTGGTGAAGATTTTTACTGTGGCACTTTTTGTCTGGCAGGTAAAATAATTTTAGCTTTGTCGGCGATATTTTTCGGATATCTTATCTATCCCGATATGAAATTGATCTTTAAATCAAAAAGAAATGGCGCGTCCGCATAAAAGCAGGAAGATATCCAACCCACCAAAAATGAAGGGATTTAAGCCCTATGGAATACCAATGTGTAAAATCCAACCTGTTATTTTGAAATTAGAGGAGTACGAAAGCATCAGATTAGTGAACTACGACAGACTTCCACAAGAACAGGCAGCTATACAAATGAATGTTTCCCGTCCCACCTTTACGCGTATTTATAATAGTGCACTGGAACTAATTGCAAAAGCATTTGTTGAAGGCAAAGCAATTGAGATAGAAGGTGGAAATTATGAATTGGATAAAGAGTGGTATCGTTGCAGAAAATGTTTCAAGTTAATAGAGGGTTTGGAAAATCACACTAAATGTAAAAACTGTGCCCTTTATGGAGAAAATGAACTGATAAAATTAAATTAAAAACAAAATAATCAATAACAAATAAACTAATATAAGATGAAAATTGCAGTTCCAGTAACAAAAGAAAACCAGATAGACAGCCATTTTGGTCATTGTGAATCGTATGGTGTATTTACAATATCAGATAAAAATGAAATAGCCGGAATAAAGAGTGTCGAATCACCGCAAGGATGCGGTTGTAAATCTGATATTGCATCTGTACTTGCCTCAGATGGCGTTTCAGTAATGCTCGCAGGTGGTATCGGTGGCGGGGCTATAAACGTACTGAATAATAGCGGAATAGAAGTTATACGCGGTTGCTCCGGAGATGCCACAGAAGTAGTAAAACAATATTTATCTGGCTTAGTTAAAGACAGCGGCAGTAATTGCCACCAGCAGGAAGGACATCATGAACATGGACATTCATGCAGTCATAATTAACAATTGAGAATTCATTTTTTCTATCCTTTATTTGAACTCCGGAAATCAAAAACCGGAGTTTTTATTTTAACTATTCACGATAAAAAAGAGTAATTTAAGAGGTCTGATTATTGATGTTTTTTATGGATACAATAGTCTACAAACCACTTAATTCAATCTGGCTTAAAGCTTCCGTGGTCGGAAGTATCTGGGCATCAATTGAAATAATTCTCGGCAGTTTTCTGCATAACCTGAAAATTCCACTCTCCGGGATGATCCTTTCTTTTATAGGTGTCTTCATTTTAATAACATTCCTTCAGGTATGGAAAGAAAATGGCCTTATTTGGCGGGCTGGCATCATCTGTGCTCTTATGAAGTCCGTATCTCCAAGCGCTCTTATCCTTGGGCCGATGATTGGAATTTTCACTGAAGCTATACTTATTGAATTGTTCATTTTTGTTTTCGGTAAAAACTTAATTGGTTATATGACGGGAGGAGTATTCGCTGTTCTGAGCACAATACTTCATAAGCTTGTAAGCCTGTTAATATTGTATGGTTTTAACTTCATTAAAATATTATCAGATCTTTATAAATATGCTGTGAAACAGATTGATTTAGAGCAGTTAAGTGCGGTTAATCTCCTAATTGTTATAACAGCTATTTACATCTTTATTGGCATGGCCGGATCTATCGGCGGTTACCTGACTGGATTAAAATACTTAGAATCAAAAAACCTGGCTGACAGGCAGTCTGAAATCAAACTTCAGTCTAATAATCAGCTGTTTAGTCAGACATCACAACAAAACTTTTCGGTTCTTTTTCTGCTTATCAATCTGTTTTCAATTTCCGGAATATTATTTTTAATGAATTCGAACTTTATCATAGTCACGATAATTATCTCAATCTTATATGTTGGGTTTTGCATTATCAATTATAAGAATTCATTGAAGCGTTTAAAAAAGTTATCCTTCTGGATAAGTTTCCTGATTATTACTTTTGCCGCAGCTTTTCTCTGGAATGGATTCTCACATGGTGCATTCTTCAATCTTGATGGATTAATAGTCGGGCTTAAAATGAATGCCCGGGCAATAATTATGGTTCTTGGATTTGCATCCATAAGTGTCGAACTTAGAAATCCGTTGATTAAATCGGTATTGTACCACAGGGGATTCGCGAATCTGTATCAATCATTAAGCCTTGCGTTTTCAGCATTGCCATTTTTTCTTTCTAACCTATCAAAGTCAGGTATAAAGAATAACAGTATCTCAGGAATATCATTCGGCAGTATCTTAAACCAGGCTGAAACATTGCTTGTTATATTTGAAAAAGAGGATCTATTGAAGCCACAGGTGGTGATTATTACTGGTGAAATCCATCAGGGAAAAACCACTTTCACTCAAAAAATTATTACGAACCTTCTTGAACAGAAGATCAGGATTGCAGGATTCCTTTCTTTAGGAATAAATGAGAATGGTACACGTATCGGTTATAGTCTTTTTGATATCGAATCATCAGAACAGACTGAATTATGCTCGACAATTAAAGACGAAAACCGGATTAAGTTCGGACAGTTCTATTTTAATAATGACGCAATTTTAAAAGGAAATGAGATCCTTAATACTGAGAATCTTTCTGACAAGCAACTTATTGTCATTGATGAAGTCGGACCTCTTGAATTATCCGGTCATGGCTGGAGCAGTGCAATAGAGAATATTACAAGGAGCTGTACAATATCACAACTATGGGTGGTACGGAAAAGCATTGTTAAAATGATTACCAGGAAATGGAATATAGGTAATGCTTATATTTTTGACATAACCGAAAGCAGTATCCCGGAAGTGGAAAATAAACTTAAGGAAATTTTATTCCAGGAGGAACAAAAAAAATATGATCATTAAAAAAGGCCGGTTCATTCCGGCCTTCTGTTTTATTCCTTTTTCCTGGTACTGAGACCAAATGGCAGGTAAAGCGGACAAAAACTCAAAAGGCTCGTTATTACAAAAATTGCTGACAATGCCAAAAGTATTATTGCCAGAACACCTGAAATCACGTGAGTAAAAAATAATACAACCACTATAACTGCAACCAGTATCCTGATCACTTTGTCAACTGTTCCCATGTTTTTTTTCATCTTCATTTTTTTGTTTCTAGTTATAATTATCAATTCTTATTCTGTTGTTTCATTATTTATTCTGGACAGCATGCATTGGGCAATACTTTGCGCATTTACCACATTCTATGCATGTTACTTCGTCTATCTCCGGTAAACCATATCCGGCCTGCGAAATTGCCCCAACAGAACAAACGGGAATTATAGGGCAACGATGGTTTTGCGGACATGCTGATGGATTTATAGTAAGGGCCATACTTTTTATTTAATCTTATTAATTTGTTGTAAAAGGAACTCTTTATTTTTTATACCTACAAAACGGTTTACTTCCATGCCATTTTTTAAAAGAACTAAGGTAGGAATATTTCTTACCTGGAATTTTTGCGCAAGTGATTGGTATTCTTCAATATTTACCTTTCCTATATATGAATTGCCAGCCAATTCATCAGCAACTTCATTTAAAACGGGCGCCATCATTCTGCATGGAGCGCACCAGCTTGCCCAGAAATCGACTAATATCAACTTGTTTTTTGTCTGATGTTGAAAATTCTTTTCAGTTAATGTCAGGATATTAGCGTTATCGGCAACAACTGGAATATTCTTCATTTTGGCACGGGCGATTAAAAACAATCCTCCTAGAATTGCAGCTATAATACCTATTATGATAAGTGTTGTTTGCATGTTAAATTATCGTTATTTGTTTCTATTTAAATTTTAATCAGATGGCTTCTACTACTGAAAATTCTTTGTTTAAAATTGTCTTTACCTGATCTTTAGTCTGGATGCTGGAAGTAGCTTTTACCACTCTGCCATTTTTATAATAAATTGTAAATGGAATTCCCATAAAACCACGAACTTCAGGTAAGATCCGGATGACATCTGATATTGGATTGTCAAACTCCATATCATAAAATTTTACATGATTGAATTCAGCTTCAAGTTCCTCGGCTATCCCGTAAACAGGTATACACATCGGACCCATTCTTCCACATATTATCATTACGTTTTCATTCTCATTGATCGCCTTATTATGATCAGTAATTGATTCGAGGTGTTTTAAATTAGTATACAACATGACTTTATATATTTTAATTTATGGCACAAAAATACTATACCATGTTCCATAAATAAAGGAATTGAGAGTGCAGTACTACAAGTTACCGGTTGAATCAGGACAACTTTTTTATTGATTTAAATTAACTTCGTACTTTTTAAAGAACCAATAAACATGAAAACCATTCTCGAAACAGATAAGGATTTTATTTGTGATATCAAGGCACCTTGCTTTCAGATGCTATTGCCGGAAGAGGCTGAAATTGTCAGATCAAGCAAAACTCAGGTGTTTTTCCGAAAAGATGATAATCTCACCAAGCAGGGAGCTTTTGCTTCGTATGTTTTGTTTATTATAGATGGATTTGCAAAACAATATCTTGAGGGAGACGGAACAAAAAACTATAACCTTCGGATTATCAGACCAGGCGAATTTGTGGGACTCTCGGCAGTGTTTTCCGGAAACACTTTTAATTCTTCGTCGGTTGCTTTAACCGATTGCCAGGTATTCCTTATTGAGAAAGACGCTATTGCTAAAGTGGTTAAGCAAAACGGGATGTTTGGGTATAGCATTATCAGAAGATATTGTGAACAAAACTCCGGCCTGATGAATTCAGTCCGCAGCCTTATGTACAAGCAGATGAATGGCCGGATAGCAGACACTTTATTATATATAGATAGTTTTAAAAATGAAAAACCTGATGTCTTTCAGCTTCTTTCACGTAAGGATCTCGCAGATTTTGCAGGAATTTCAACTGAAAGTGCCGTAAAACTCCTTAAAACATTTGAAAAGGAGGGATTGATTGTACTGAATGAAAAGGATATAAAAATAGTAAATCAAGCTGCGCTTCTGGAAATAAGCCGGAGGGGTTGATTTTTAAAAAGCGGTTTAAATTATTGTCTTTCTGTAAATTAAAAACTGACCTCATCAGATCATGAGAATTCTGAATCCAAGCAGATTGACAAGCTTTTGTCCGGGACAGAATACTTTATATGCAGTGGGCCACACTTTTGACAGGTATTTGTCCTGCTGATCACGAATGAGAAGTATCAGTTCATCAAGCACCGGCTGGCCGGCAATTCCGGAATATTTATACTCAAGCGTCTCAATCAGTTGTGCCAGGTCGTTGAATTTTCCGAGGTTCTGTGTCATAATATCCAGTTTCTTTTCAAGTCCTTTTACAATTGACGGGTTCAGAGGCCTGAAAAAGTAGAGCTGGTATAGAAAATCTTTTGCTCTCCTGCGGAATCTGTGGATGGTGGAAGGTTTTAGGCTATTCCTGCAAACCAGGTATTTATCGACAACCTCATTATAGGTTTTGTCAAGTTCATTAAGAAGGATCTTCGCATCAAAATTGTTCATATTCCGGAAACGCACCCTGAAGCCGGCTTTGTTCAGAATTTCATGTATATTTTCGAGATCATCCTCCAGATCAGTAACTGGCTCTTCAGAGATTTCAGGTTTCTTCATCAGTGATTCCAGCTTCTCGTTGGCGCCCAGCAGGGTGAAGATTTCCGGATATTCCTTTTTAAGCTCTTTCAGTGTTTTCCTGTGAACTGAAGTTTCGCGCCACAGACGGGTTATCCTTCCGACTTCCCTGAAAGTAAGATATTCACGATTAAAAGACTCTTTATCTGTCTGGCTGGCAATAAGCTTCATCACCGCTCTTGATTTTTTCATCAGTACCCTCACATCGTGAATTGCCTTTTCGTCGGGCACTGCAGCTTGTTTCACCAGCGCCTGAGTCTCTCTTATGTATCCCGAAAGGACAGGTTTGATCTCCTTAAGTTTCACAAAGTCAAGTTCCATATCAGCTAAAAGTCTTGTAACGATAAAATTAGTATTATTTTCAATATCGGCCGAAAAAGTTAAATTTGCTTTAGTAATCAGAAAAACAGATTTATGGGCAAGAGAAGCAGCGGAATGAGAATCGGCATCTTAACCGCAGGAGGTGATTGTCCCGGTATTAATGCAGCGATCCGGGGAGTCGGCAAAACGGCAATCGTAAAATACGGTATGACGCTTATCGGGATAAGCGACGGCTTCACCGGGATGATAAACAAGGATTACACCGAGCTCTCTGAAAAGGATCTATCAGGTATTCTGACCCTCGGCGGCACTATCCTGGGAACATCGAGGGAAAAGCCATTCAAAGACTCAGGCAAGAAAAACGAGATAAAAAAGCCTGACCTCATACGTGAACATTATGAACAGCTTGGCTTAGACTGCCTGGTTTGTATTGGTGGTAACGGAACGCTTAAGACTGCCCACCTGCTTTCACAGGAAGGGATTAATGTTGTGGGCATCCCGAAGACTATCGATAATGATGTCTGGGGAACTGATATAACCTTCGGGTTTGATTCGGCAGTAAACATTGCAACTGAAGCTATCGACAGGCTGCATTCTACAGCTAACTCCCATAAACGGATAATGCTTATCGAGCTTATGGGTCACAATGCAGGATGGATCGCACTCTACTCGGGAGTAGCCAGCGGCGGTGACGTGATCCTCATTCCGGAGATACCATATAAGGAAGACAAGATTGCTGAATATCTTCTTCACAGGGCCGAGGAAAACAAGCCTTACTCGATTGTGGTTGTTGCAGAAGGTGTCAGTAACCCGCTAAAGGACAGATCCGTGGCTCATTATCTCAGTAAAAGGATAAATGAAATAACCGGCCTTGAGACAAGGGAAACCGTGCTTGGCTATATCCAGCGCGGAGGCACTCCCTCTCCCATGGACCGGGTGCTTGCTACACGGTATGGCACTGCAGCTGCCGACATGATTGCCGCAAAGGATTTCGGAAAGATGGTTGCCCTTAAAAATGGTGAAATAATATCTGTCCCCCTTGCCGATGTTTCCGGAAAGCTTAAGCTTGTTGACCCCGATGATCCTCTTGTGTTGCAGGCTAAGAACATGGGAACAAGCTTTGGCATTTAACATGATTTAATATTATCAGATCCCAGCAGTATGAAAAAAATAATTTTTGTACGTCATGGAAGAGCTGAAGACCCTTCAGCAGAACTTACCGATTTTGAACGGTCGCTGACAACAAAAGGGAAAGTCATATCACGGCAGATGGCAAGAAGGTTCAGGGAAAAAGAGAGCGATGCCGGGTTAATTATTACCAGCCCGGCTTTCAGGGCACTTGAAACAGCTTTCGTATTTGCATCTGAATTTGGTATTTCCTGCGACAATATAGTGATAGACAGCAACCTGTATTATAAGGCCGGAATAAAGAATCTTTTTGAAATTATTGGCCGGCTTGATGATCATACCAACACCATTACTCTCTTCGGACATAATCCGGCTTTTACAGAGATGCCTGACAGACTTTCGAAAAGCGGCTGCGAGTTTCTCACAAAGACTAGCGTGGTCTGCGTATCATTCAAAACCGATTCATGGTCAGGAGTTAAGCTGGATTCAGGTAAGGAGGAGTATTTTCTTAAACCAGAAAAATAGTTATGAGCAAGATTTATATTCCAAAGGAAATAAGCTGGCTTTCATTCAATGAACGGGTTCTGCAGGAAGCAGAGAATAAGGAAGTTCCACTTGTCGAACGCTTTAAATTCCTCGGTATTTATTCAAATAACCTCGACGAATATTTCCGTGTCAGGGTGGCAACTTTGAAGAGGCTTTCCCAGTTCGGGTCCAAATCAAAGAATGTACTGGGATATAATCCCAAAGCCACTCTCAAAAAGATCCAGGAGATTGTTCTGGTACAGAATGCCAAATTTGAAAAGATTAATTCCTCACTGACCCAGGAACTTGATAAGCATAAAATCCACTTTATCAATGAGAAACAGCTGAACCAGGAACAGTCGGAATTTGTAAAGAATTTTTTCCTCACCGAAGTAAGGACCAGGCTGATGCCCTACCTGATTGAAAAAGATGCTGAACTGCCTAACCTGACAGATGATGCAATTTACCTGGCAATAATACTCAATAAAAAGAAGGAACCGGAAAAGAAACGATATGCGCTGCTCGAAATACCTGCAGGAGTGCTCCCCCGCTTTATTATTCTTCCGGAATCAGGAGATGACAAATTTATAATCTACCTCGACGATATTATCAGGTACGGTTTGAAGGATATTTTCTTCTTATTCGATTTTGATGAATGCTCTGCTCATTCCATCAAACTGACCAAGGATGCCGAGCTCGAGATAGCTGACGATATATCGGAAAGCTATATCGATAAGCTTTCGCGAAGCCTTCACCAGAGGAAATGGGGTTCTCCGGTCAGGTTTATCTACGACAGGAAAATGCCGGATGACCTTCTTAAAATCCTCACCAAGAAACTGAATTTTGGTCCCGATGATGTCATTGTCCCTTCCGACAGGTATCATAACCTCAAGGATTTCATGCATTTTCCCAGCCTCGGCAAAAAGAAGTTTTACTATGAGCCCCTGGTACCGATAATCCACAGGGATATTCAACCCGGGAAAAGCATTCTATCGGCGATGAAGAAGAAGGATATCATGCTTTATTTCCCCTATCATCCTTTTGATCATTTTATTGACCTGCTCAGGGAAGCATCCATAGATCCATTTGTAACTTCCATCCAGATAACGCTTTACAGGCTTGCCCGCAACTCAAGTGTCATTAACGCCCTGCTGAATGCGGTAAGGAACGGAAAGAATGTCACTACCATTGTTGAGCTTCAGGCGCGGTTTGATGAAGAAGCCAATATTTTATGGGGGAACAGGCTGCAGGAAGAGGGCGTCAAAGTCATTTATGGAGTTCCCGGATTGAAGGTCCACTCAAAGCTATTTCTGGTGACAAGAGTAAAAAATGATGTTACCCAGCGATACGCAGCAGTAGGGACAGGTAATTTTAATGAAGATACTGCCAGAGTTTACACCGATCACCTCCTGCTCACCACAAATCTCAAGATAACCAATGAAGTGCATAAGGTTTTTAATTTCTTCAATGTCAATTATAAGAAAGATAATTATTATCATCTTGTTCTTTCACCCTTTGCATTAAGGAACAAGATGAACCTGCTGATCGAAAATGAGATCCGGAATGCACAGACAGGGAAGAAAGCTTACATCTATCTGAAACTGAATAATCTGACTGATTCGGAGATAATTGATAACCTCTATGAGGCCAGCGCTGCAGGAGTAACCATAAAACTCATCGTGAGAGGAATGATATCCCTTGTTCCTGGATTGAAGGATACAAGTGAAAATATAAAGGGAATCGGAATTGTTGACCGGTTCCTTGAGCACAGCAGGTTCATGATCTTTCACAACGGAGGCAGTGAGGAGGTATTCATTTCCTCAGCTGACCTGATGACCAGGAATATTGAACACAGAATAGAAGTCACCTGTCCGGTCTTCGATAAGGGTATCAAAAATGAGCTAAAGCATATTTTTGATATCCAGTGGAAGGATAATGTTAAGGCCAGGGTGCTGGATTCCACTCTCTCCAATAATTTCATCAAGCCAGACAAAGATAATGAAGTGCGTTCCCAGGTTGAGGTTTATGAGTACATTAAAAAGCTTAAAGAAAAAACATCGGAAAAATGAATTACCTGGTTTTAATTTCCGGAACAATACTGATAATTGTTTTTTCCTGGTTTTTCTCAATAAAAGAGAAGAGGTACCATGGGGTAACCAGGTTCTTTGTATTCGAGAGCATCCTTGTTCTCCTGCTTTTGAATTACAGGGTTTGGTTTCGTGATCCTTTTTCGCTGCATCATATTATTTCCTGGATACTTCTCTTTGGATCAATTTACCCGGGACTGGCAGGTTATCTTCTTCTGAAAAGAAAAGGGAAATCGGAACAAAGCTTTGAAAACACGACTGCTCTTGTGAAATCAGGCATTTACGGGTACATACGTCATCCTTTATATTGTTCATTATTTCTTTTAGGTTCCGGCATAATGTTTAAGGATACCGGGAATCTTCAGCTGATCATTGGTGCCATAAATCTCGTTGCTGTTTATCTCACTTCAAGGATTGAGGAGAAAGAGATGCTCTCGAGGTTCGGAGATTCTTACAGGCAATATATGGGTGAAACTAAAATGTTCATTCCCAAGATTTTCTAGTGAGCATTTAAAATTTGTACAGGCGGACAAGGAATCACTTACCTGAAATCCAGGCAGTAACTTTATCTGATCCTGGTTTTTCTTTTGAATAAATTACATCGACCAGCTTACCGTTTTCGTCTATCAGGTATTTCTGGAAATTCCACTTCACCTCTGAATCCATGACTCCATTTTTATCTTTGGAAGTGAGCCATTGATAAAGTGGATGCATGTCTTCGCCCTTAACTGAGATTTTCTCCATCATCGGGAAAGTGACTCCATAGTTCTTTGTACAGAACTCCCTGATTTCCGATGCTGATCCGGGCTCCTGATTCGCAAAGTTGTTTGCAGGGAATCCGATTATTATGAGTTTTCCTCCTGATTGTTCATAAAGCTCCTCGAGATCTTTATATTGCGGTGTGAACCCGCATTTAGAAGCAGTATTTACGATCATTACCTTTTTGCCTTTCAGAGATGCGAAACTAAAATCGCTCCCATCAAGAGCCTTCACCTTGAAATCGTAAAATCCTGACTGGGAAAAGGCTGCCGCAGGCAACAGGATCATTGAAAATAGAAGAAATAAGTAGTTCGTTTTCATAAAAACCTGATTAAAAATTTTATGAATAACATATGCCCTTCCCGAATGTTCATTTTACGGGAAAAATTTCCTTATGCTGAAAATCAGTTTACTGCCTCTTTTGTCGATGTTATTACCATTATAAGTGGAAAAGACATGGCATCAGGAGCGGTGATATCGATTATGCCGGTCAGTTTTGTATCTACAATCTGCTTGATGAAGTAGCCGGTTGAGGGGGCAAAATATTCAGTAATAGAGCCGGTATAGGGACCTGATACTTTAATATCCATTCCCTGCGCTTGTGTAGTCATTATTCTTGTTCCGGAAATCGCTGAGGTAATTTTAGCGCAGTTGACGCCATTGTACAATTCAAAACCTACGAAAGTATTCTCTGATTTCACAGTTCCGAGAGTGACCATTGTTGAGGTTCTGGAATTTATTGAATCTTCGGATGTCCAGGTATAGCCTGGCTTAATCGTGCCTGCAGGTAAAACCGGGAAAAAATTATCAGTAATTTGTTCTGCATCGCCGGTTCCTCCGGAAACAATTGCATAAGTTACATTCCTGGCTTCGGAGTTGTCAGTTATCTTTCCATCAGGAGATATTACAATATTAAAAGTCTTTCCTGCAATTTCGGGAATTGCCCCACCGCTAAACCCGGCTGGCGAATCGACAGTCTGAGCCATGGTATCAACTGTGACAGCAATCTTAAAATTGCTGCCGGCGGCGCCCAGCGACTTCAGAGTCAATCCAATGTAAGAAATGACATTTGTTTCCATCGTCTGCCCGTTAATGTCCATATCCTGGACCACTTTGGTTGCCGACTTGTATCTGACCGGTACATTTACAGGATAATTATAAACAAGGTTACCGGGTTGATTGCCTGATGTATTATTCTGAGAAAAAGCCGTCACTGAGATAAATGTAAATACGGTAATTAATGAAAGAACTGATCTTCCGAAAGAATGATTAGATGTTTTCATGATAATGGTTAAATAGGTTTTATCCGAAGTTTATAAATAATTCTTAGTTAATTAAGCTATTTCAATCTGTAATATATTGAACCTTCAATAAAAATATTATTATTGTACGATTGTTCTCCAGTATATGTTCCAAAGAAATTGAAAGCATGTGCATAGTCGCACCTGATGTTGATTGCTGTCTTTGTAGATATTGAATACCTGAAACCTAGCCCTGCATCAAGACCTATCTGGAAATCACTCATTCCTTCATTGTAACTATAATGCTCTGTAACTAAATTTACAAGTCCTTTGTCATATTCTTTATAGCCAAACCTCATGTTTGTCGACACTCCAAGGGCGATGTAAGGAGAGAACTTCTTGTATGAGAATGTATAGTTGATCTGCCATGGAATTCTTAAATATTTTACACTGCAAAATCTGTTGTCTGAATATGTACTTATATCATATGAATATGTTAGACTATAATAATCCATCCTGGCGCTGAATGAGAATTTCGGAGACACAAGCGGCAGGTTTGAAATATTGACTCCGATTCCGAATCCTACAGATCCGGTAAGAGGCACTTTTTCAAGGACATCATTATTCAGTCTCAGCTGTGAAAACATATAACTTAAGGAGGCTCCTGCCTCAACCCTCAGAGACCTGTCCTTATCTTCAAATAGTTCACACTCCGTACCCGGACAAGTCTTTTCCTGGTATTTTTTTGCAATCTTAATCAACGACCCGCTGCTCAGGGCAGTTGTCTGAATATTATTGGTAATTGACGGACAGTCCCTCAGATAATACAGCAGGGTACCTATATACTCATTTTGAGAATGTTCATAAAGTATGTCCTGGGTATGCGTTGACTTTTCGTCTTTTCTCATTATGGTTTTTGTCGTATTGACCAGTTCGGTTAACGTATCATTCTCAGGCAGGAAAAAGAAACGTGTTTTCATATTCAGAGAATTATATGAAAGTATGCTCGCCCTGCCCTTGACCATCCATTCAAGAAAGACTTTTTTAGATCCGTCGTTTTCTTTAATTGTTGCAGTCATAAAATACTTGCTGCCCTGGAACCGGAATGCTTTTATTTCGCCGGGGGAATAGACATGCTCCGAGCTGTCGGGCATTGACATGAATCTGCAATGGTCGCAGTTCAAGGCTGAACCTTCATACTTTATGTAACCATAAGTAGTATCATTATTGTTACCTATGATGTAACCTGGTTTGAATTGACCTGGTAGTGTGCTGGTCAATGATAAAAGAACTAGTACAAACAGAACTGCTCTTTTCATAATCTGATAGTGAATAAGTATTGATTAGCTGACCAATAATTATTATAAAATTACTAAATGCCACGAAAAATCAAAAGTTATTTTAAAGAAAGCCAGATTGAATACAGGCATGATACTTACCTGACCACCTTTACCCGTAAGAAATAATGTTAGAAGTGCTATAAAAATGCTTAACTTTCAGGACGTTAATGCTCTCTTTTATGATTAGACACCTTCATCTGACAATATTTGCTCTGTTTGTTGTCTCTCCTTTACTTGGGCAATTGAATTCACAGCAAACCACCCAGCAAGAGAAACGTATTGCCTTAGTTATTGGGAATGGCAACTATATTGGAGGCATTCTTTCCAATCCCGAAAATGATGCAAAGGCAATGAAGAATGTTCTCCTAAAATCAGGATTTGAGGTTTTAGAATATGAGAATCTGAAACAAGGCCAGATGAAGAAAGCGATAGATGATTTTGGGATGAAGTTAAAAAATTTTGATGTTGGATTATTTTTCTATGCAGGTCACGGAATTCAATCAAGAGGATTAAATTACCTCATTCCTGTAGATGCTGATTTGCAAACTGAAGCACAGGTAGAATATGATTGTGTCCAGGCTGACAGGGTTTTATCCCTGATGGAAGAATCAGGGGCAAAGGTTAAAATAGTAATACTGGATGCCTGCAGGAACAATCCATTTGAACGTAGTTGGTCACGTTCAACATCGGGTAAAGGATTAGCAACTATGAATGCACCAAGCGGTACACTAATTGCTTATTCAACTGCCCCGGGCAGTACTGCATCTGATGGGAGTGGTAATAATTCGCTATATACCACTGCTCTTTTGGAAAACATCATCCGCCCCAATATTCCAATATTACAAATGTTTCAAAGTGTTAGAGCCACCGTATCACAAAAGTCTTCGAAGGGACAAATTCCATGGGAAGCGACATCTTTAATCGGTGATTTTTATTTTAATCCCGAAAAAGTTGCCGTTCAGGCGGAACTTAGAGAGCTGCAGATGGTTCCTGTTATAATCTTACCCGTCGTTTCTACTCCTGAAATTTTAAATAAAACCGCTATCGAAGCAAACCTGAAAGCATCTGTCGATGACGACGGCGGAGCCAATGTTGTTGCAAGAGGGATGTGTTATAGCATATCCCAGGCACCTTCTGTTATCAGCAGTAAAACAGTTGAGGGGGAAGGAAAGGGGAGCTTTTCAAGCACTCTGAGCAGACTTGCTCCCAATAAAACATATTATGTACGTGCTTATGCAATAAATTCTGCAGGCACTGGTTACAGTTCACAGGTAAGCTTTAAAACAGATCCGGCAAAACCCACCATTACCACGGTAGAAGTCTCAAAGATTACATCAACTTCCTCATTTGCTGAGGGAAACATAAGTGACGACGGCGGAGCCAATATACTGGTTCGTGGAATATGCTGGAGCACATCTTCAAATCCAACTGTTAAAGACAACAAAACCGAGAGCGGTGGAGGACTGGGAACATTTACAACCCAGGTTGTAGATCTATCACCGGATACCATATATTACCTCAGAGCTTATTGTTCTAATGAAACAGAAACACATTACGGGAATGAAATCGTGTTTAAAACCCTTAAATCAGATCAGGTTGTTGATATTGATGATAATATTTACAATTCAGTACAATTTGTAAACCAGTATTGGATGACAGAAAACCTTAAAACCACTAAATTTAATGATGGTACTCCCATTCCACAAATAATCGACAAGATTGCATGGAGGAGTCAAGGATCTCCTTCATATTGTTGGTATGATAACCAGGAAGTATATAAGATGACTTATGGTGCTTTATATAACTGGCAGGCTGTCAGCACTGGTAAGCTATGTCCAGTTGGTTGGCATGTCCCATCTGATGCTGAATGGGAGACACTGATTAATCTCCTGGGATATGAAAACTCCGGGGGTTACTTAAAAGAGCGAGGTTTTACACATTGGGAAAAGCCTAATAGTGTAACTAAATCATACACTGTCTATTCTCGCTTTGCTGCACTTCCGGGAGGATTTCGTGATGAAATGGGTGAGTTTAAAGAAATTGGCAGGAAAGGTTATTGGTGGAGTCCCTTTGATAGTATAAAGTCAACTTTGGGATACAATCAGATGGAATATAACTCTGAGAAAATAAACAAGTATAGATATAGGAAAAATTCCCTGGGTTTTTCTGTTCGTTGCCTGAAGTACTAATCTATCATTGACGACAATAGCTTATTGTCATCCACCGGAAATCAGCTCCGGGGGCTTTTTGCCAGAATAAACTTGACTTTGACTTAAACAAAGCATAACTTTGTTTAGAAGATTCCAGTAATAAAAATTATCATGAAAAAAGTGTTGATTATTGTAGCCATTTTTTGTGCACTTAAAGCTAATGCACAGGATTACCTTATCACATTTGCCGGAACAGGCGCTTCGTCTTCCGTAAATACTATTAAAGTGGAAAACCTTACAGCCGGTACATCACTCGCTTTGAACGGAAATGATATTCTCCATTTAACAGAAATAATAACAGATATTAATCCAGTTGAAAAAGAGCAATCGTCAGGAATGAAGATTTACCCAAATCCGATGATGGACAATTCAACAGTGGAGATTTTCCCTCCTGTAGCAGGAGATGCTATTATTGCAGTTTATGATATAACGGGTAAATTAGTAACTCAAATTCACAATTATTTAGAAAATAACAGGCAGGAATTTAAATTATCAGGTACTAAGAATGGTTTCTATTTAATTAACGTTACGGGTAATAATTATCAAATCTCAGGGAAATTGCAGTGCAATGGAAAATCAAATGGAACTATAAGTATTGAGAAGGTTAATAATAATATTAAAACAGTTGATGAAAAAATATCAAAAATGGATTATAAAGGAGTTCAGTCTACTGTTGATATGACGTATTCAACTGGTGACAGGTTAAAACTAACTGGCATTTCNNTACCTAACGTAACTGAAAATGCAGCATGGGGAGTTCTTTCCGCGCCTGCCTATTGCTGTTACAACAATGAAACTGCCTATAAAACTATTTATGGTGCATTATATAACTGGTACACAGTAAGTACCGGAAATTTGTGCCCCACCGGATGGCATGTGCCCACCGATGCCGAATGGACAACCTTAACCACTTATTTTTTGGGAGGTGAAAGTGTTGCCGGAGGCAAACTAAAAGAAACCGGTACTGTACATTGGACGAGTCCCAATACTGGCGCAACCAACGAAACAGGTTTTACAGCCCTTCCTGGTGGCTACCGCAGCCCTGATGGTGGATTCTGTTGCATTGGAATCTATGGTAAATGGTGGTCAGTTTCAGAGCCAGATGCCACGTATGCATGGGTTCGTTATTTGGGAAACTCTTCAAGTGATATTTCCAGAAGCCTCTTCAATAAAAACTATGGTTTATCTGTTCGCTGTTTGAAGGACTAAACCATTATGACAATAACTTATTGCCAGCCCTCGGAAATCAGCTCCGGGGGCTTTTCCTTTTGTCGGGACGGCAGGATTATTGCATGATCCTGGTCGGTTGGGAACTAAAAGAAAAAGTCCTTCATTTATTGTACTCAGTCAGGTGGAAAAACCAGTTCCCGCATCATGATAATTTTTACTTATATGTAATCGAATATCTTTTCTACAATTTCCAGACCAACACTCTTTCCGGTACCCTCATATTCCAGATTATGGTATTTATCAAATAATTGCAGATGAACTTCTGAATCAATACTCTCTTTTATTCTTCTGGACATTTCACCTGACACAGGTGCTCTGAGATCTCCAAATGTGTTTTTAATGACGCTGATTTTGAGGATGTTCTTATTGTTTCTAACAGTAATTTCAATTGAATTCTTATCATGGTTAATTTCTGAAACGATTGATTTATTATAAGTGCTGTACAGATAAAACTTTTTATTGAGATACAGAAAAGCAATGAATCCAATAAAGAACCTGCCCATCCAGGGGATTTTAGCTATTGAAAATGAAAAGGAAGTGTCATGCTCTTTGAAATTATTGCTTTGTATCCATATCCAGGCTTCAGGAAATGAGACCCCCCAGTCCTTCTCTATATATCCTTTCCCTTTGTTAAAATCAATTACATTTCTGTTAATTGATATCTCTCCCTGGAGATCATGATTTACAGAAACTATTCCATGATTACATTCCATAAATGGCACAAAAGAGTACCAACCCATTATTCCGGGAGAGAAAATACTTTTGGGGTACTTAATTATATTACTAAAATTAATTTGTCCGGTCAGGTTTATTCGTTCACTCTCGATATTAAGGATTATGCCTCTCTCTGTAAAGGTGGATGAACCAACCTGTAGTAACAGTCTCCTTTTATCCCATCTGAACTCATCAAGCGGGTACCTAATGTAATCTGTGTTGCCGTGATCAGCACTCATGATCTGAATGAATGCATGAGGGTCATTTTCAACTAATGAGACTCCCGGAATAAATGAAAAAGTATAAGACAGATCATAAGTGACATGTTTAAAATACCAACCTTCAAAATAGTGCTTCTTGCTTAAGCTGCCCTGAAAAACTTCAGGATTATACAATCGCAGACACATTGAGATATATATTATATGAATATAAACAAAATGTGTGAGAAAATAATTTCCCGGAGTTTACACGCCTTAGCTCATCCATCGTCTACTTAACAGAGTCATTGCCGGGG
>PMBC01000122.1:3014-8449 GCA_003152835.1 Bacteroidales bacterium | reverse complement strand
TTTGTGCAAATTGTCATTCATTTTCAAGAAACGGGTTCATTGCAATGGATATTGATTACGCCAATGATAAAGGATCATATTTTATCGCCGCTCTGAAGGATACAGTTCACCTGTCTGTTGATAAAATAATAACATGGAGCGATTACAAAAGAGATGAAGGGGAACCGACATATGGTTTGCTGTCACAGATCTCACCAGATGGTAAATATGTGCTCTCAACGGTAAAGGATCGTTCAGTCTTTGTGGCTGTAGATGATCCATATTATTCGCAATTGTTTTTCCCGATCAAAGGTATACTTGCCGTCTATGACAGAGATGCTAAGAAATTTTATGAGCTCCAGGGAGCCTGCGATAAGAAATATGTTCAAAGCAACCCTAACTGGTCGCCTGATGGACGTGAGGTATTGTTCACCCGGGCTGTCAGGTATATGTCTTCCAAAATTGAAAAATCACAGAGTGTATTGCTTAATTCAGAGGATGTTAAGGAATTCATCTCAAGGCAGAAAGAATTCAAGTTTGACCTGTACCGTGTCCCGTTTAATGAAGGCAAGGGCGGAGAATCCGTGCCTGTTCCTGGTGCTTCGAACAACAATAAAAGCAACTTCTTTGCCAGGTATTCACCCGATGGCAAGTGGGTGGTCTTTTGTCAGGCTGAAAACTTCATGCTCCTGCAGCGCGACAGCAAGTTATATATTATGCCTGCCAATGGCGGAACTCCACGCTTAATGAAATGCAATACAGAAAAAATGAATTCATGGCATTCCTGGTCACCCAATAGCAGATGGCTTGTTTTTTCCTCAAAAAACAGAGGTCCTTACACCCAGCTGTACATTACCCATATAGATGAAAATGGCAACGACTCCCCTCCTGTACTGCTCGAAAATTTAGTTTTTGATAAAANNAGCATATTTAATAAAGAATACAGCGACGCTCTGGGGAACATTGAAAACGCGATTAAAGCAGATAGTACATATTTTGATGCTTATAATAACAGGCTGACTGCAGATTTGATCCTGGGAAGATCGAAGTCGAAAAATGATCTGCATGACAGAACTGTTGCCAAAAGACTTATCGAAGAGCAAATTCACCAGAATCCAGGAGATAAATCACTTTTGGTCAAACGGGGCGAATTGCGATTACTGATGGATGACTATGACGGAGCATTGAAGGATGGATTAAATGTCCTGGAATCAAATCCTAAAAACTTCAGTGGATATGAATTAGTTGCAACAAGCTATCAAAAAATGAGGCAATGGAATAAAGCTGCAACCTATTTAAAAAAGATGCTGGACCTGCAGCCTGATAATATGAAAGTTACCTATAGTTTAGCTAATCTTTATCAGAATAATTACCAAATGCAGGCATCCCTCGATTTGATGAATAAATTAATTGAAAGATATCCGAATGAGTCGGCGTTTTATATTTCGCGGGGAAATTTGTCCTTAGCGAAAGGCGACAGGCTGGCAGCAAAAGCTGATTTTGACAAAGCAGTTTCAGTTGATCCAAATAATTATTCAGCGTTCCGCGAAAGAGGTTCTTTCTTCAGGAACAGCTCATCTCCTGACCTGGCACGGATAGATTATGACAAAGCAATTTCATTGCTGGACGAAGAAATAAAAAAGAATCCTCAAAATGTACCCTTGTTAATTGACCGCGCTGAAATTATGGAACAAAACGGCAATATTCAGGGTGCGCTCAATGAATATGAAAACTATCTGAAAATATGGCCTCTCAATTATTCTGTCCTGAAAAAGACAGGACAGATATATTCTTCCATGAAGCGTTGGCAGGAGGCAATCGATGCATTTACGACTATCATTGACAACTTTTCTGAAGATGCAAAGATGTTTCTAAGCAGAGGCCTGGCTTTTCAGCAATCACGAAATTTCCAGGAAGCATTAAATGACTTTAATAAAGCTGTTCAGCTGGGGCCAGATGAATACACTTCTTACTATTTCAGGTCAGGAATAAGATATCAAATGGGTGATAATGCAGGTTTTAAGAGTGATCTCAAAACTTCTGCTGCCTTATTAAAGGAACAAAGTACAAAGAGGAAGCTTGACAAGGAAGAACAGGATCTGTTATCCTTAATTCAAAAGCAGTTGAATAAATAATACAGGCAGGGAATAGTAACTACAATCACTTCTGTTATTTTGTAGTTATCTCAACTGAGCTTTCCTGCAATCCGTCTGCTTTTGCATTTAGTGTAATCTTCCCTGGCTCTCCCTTCGGTCGTAAAATGGCAAGGCACCTTCCCTGCCATGTCTTTTTCCGGGGCTGCTGAAAACTTGACATATCCGTGGGACTGCCGCTTCCGACTCCTGCTATTTCTCCGTTGCCGATAACCTCGAAATTCACCAGCACATCATTGGCATAGGGAACAATATTGCCTTCCGCATCCGTAATTTCAACCATTATATAAGAAAGGTCATTCCTGTCGGCTTTGATAGCAGACCTGTCGGCTTTCAGCCTGATGGCAGCCGGCTTGCCAACGGTTTTGATCGTTTCCGATGCCGTTTCCATACTATCGTCGAAACACCGGGCTGTAAGTGTTCCCGGTTCATACGGCACTTCAAATGATGCCGTGATTGTTTTATTATCATCGACAGCTTGTTCACCCACTGGTTTTCCATTCAATTCAAGTTTCACCAGTTTACTTCGTGTGTATACATGTACCTGCATCTTCTCACCTTCATGGCCCGGCCAGTTCCAGCTCTTCAGCTCATCGGGGAAACCCCATAAGCTGGTGATTTCTTTTTTACCAGCAGGAATTGGTTTATGAACGAACATTTCAACCTTGTTTTCCCGCCATACAACATGCTGATAGTAATAAGGTGTTTTCGGGTTGCCTATCAGGTCAAGATCTCCCTGGAAATTAACGAACATAGGCCACGAATCGGGACTGAAGAATTGCATCAGAGCCGCCATGGGATTTGATCCTGCAGCGGATTTTCCGGTTGGAATGTCAACCAGGCGGGGTATGCCTGTCCCAGCCTCACCCAGATAGTCCATAGCTGTCCAGCTGAAATTTCCGATCACATAAGGCAAATCTTCAACGGCTTGCCAGTTTTCAAATGAAAGAGGTGGCATAGTCTCTGTCCCGACAATTATCCTGTTCGGATACTTTACATGGTCCTTTTCATAATCCATAAACCTGTAATTATACCCAACAACATCAAGCAAAGCCATGTGCGATGCCTGTTTATCCCAGCCGCTTTTGCCTGTCATAAAAGCCATAAAATCAACCATAGCTTCTGTGACCGCCCGTGTCGGATCCAGTCTGTGAACCTCTGCAGCCAGGCTTTTGGCAATCCTTAAACCGGATGTATCTGCTGCTTCAGGTATCTCATTCCCGATGCTCCACATGATTACCGACGGATGATTCCGGTCGCGGAGCACCATAGAACCTAAATCGGTTTTCCAATTAGCCTTGATATATTTTGAATAATCCTCGGGCGATACCTTGGGTTTTTCCCACATATCAGCAAACTCATCGATCACCAGCATACCCAGCCTGTCGCAAACATCAAGGAGGTAAGGCGAAGGCGGATTGTGGCTGCATCTTATTGCATTGAATCCTGCGTTTTTCAGCAGTTCAATCTTCCGTTCTTCTGCCCGGTCAATGGCGGCAGATCCCAACGGACCATTGTCATGGTGGTAACAACCTCCTTTCAGTTCCATGCTCTTGCCATTCAGGGTAAATCCTGTTTGTGCATCAAAATGAATGCTGCGTATACCAAAAGTGGTAACCACATTGTCCATTTCTTTGTTTTCATTGATTACCGTAACCTTTGCCTGATAAAGGTTTGGCTTTTCTGTTGACCAGAGCGCAGGACTATCCAGCGTAACCCTTTGCTTAATATCTGTGGATGAGCCAGAAGGAATTACTGAAATGTTCTTTGCCATTCCGACCAGTTTTCCGGAAGGATCGATGATCTGAACCTGCAGAGTGACCGGTGAATTTTCTTTACCGGAATTTGTCAGAGTTGTTATGACGTTAATTTCTGCAGTTTTTTCTGTAGCTACAGGTGTAGAAATATAAACTCCCCACATTCCGATATGGGTCTGATTTACCAGGGTCAGCCAGGTATGCCGGTATATGCCCGAACCGGAATACCAGCGGGCATTTTTACCTTCGTTCTTAACCTGCACGGCCACAACATTTGATTGTCCCGCCGGGTTCAGATAAGGGGTAATATCGTAATAGAATGAAGTATACCCGTAAGGATGGTTGCCAATATGTTTTCCGTTTATCCAGACATCTGAATTCATGTATACACCATCAAATTGCAGGTAGGTAATTTTATCCTTATCGGCTTTGTCAATGACAAAACTTTTCCGATACCATGCTGTACCTCCAATGGTATATCCTGTACCCATTTTTCCGATGGAGGCCTTTGAAAATGGTCCGACAATACTGTCCCCGTTCTGATTCGGAAGATCTTCGATACTCCAGTCATGAGGAAGATCGACGATTCTCCATTTTGAATCATCAAAAGACGGATTTTCGGCACCTGCCGGGTTATCCTTTACGAACCTCCAGTTATCGTCGAATAGGGCAGTGCGTACTTTTTTGTTCACTTTCACCTGATTGCAGGAGGATGCAAACAGAATTAGCATTGAGAAAACCAGGGTCAAAAAAATAACCAGTCTTTTTATGGTACCTATTTTTACAGTTATGAATTTGATCCTATAAACTTAATAATAAATTTGTTAAGAAGAAATTTTGCAGATAAGGTATTCGATCAAAACTATTTAGTAAATTAAGACTCTAAAAGAAAAAAATTAATGAAAGCAGCAAAGGTTAAATTTCTAACACAGAATCTTCTTTTGATTGCCTTTCTCTGCGCGGGATTGATGTCATGTACAAATCGTCATGTCAAAGAGATAATCCATACAGCCATTTGGCGCGATACTGACGGCAATACTATAAATGCTCATGGCGGCGGAATATTGTACTACAATAATATCTATTACTGGTATGGCGAATTCAAGGGCGACTCCACTTACCGGTTAGAAAAAGTCACAACATGGGAATGTTATCGTGCGGAAGCAGGAGGAGTTTCATGCTATTCATCACGAAACCTTTTAGACTGGAAATTCGAAGGAATCGTATTGCCTGTTGCAAAGGGCGATACTTCATCAGACCTTCATCCCTCGAATGTTATTGAAAGACCAAAAGTCATCTACAATGAAAAAACGGGGAAATTTGTAATGTGGATGCACATCGATAATGATGATTATACAAAAGCCATGGCCGGTGTAGCAATCAGCAACTCGCCAGTCGGCCCATTCACATACCTTGGATCATTCAAACCCGGCGGAGGCGACAGCCGTGATCAGACTATATTCAGGGACGATGACGGCAGAGCCTACCAGATAGCATCATCGGAGTGGAATAAAACTCTTTATATCAGCTTATTAAATGCCGATTA
>PMBC01000122.1:1416-3000 GCA_003152835.1 Bacteroidales bacterium | reverse complement strand
CAGGTTCCCAGCAAGAATGGTTTATATATTGCCATGTTTGACAGGTGGAACAAAACAGACCTTATCGGCTCGAGGTACATCTGGCTGCCGGTAAAGTTTACGAATGAGCAGATAGATATCCCCTGGACAGATAAATGGAAACCTGATCTGAATTAAAATAATCATCTAATAAATAGTTGAAATGAAAATATACGGTTTACTTCTTTCTGCTTTCCTGCTTCCGGGAACTACCCTGATAGCCCAGAGAATTTACAAGGCAGATGCTTCCGATATCATGCAGCAACCGCTGACAGGACATCTGAAAATGGGAAATACCGGCCCTGAAGATAAACAGATACTCGTAAACAGTCTTTACATGACTATTGGAGGAAAGCCTGCATTACCGGTGATGGGCGAAATACATTATTCAAGGATTAGGCGCGACAAATGGGAAGATTGCATACTTAAGATGAAGGCCTGCGGAATAAACATCATTTCAACCTATCTGTTCTGGAATCAACATGAGGAAGTAGAAGGAGAGTTCGACTGGGAAGGTGAAAAGGATCTCAGATCTTTTGTTAAGTTATGTGAGGATCATGGGATGTACGTCATTGTTCGTCTCGGACCATGGGCTCACGGTGAAGCAAGAAACGGGGGAACTCCCGACTGGATTCTCAGTAAAAAGTATATTAAGGACAGGTCGGATGATGTAGTTTATCAGAGCTATGTAAAAAGGTATTTTGCACAGATAGCAAAACAGCTTGAGGGTCTCTGCTATAAAGATGGCGGCAATATAATTGGTGTACAGCTTGAAAATGAATACTGGCATGCAAAGGAGGGTGAAGCTCATATCCGGTGGCTGAAGGATACGGCAAAAAGTCTTGGTTTAGATGTACCTCTTTACACTGTAACCGGATGGAGCAATGGATCTGTGCCTCCATTTGAAGTCATTCCGCTTTGGGGAGCCTATGCAGATGAGCCCTGGGACCAGAAGGTGGAAAAAATCTACCGGCCTGAAAATTTTGAATTCGATTCATTCCGCAACAATAAAAATATCGGGAACAACCAGCCGGTGAAATCCGACAATTATATGAGCTATGACAAGTATCCGTATTTTACATGCGAAGTAGGTATCGGTATTCAGAATACTTATCACAGGAGGCTTGTCATAAGTCCTATTGACGGATTAGGAATGATGATGGCAAAACTTGGCTCCGGAAGCAACATGCTGGGATATTATATTTTCACAGGGGCAACACAATTCCGGGGACTTCTGCACTCGACAGAGGAAGAGCAGGAGGAAACAGGTTACTGGACCCGGGTTCCCCTGAAATCTTATGATTTTCAGACTGCTATCAGGGAATCAGGTGAGATTTCTCCTGCATACAGGGAAGTAAAAAAGCTTCATTATTTCATAAACGAAGTTGGTTCAAAGCTTGCTCCTATGATGCCTGTTATTAGCCCTACAAGCAAGGATGATATACAGGTCGCAGTCAGGTCAGATAACAATTCCGGATTTTTGTTTGGCATCAATTATGCCAGGAATATACCAAAAGAGACCAGGAAAGAGTGCAGATTCCAGGTCAGGTTTAAAAATGAGACAAT
>PMBC01000122.1:0-1362 GCA_003152835.1 Bacteroidales bacterium | reverse complement strand
TGCAGATGGTACAATGCAGACAAAAAACGGTATGACAATAGTATCCGGACTCAAACCAGGCAAAAAATGTATCATCTCTGCACAGCTCAGGGATGGAAGGAGGCTGAATCTTATTATCCTTACTGAACGCGAGGCTGATAATTGCTGGGTCCTTGATGGCAAAGACAAAAAAGAATGTTTCATCAGCGAATCCAATATGTACGCAGATCAAGGCGATGTTTACATTTATTCGACCTCTCCTGCAATGACTGCCTCCATGCTCAGTACAGGTGCTGATGCACATTTCAGTGATATCAGGGTTAATGCAGGAGAAAAAAAGATAAGTATAAAAATTGAACCGCATCCCCTTTTTGCAGATGCATCATGGCTTGAAAGCGCCCATTTCGACAGCATCCCGGCATATCAGCAGCGTTTTCACAGGTTTTTCTTCAAGGAGTTCAGCCTCGAGAACCCTTCACGTTTCAGAAAGGCTACACTTTATATTTATCCCGAAACCGACTGCCAGGTAAACCTCAATAACACATTTGTTCGTCAGACAATCAAACCGGGAGAGCTCAATATCATTGATCTTACAGGATATATAAGCAAGGGTGAGAATCTTATGTATGTTGATTTTCCCTTTACGAAAGGTCTTAAAAAATTTGCCGCCAGGGTAATTGTCGAATATTATAATTACGACAGAAATGATTTCTGCACCGATCAGTCATGGTTATTTAAGGATATGTATACTAATCCTGTCTCTTTCAGGAAAGAGGATGACCTTGTAGCTTCAAAAATAACTGTGCCTCCGGACTATATTGACAAAATCTCCCAGCCCGGATTCAGTGAATGGAATATATCAGTCCCCTATGGGACACTGGAAAATATTAATAATGTGTACCTCGATATTAAATATAATGGTGACAGGTCTGAAATCTATAATGGCACCAGGCTGACAGCAGATAACTTTAACGACAACAGGAGCTGGTCACTCGGACTCAACAGACTGGAAACCAGTGCGGAAGGCAAAACATTGAGGCTGGTAATTTATGATTTATCACGGTCAGCAAAAATATATTTTGAGATTCCTCCTTTGAAAGATGCTTATCAGGAAACATCAATTCTGAATTTTGGAACAAGAACTGAATATAAAGTGAATCTTAAGCAGGCCATGAATTGATCTATGGAACAACTTAATGTCTCACAATAAATTACTGATATGCCGACAATCATGAAGAAATTTAGGAATATCGTTGAAATTGGATTGTTTATCTGCGGAGTCTTCCTCATAGTTTCCTGCTCAAAACAGATAAAAACAACGAATTACTATTTTGATCCCATTAACGGAAGCGACTCAAATAAAGGCACAAGCGAAAAAAGGCC
>PMBC01000051.1:1172-4027 GCA_003152835.1 Bacteroidales bacterium | reverse complement strand
TTCAGGTAGAGGCTCTGGAAGCTCTCAACGGCATATGATGCCGAGTGGGCCTTGGAGAATGAGTATCCGGCAAAAGACTCTATCTGGCGCCACACCTCTTTTGTGATCTCATCGCTGTAGCCCTTTTCGCGGCAGTTCGAGAAGAACTTATCGACTATTCGCTGCATCTCCTGTTTCGACCTGTACTTGCCGCTCATAGCCCTCCGTAACGTATCGGCATCTGCCAGGTCAAGACCTGCAAAGTGATGGCATACCTTCAGAACATCCTCCTGGTAGACCATTACACCGAAGGTCTCTTCGAGCTGCTCCTTCATTACAGGATGCAGGTATTTGAATTTATCAGGGTTATGAAAGCGAAAGATATATTCACGCATCATCCCTGATCGTGCGACGCCTGGCCTGATTATCGAGCTGGCCGCCACAAGCGTTGTATAATCGTCGCACCTGAGTTTCTGCAGGAGTCCGCGCATCGANNTCTTGAACTTCTGTATTGCGTGCACATCCACATCAACAGAGCGGTTACGCAATATTATCTCTGCGCTCTCGCGGATATGTCCTATACCGCGCTGGCTAAGAATATCGAGCTTCTCAAAGCCAATCTCCTCGGCAGTGTACATATCCCACTGTGTCGTCGGAAACCCTTTGGGAGGCATGTCAAGGGCAGTGAATGACGTCATGGGCTCTTCAGAGATAAGAATGCCGCCCGCATGGATGCTCCGCATGTTCGGGAAATCGGCAATCTTTAGCCCTGTAGAGAAGATAATATCGGTGATCTCGTTGCGGTTTGCCTCTAACGACGGATTATCTATCAGTGAATCAATATCTTCTTTTGGCAGCCCATGAACCTTTCCGAGTTCCCTTACGATCGACTTGCCCCTGAAAGTGCTTATGGTGCCCAGAAGTGCCGTATGGTTATACCCGTATCTTTTAAAGATGTAATCGATAACCTCGTCTCTCTCTTTCCAGGAATAGTCGATATCGAAATCGGGAGGACTGCTTCGTTTGGGGTTTATGAACCTCTCAAAGTAAAGGTTCAGGTCAATTGGGTCAACATTAGTGATTTTCAAGCAATAAGCAACTATAGAATTTGCCCCGCTTCCTCTTCCTATATGGTAAAAGCCTCTTGCCATCGAGTACCTGATAATATCCCATGTTATCAGGAAATAGGCAGAGAAGCCGAGCCTGTCGATTATTTCAAGTTCATGACTTATCCTTCTTCTTGCCTCGTTGTTGTTCCTGCCATACCTGTACTCCATTCCGTCCCAGGCAAGCTTCTCCAGGAGCAGCTTATCGTCGTACCTGCTTGCGGAGAAGATCTTTTTGTTTTTCTGGCTCTCTCTGTCAAATGTCAGGCTGCAGTCATCCAGCAGGTCGCAGGTATTCCTGAGGATCTCAGGGTATGCAGAGAATACTCTTTTTATTTCACCTGGCGGAAGGAAGAGCTCATCCTCCCCGGCGCACTGTGATGGTTTCAGGTGGCTCAGAAGAATGTTATTATCGACTGCCCTGAGGCTCCTGTGAATGAATATATCATCTTTTCCGGCGAATGTAACCGGCTGCATGATCACCATCCGGTTCCTGAGGGTGTGAGTGACCGATAGCAGCCTGTTGATGCCGGAGACCCTAATGCCCGTGCGTTCGTTGTCGAACATCGGGCGCCCGGGAGGATTGGTGAACGGGTAGATGGTATATGCATCTGAGAAGCGTGGGGCAGGGAAGGGGACCTCTGTTTTTTCAAAATTGCATTTTGAAAGGAATTCGTTCAGTTCCCTCAATCCTTTGTTATTCCGGGCAATGCCGGTATAAAGCAGATCATTGCCGCTCCTGAATTCAATTCCTGCTGCCAGCCTGATGTTGTTTTTAGCGCACTCCCCTGCAAATTCAGGGATTGCCGTTGAATTATTTATATCTGTCAGGACGATAGTGCCGGCTTCTGCAGCAGATGCCTTCTGCACAAGCTGTTCCACTGACATTGTGCCGTAGCGAAGACTGTAATATGAATGACAATTGAGATACATTGTTATAAGTGCCTAGAGTGCCTANNGAGTGCCTAAAGTGCCTAGAGTTATTTTTTAACTCTAAGTACTCCAAACTCTAGGCACTCCAAACTTCTATCTTCCATGCATAAAGTATCCTCTTAATCTGTTTTCCATCATTTCCTGCTCTTTACGGGCATTTTCGAGCTGTTTAAGGGCCTTTTCCTCTCTTTCGCTGCTGGTCATCACCCCTGCAGCTCTTCGCACTGCATCCCGTCCGAAACGCTTCCTGAGCTTATCCATGGCCATATAGAGGCTCACCTTCTCGGGCGTGTCGTCGAACATGTCGAGCTGCTGCACTCCGCGCACCATATGGCTGAATCTTATTCCTATGAGCCTGATCAGCATTCGCCTCTGGTATAGCCTGCTGAACAGCTCCTTGGTGATATCCGTAAGCACATGATCAAATGTGGTATATGGTATCCGCTTCTGCAGGGTATGTGTATCAAAATTCGAATATCTTATTTTCACTGTTACGCAAGAGGTTAGCTTCTCCTGCTTCCGAAGCTCGTAGGCGATCTTCTCCACCATGCTTACGAGAAGCTGGTTAAGTCTGATCATGTCGGTGGTATCCTTTTCGAAGGTATGTTCGGTGCTTATCGATTTTTGTTCTGAGTAGCTTATAACGGGAGTTGAATCTATCCCATTGGCTCTTTTCCACACTTCAATGCCGTTTTTGCCCATAAGCTTTTCGAGCATCTCTGCCGGAATATTCCTTAATGTATATATGGTTGCTATGCCCATTGAGCGGAGCACATGATAAGTCTTCTGCCCGATCATCGGTATTTTGCTTATCGAAAGCGGATCGAGGAAGGGGAG
>PMBC01000051.1:0-1166 GCA_003152835.1 Bacteroidales bacterium | reverse complement strand
CGCAATTCATGCGACCACTGGTAGCACCCGTAGAAGCGGTCCATCCCTGTAATATCTATGTAATGCTCGTCAACCGACGATTTCTCATAGAGCGGCGATTTCTGGGCAATTATCTCAGTCACAATGTTAGAGTAGTTGCTGTAAGCCTCCATGTCGCCGCGTATCACTATGGCATCGGGACACATGTTCCTGGCCATCTTCATGGGCATTGCAGAACTCACCCCGTATTTCCTTGCCTCATAGCTGCAGCTCGACACCACGCCACGATCCGACATGCCGCCTATTATCACCGGCTTGCCNNTGCCTAGAGTGCCTAGAGTACTTAGAGTTGTAAGTTTTTGCCGATTGAAGTGAAGATTGCCAGCAATTCATTTGCTTCAGTAAGAATAGATTCCAATAATTGATGTTCTGTCCATTTAAGATCTTCGATGATTTCAAGCCAATAACAGGTCTCGTTCGTTTCGCTTTCAGAGATTTTGATTTTATTCTTGAAATCAGCTTTGCTTCTTGCCCGGTTTGCCTCACGGTAATTTGCACCAATACTGGTTCCTGACTTTGTCAATTGATTCCTGATCACCTTCCCTTCAACACTATTCGGAAGGTTGATAGATAATTTGATAATACCTATTGCAAAAGCCTTTGTTCTTTTCTCAAGTCTTTTACTAAACTCTTTATTTTCCATATTTTTTAACTTTAAGTACTCCAAACTCTAGGCACTCCAAACTTTTTTCCATAAAAACTTGCATATATTAATAGTATGCTTTATTTTTGATTAAAAATTAATCAATATTATGATTACAATATAATCAATTTTCATTATGTACTTCGCTTCCAATATAAAATTTTTAAGAAAGAGAAGGGGCAGGACACAGGACGATGTCGCTGTGGCCCTCAACCTTAAACGTTCCACCCTGAGCGGTTATGAGAACGGTGTGGCCCAGCCGGGTATTGATATCCTGGTCTCGTTTTCGCGATACTTCAACCTGTCGATCGACACGATGCTGAAGATCAATATCCCTGAACTCTCGGAGAGCCAGCTTGGCGAACTCGAAAGAGGATATGACGCTTATATTAAAGGAAGCAACCTGCGGGTGCTGGCTACTACGGTTAACTCCGACAACCTCGAAAACATAGAGCTGGTTCAGGAGAAGGCCAAGGCTGGTTAC
>PMBC01000186.1 GCA_003152835.1 Bacteroidales bacterium | reverse complement strand
TTTGGTGTTTTTGCAAACTCTTCAGGGTGTATCCTGAACTTGCTCACAGCCATAAAATCGGGTATCTTTTCGTTAACTTCCTTCTTCGTTTTATCAAGAATGGCAATCAACTGCTCTTCTGATATATTGTCTCTTTTCATCATTTCATAATCCGGGAATATCAGACCAATAAGCTTATTGTCTTCAGCAATGACAAGCGATTCAGCAATATAATCCATGTTGTTAATAATCGCCTCGATCTCATCCGGGAATATATTCTTTCCCGACGGACCCAGGATCATAGTTTTGCTTCTTCCCTTGATGAAAATATTACCTTCATTGTCAATGATTCCAAGATCGCCAGTGTGCATCCAGCCTTTGTCATCAATAATATCCTTTGTGGCCTTTTCGTTTTTGTAATATCCTGACATGACATTATCGCCCCTGAGGATTATTTCGCCTAACTGTTTCTGAGGATCGGCAGAATCTATTGTAACTTCCAAGGTATCAACAGCGCGTCCTGACGCACCTAGTTTTGTTGTATCCCATGAGGCATAGCTTATCAATGGACCGCATTCAGTCATTCCATAACCAACAGAAAACCTTAATCCGATTCTTTTGAAAAATTTCTCGGCTTCAGGATTAAAGGCGGCGCCACCAATAACGATCTCCTTGAATCTTCCGCCGAATGTGTCGGTAAGTGTTTTGCAGATCTTATTGAACAGCAACCTGTTTATGCCTGGAATTACAAGCAGTATTTTCATAAGCGGTTTGTTGATGACCGGCAGNNCATCCATAGGTGTGTGCCAGTGGTAAAAATGATACCACTGGATCTCCGGATTCAAGAGGCATATTATTCTGCGCATACCTTACGTTGGCAGCAAGACTATTATGAGATATCATTACCCCTTTTGAAAAACCGGTTGTGCCTCCTGTATAGCTTATAACAGCAAGCTTGTCGTTCGCAATGTCTGAAAATTTTATGTCCTCTTTTCGTATTTCAGGATATGCTTTTGCAAACTTTTCTTCAAGGGATGTAAATGCCTCCTTAACCATTGCATTCCCGGCGGTGATCATCGAAAAATCCTCGAGAGAAAAAACTCCGGTTATTTCAGGAAGCTTTGTGGCATCAAGTGATTCAAAGATCTTGTCGTCAACGAATAATATTTTTGAATCAGAATGACTGATAAGATTTGCCAGGTCTTCGGGCTTAAAATCAGGAAGAATTGGCACAATGACGGCGCCATAAGTCACTGTCGCAAGATATATCATGCACCAGTGAGCCGAGTTCCGTCCCACGAGGCCTATTTTATCGCCTTCATGAATGCCAGCCTCTTTAAAAAACAAGTGGATTTTGAGGATCCTTGATGCAATCTCCTTGTAGGAGTACCCCTTTTCCTTGTAATTTGACAAAGCTTCTATGTCCCAGTTTTGTCTTATACTCTGCTCGATATAACCGATTAAGCGTTCGCTGATCATAGGTCTCTTTTTAAATTATGAAACAAAGTTACAATTTGGAAACCAATTAGAATCGGTAAAAAGGCCTCTTTTTATGCTCCGGAAGACCTCGTGTGCGTTCTTTACACAAAAAACATCACGAGGATTGCAATCACCGAGAGGATATTGACTACGGTGAAGAAATAGTTGTAGCTCTCTCTCTTCTTGCTGAATTGACCAAGTTTGCGTGCAAATATCCCGATGTTCGGCACAAAGAGCACAATCAGGAAAGCAAAAAATTCTATGCCGAAAAAGACATTCTCAAGTCCACCCCTGACAAGCGCTGAGAGGTACACAATAATAAGAAGAACAAGCAAATAGAAAAGGTAACTGACTTTAAGAAGAAGTGTTGAGACCAGTCTTCTTTTATGAAGCTGGTGTGGTTTCAGGTATGCGTAGGCAAGAGCAAAAATAATAATGATAAAAACTATTCCGAGGATATGATTGAGGACCGCAGGGAAATTTGCCATTTCTTCAGATATTAGATTTCGCATCATCTTTCAATCTCCGTCCAGATGAGGGAGCTTGCTCCAAGAACAGCTGCATTCTGTGTGCTAAGCTGTGATTCAAGAAGCTTGACTTTCCCCTTGTAAATACTAAGAAGGTTCTCTTCCATATACTCTTTTGCCGGTTCAAAAATAAGGTCCTTGGCAAGCGCAAGTCCGCCGAAAAGGAAAATAGCCTCAGGATTGGTGTGGGCAACAACATCGGCAAGCTTGAATCCAAGCATTTGTCCTGTATGCTTAAACGCCCTGATTGCCAGGCTGTCCCCCCTTTTTGCCGCATCATGTATAATCTCAGCATCGAGTTCATCGAAACTATATTTCCTCATTTCGCTCGGCTGAATGGAGTCGGCCATTATTTTCAGCAGAGATCTTTTAAGTCCTGTTGCAGAAACATAAGTTTCAAGACACCCTTTGCGTCCGCATCCGCAATCGCGGTTTGAAGGTCCGGGTCTGATGGCTGTATGCCCGATTTCGCCGGCAAAACCATCGTGCCCATAAACAAGCTTCCCGTCAATTACGAAGCCACTGCCCAGTCCTGTGCCCAGGGTTATCACAACAAAGTTTTTCATTCCCCTGGCCCCGCCATAAACCATTTCGCCTACGGCAGCTGCATTTGCATCATTTGTCACAATGACAGGAAGATCGGTATGCCTGTGGAATATATCTGCAAGGGGAACAATCCCTTTCCATGGCAGGCCGGCAGCATGTTCAATTGTACCTTTATTAATATTCCCCATTGGGGCTCCGATTCCAAATCCTTTGAGCTCGCAACTGTTACCGATCTTCTGACTGGCAATCAATATTTTTTCATAAAGCGCTGCAACAAAGACTTCTATTTCGTCATATTGCATTGTTTTTAACTTGCCCTCTGCAAGGATATTCCCTTCCCTGTCAACAAAACCAAATACCGTATTGGTGCCACCAAGATCAATACCAACAGCAAGTTCTTTTTTAGCCATCCTGTTATAAAAAATTGTTTAGTTGTGTAAATATACCATTTACAAATTAATTAAAAAGAGGCGGTGAGAGAATTCAGCCTGCCTTTTTATGATGTTATTTTTTTTCTATTAAGTACTCTGAAAGATCTTCCTGTACCTGGGGTTCTTTCTGAAACCCGCCGCCAAGATGCTGCCAGTAAACTTCGGCATAATCAACACCCGCCATGGTGCCGTAATTCCGGTTACCTTCAAGGATATAACCGAAAAAATCGTCAATTTTATGCATGTGCTTCATAAGTTTAATCTGGGATTTATGTAGTGACAGCATTTCAATTTTAGTCTCAATGACCGATGAGATATCCACATAAAAATGTGGCGGGGCTATTTCTGTTCCGAGAGGATCGGAAAGCGTGAAGGGTGATGAATAATAAAGCAGCGGAGTCACTTTCAACGGTTTTTCCTTTACCGGTACAGGATCAAGTGAGGAGACCATTGCAGCGGCTTCAACTATGCTTGATGCTGCCCTGTGATCCGGATGATAATCGTTCGGAAGGTGAGTAAAGATAACCCCGGCTTTCACTTTTCTGATCAGCGAGATGGTTTTCAGCCTTATTGCTTTTGTGTCGAAAAGAAATCCGTCGGTTCCGCCAAGGGCATAATAATCGGCATCGAGAACAGCCGCGGCCCTTTTTGCCTCTTTAAACCGGATTTTAGCCGTCTCTTCCATGCCGGTGCCGCAACCCCCCAGATCGCCCCACGTCAATGTTGCAATGACTATTTTATACCCCTTGTCCTTAAGGAGCTTAAGCGCTCCGGCATTCCATGATTCAGCGTCATCGGGATGAGCATTGATCGACAATGCTACTTTATTGAACTTTGTTGTCATGATTATTAATAATA
>PMBC01000044.1 GCA_003152835.1 Bacteroidales bacterium | reverse complement strand
ATTCGCTTAAATAATAGATATATAGAAATAATTTAACAGGTATCTTAACAGGTATCTGAAATAATTCTACCAGTAATTACTTCATTTTGTTATGTTTTAGGAATCATGTTGATTATTCATCCCTCAGGCATCGGACACTTAAACCATTAGTGTTGGAATCAGTACATCTGTCCGCAGTTGTAGTATTGTAGTCCAAACGCCAGCAATAAGAAACAGTGGCTGTCCACCAAAGCCCATATTCCCCAATGTTGAGTAAATTAGGATTCATAGAACCGGGAAGTGCTGAAAATCCGCTTTCATTTGTAGCGCCAGTATTTGGGCTTTTCCAATTGGCTGTCCCGATTTCTTTAAGTTTACCACCGGCTACAGATGAACCTCCCATGTAGGATACCAATTGACTAAATTCGGGATCAGTTGGCACATGCCAGCCATTGGGACATAATTTACCTGTGGTTACAGTGGACCAATTGTATAGTGGACCATAAATGTCTTTATAAGTTGCTGCATCATAATTGTAATAGCAATACGCTGGAGTAGTTGATAAATTACCCCAGGCGGTAGCATCATTAGCAAGTGTTATGACAGTGCCATCAATAAACCTTGTTGTCTTCAGGTTTTCTTTCATCCAGATTTGTCCCCCAATGGTTATTGCATCATAAACATTTCCATCAATATCTGTAACTGTTGGTGGTACTGTAGTAAAAGTCATATCCTCACCATATGCAGTACCTACTGAGTTGGTCGCATAAGCCCTGACATGATAATTTGTCCCTGGGATTAATCCTGTTAAATAGCTTATGAATAAACCTGAACCTATCCCAGTACTTGTTTTTGCATCAGCAATAGTAGGGTTGGCATTTGTGCTCCAGCATACACCACGTGAAGTAACAGAAGCTCCTCCATCACTTGATATATTTCCACCGCTAGTGGCCGTTGTGGTTGTAATTAATGTTATTGCGGTAGTAGATAAAGTTGGGATAGATGGTGGAAGAGTTGTAAATGTTATTTCATTTCCGTAGGCTATACCTACCGAGTTGGTTGCATAAGCTCTAAGATGGTAGGTGGTATTTGGAGTTAAACCTAATAAGCTGCTTGAAAAACTACCTGAACCTGAACCATCCGAAGTTTTACTATTTGCTGTTGTTGGACCACTTGAGGTATTCCAGCAAACACCATGTGCTGTAACTGATGCCCCTCCATCATTACTTATGTTTCCTCCGCTGCTGGCTGTAGTTTGTGTTATAGATCCAATTGCTGTAGTTGTGAGGGTTGGTAACAGCGGATTGGTAGTAAAACTTATTTCGTTTCCATATGCTGTTCCAACACTGTTGGTTGCATAAGCCCTAACATAATAGACCATATTGCCTGTTAACCCTGTCATACTACTTACAAAATTACCTGAGCCAGGTCCATCCAATGTTTTACTATTACTTGTTGTCGGACCTGAAGCTGTGTTCCAGCAAACACCACGGACAGTGACACCAGCTCCACCATCATTGCTTATATTTCCTCCGCTGCTGGCCGTAGTTGATGTAATTAAAGTGACTGCAGTTGTGGATAAGGTTGGAACCATCGCTGAACTTGTGGTAAAGCCTATTTCGTTTCCATAAGCTGTACCAGCGCTATTAGTGGCATATGCCCGCACATGATAGGTTGTATTGGCTATTAATCCGGTAAGGCTGCTAGCAAAACTGCCAGAGCCAATTCCATCGGATGTTTTACTATTAGCTATTGTTGGACCAGTCGAAATGTTCCAACAAACACCACGTGCAGTAATTGTAGCCCCGCCATCATTACTTATGTTTCCACCGCTGCTGGCAGTAGTTTGTGTAATAGATCCAATTGCTGTAGTTGTGAGGGTTGGTAACAGCGGATTGGTAGTAAAACTTATTTCATTTCCATATGCTGTTCCAACACTGTTGGTTGCATAAGCACGGACATAATATATAGTATTGGCTGCTATTCCTGTAAGGCTACTTATAAAACTGCCTGTACCTGAGCCGTCTGTCGTCTTGCTATTAGCAATTGTAGGGCCGGTTGAGGTATTCCAACATACACCACGAGTCGTTACTACCTTCCCACCATCAGCTGTCACATTTCCACCCGAAGAGGCATATGAAGAAGTTACTGAGGAGACTGATGTAGTTGCAACTGTTGCCAGATCATAACCTTTGGTCTTGAACTGCTTGATATCATCTGCAAATATATCCTCACCATTAACACTTAAGAATGCCCTGAAATAATAAGTTGTATTGGCAGTTAAGTTATCTGCTGTAACCTGAAAAGCTCCTTTAGATGATAATTGCCCAAGGGACTTCTTCTGCGCATTACCGGTCATTGGTAATGAATTTTCCGATATAAGTATCCCATGATCATTAATAGGAGCTGATCCCAGATCAGTTATCTCTCCTTTGAGTGTTGCTGAAGTAAATGATATATCTGCAGGTAATGCTTCAAGAGTTGTCAGCTGTATTACCCGTTGTGGCTTTTCACAAGTATTAAATGCTATGAGAACTGTTATCAGCCCAATATAAAAAGCAAGAAATGACACATCTTTTAATTGCTTATTAGAACCAGGCAGAACCTTATTTGAAACCATCTGATTCATGATATTTCTTATTGACCTTCAGAGATTTTATTACTATTTACTTTTTGTCTCTCTCAAGATAAAAACAAAATCGCCCTGCATATCATTTACATTCTGTATCACTCCAAAGCGGGGAGCAGTACTGCTGCTATTCATTACCGGCCTTTCAATAGCTCTGAACAGCTGGCTTGAAGTAAGATATTGATCATTGTTATTCTTTAACAGATCAAGAAGTATTTCAGTAAATTTACTTTCATCATTCACCTCCGTTGTTCCTCCACTGGTCATTGCAGTCCTGCTCCTGTTCTTATAAATATCTTCAACAGAAGGTGGAGCTCCGTCAAAAACTCCTCGGGCTATAAAAATTGATCCACCATAACATGCATCAGCGATCAGAAAAATGTGCTTTGCTTTGATTGCTCTTATATAATCTGTAAGTGTGCTGTTGCTGAACCAGTTAACCTTACTTGACATTGCAGCATCAGATAAAAGCCAGTAACCATTACCTGATTCTTCATCTAATTTTCCATGTCCTGCGTAAAAAATAAGAAGATTATCTTCGGAAGTTAATTTTTTCTGTATTTCATCAAGTGTCATAATGAGATTATCTCTCCTCATGTCATAAAGCGTATAAATATTTTCCGGTTCAAAAGTATATTTTGTTAAAAGTATTTCTTTCAGTGCCTTGGCATCAGTGACTGGTCTTTTCAAAGCTGGCATTTCAGGGCTGACATAAGTACTATTGCCGATAATAAGTGCATAATACTTACCCGGATTCAATGCATAAGGTGAAATGTTTTTCACAGGAGCAATATATACCATTGTATATGCATATTCTTTTACCTGTTTATCATCTTTCTGAATTGAAATATTTATAAGATTTGAACCTGTATTTAAATCTATAGTGTGAAGGAATACATCTCCGGCAGCTGTTGGTAATACCTCAATATTGTTCAAATAGATCTTTACTCCTTTATCGGGATTTAATAATTTCATTGCAATTGTAACAGATTGTCGCTCAGCAACAAAAGTTTCACCTTGTTTTAGCTGGCTTGGTTCAATTATCTGAATATCAGGCAATGATTCTTTCTGAGTTACAAGGTTATTAATATGAAATGTCGTCTTTTCACTTGTAACGGCCTGCGAATACAACCCTGTGTTTATCAAAATCAGACATATAATTAACGGTGAAATTCTAACAGCTTTTTTCCTCCCCATTTCTTTGTCATTTAAAAGTCCATCTTGCAGATACCAATAATTCATTCTTTTGGAATGATGTCAGACTCAGATTCATCCTTTTTAAAGGATTCTCCTTTACAGGCATAACAGCCGACCAAATAAAATTTATAGCCCACACGCCTGCAGCACCATAGATAAGATATTTAGTCATATCATAGCTTTTCCCCCATTTGCTGAACATATCGTCCCTTTCGGTACCGGAAGCTGCCAGGTAGTCTTTTTTTAATTGTTTGGATCTGATAAAGTTAAAATAACATGAGGTTGCGAGACCACCATATACCAATCCACTGAAAACAAGATATCCGGATGTGCCAGAGGCTCTTTTCTGACCAAGACCAGGGACAAAAGCTGATGACAGAATAATATTTCCTCTTGAAATCTTTTTAGCCTCGGGAACATCAACTGGTGAAACAACCGGAACAGGTTTATTGCCTTTTATAAGGATTTGAATATCCTCATTGATCTTTACATTATCTTTTGCCAGATCCCAGACAATTGTTTTGCCAAAGCCACAATTAACCCTTAGTCCAAGATCTCCGCTTATATTAACAGGTCTTAAAGTATCTCCCTTTGAATCTAAAACGACGAATGTTACATTGATATATTCTCCGCTTCCACATCCTGTTATATCATATTTGATTATAAGGGTGTTACTAGAGAATGTTGGCTCAGGCTTTGAGATTTTATAGCTCTCCTGAGCTGACAATGCAGAGAAAAAAGCAAGAAGAATAAAAAGAAATCCTGTTCGTTTCATAACTCAAATAAAAATAAGAGCAATTCAAATCCTCAGGTTCCTGTATAATCAAGGAAAGATACTAAAAAAGTAGTTAAAATCAAATAGTTAAGGGAAATAAATATCAGATTTTGGCAGACAACTTTGAAAAAAAACTAAACTTTAAAAGCCAGAGTTATGACCATTTGTTTTCTCACATTCACTTCCTCGCTCCTTCCCCCACTTCGCCTCGCCTCATTTCTCTAACTTAAACTGGAGAGGTGTTCTCCGCCTGTTGGCGGAGAA
>PMBC01000170.1:25176-59997 GCA_003152835.1 Bacteroidales bacterium | reverse complement strand
CGGAACATCCCGGCATAATAGCTGGTTTTATCAGTCCCGGCAACACGGAATCCATAAATCGGGGTAATTCCCTTAAAATAAGATAGCATAACAGGGTTCCTGAAAACTGCCAGCTGAATCCGGTATATCAGTCCGGGTGGAACGACCGGATTAACTTTGACCTTTTCGCTCCCATTATCGGGTTTGGCAGATATCCCGAATACAGAAAAAATCTGTTGTGCCGCACTTCGTACTGCTATTACGCTATCTCTCTTAATAATACGGACCTGTTCGGCTACAGGTTTGACAGGTGCCTCAATCCTGGTTTCAACCGGAAAAGAATCTCTTTCAAAAGTGATCTTCTTTACTTCAGGAATACCCGGAACGAAGGGAGTTGCATTCATCGAAGCCTGTGCTTCGGCATACTTATTATCCGCCTGCTTCTGAAATGAGGCTGCAAGATTCTCAGTATCAGTTATTTTTAACCTTAGTTCTGTTTTTTCCTTGTAGTTTAGCCGGTCAATGTTCTCTTTCAGTGAGTCTGCCTTCCTATAAAGTGAGTCAGCTTTAATATGCATCAGCATAGCTTCGGAAAGCATATTATCATAAATGGCTGGAAGAGATTTTTCGGAAGGGACATTTTTTTGATTCTCTCCTTCACTTTTAGCAATCTTCAGAGGTTTTTCAGCGGTAAATTCCGGTTCAGGCTTTGATTCATTTACCTCATCAGGCTTCAGAGGTGCGGAGCTCAATAGCATTCCTTCCTTATTATTACACTGCACAATATAATCAGGTATTCCGAGATCCCTGGCAGCCTTTTTGCCGGATGCCTGGGTAAAGGAGTTGAAACACTCAATGGCTTCTGCATATTTCCCTGTCATCTGCAGTGCCCTTCCCTGCCAGTATATTGCATCGGCAGGTACTATCCGGGCCACACTACCGCCAAGCCTGGCTTCATTGAGAAAAATTGCTGCCTTGTCAGGGTTACGGCTTAACCTTACAAGACAGACGCCGGAATAATATTTATATAACTGATCTTTTGGATAGGTTGCCAGCAGTTCACTGAAACTGCTGTAAGCTTTTTCATAATCACCCTTCGAAAATGCTTCGATTGAAGATTGCCTGGTGGCTTTCACACCGGTATCCTGTGAAAAAAGAGGCCCTCCGGTCATGATAACTATAATGAATGAAAGGAAAAAAGAAATCATCCTTTCCGATATGCATCCGTTTATAAATATACGTTTCACAAATATCTAATATTCAATCTTTTGATAGCACTGAAAAGTTTATCTGCCAATGCCTTTTGTTAATAACAAAAAAAACAAAATAGTTCAGAAAACAATTCAAACTTCGTAAATTTACCCATAATAACAAAATTAATAAACCTATGCCGGAATTGAAAGAGGGTATGAAAGCCCCAGCATTTGAGGGCATTGATCAGGATGGAAAAACTGTGAAATTAAGTGATTTCGCTGGAAAAAAAGTTGTGCTTTATTTTTATCCGAAGGACAATACTCCCGGGTGTACAGCCGAAGCCTGTAATTTGCGCGATAACCATAACGATCTGATCAAAAAGGGGTTTGCAATTATAGGGGTCAGCGGAGACAGCGAAAAATCTCATAAGGGATTTGCCGGAAAATACTCTTTACCTTTCCCTCTGATTGCAGATGCTTCAAAAAAGATCATCACTGATTATGGAGTATGGCAGGAAAAAAGCAACTATGGAAAAAAATATTTCGGTATAGTCAGGACTACTTTCATCATTGACGAAAAAGGTAAAATTGAAAAGATTATTTCAAAAGTCGAGACAAATAATCATACTGAACAGATTTTCAAATTATTAAAACAATAAAACCAGTAATATGAGCAAAGAAACAAAAGAAATCACCAGAAAAGAGATCAACAAAGATAAGCTGAAGGCCCTCGAGATTACTTTAGGGAAAATAGAAAAAGACTTCGGAAAAGGTGCGATCATGAAACTTGGTGATCATGCGATTGAAAATATCCAGGTGATCTCCACCGGCTCGATTGGGCTGGATGCTGCACTCGGCATTGGTGGTATTCCCCGCGGAAGGGTAACTGAGATTTATGGTCCCGAGGCATCAGGCAAAACTACCCTGGCTATCCATGCAATTGCTGAAGCTCAGAAAAACGGCGGTATTGCAGCCATAATTGATGCTGAACATACATTTGACCGCAGCTATGCGGAGAAACTCGGTGTAGACGTGGAAAATCTACTGATCTCTCAGCCCGACAACGGGGAACAGGCTCTCGAAATAACTGATAATCTTATCAGGTCAGGCGCCCTCGATATTGTAGTGATCGACTCTGTTGCAGCTCTTACACCGAAAGCTGAAATAGAGGGTGAAATGGGTGATTCAAAAATGGGTCTCCAGGCCAGATTAATGTCACAGGCATTGAGAAAGCTCACTGCAAATATCAGCAAGACAAATACTTCCTGTGTGTTTATTAACCAGCTGAGAGAGAAGATCGGGATCATGTTCGGAAATCCTGAAACTACTACCGGCGGAAATGCTCTTAAATTCTATGCTTCCGTCAGGCTTGATATCCGCCGTACGAGCCAGCTGAAAGATGGCGAAGAGGCTATTGGCAACAGAACACGGGTAAAAATTGTCAAGAACAAGCTTGCTCCCCCGTTCAAGAAAGCTGACTTTGACATTCTCTTTGGCGAAGGAATTTCGCAGCTTGGAGAAATTGTCGATCTCGGGACTGACTTCAATATCATCAAGAAAAGCGGATCATGGTTCAGCTATGGCGATACAAAACTTGGCCAGGGACGCGATGCCGTTAAACAGATTCTGAAAGACAACCCGGAATTATTTGACGAGCTGAAAGCTAAAGTGCAGGAAGCTCTCAAAAAATAATAATTTACATAATCTACTCACTATGAAAAGATATCTTGTACCGATAATTCTTCCTGTACTCTTATTAACTTTTTCCTGCAAACAAAAAACAGTTGTCACAAAGGAGGAAACAGGTCCGCAGTTCAATAACCAGCTGACTGCAGAAGAGAAGGCAGGAGGTGTAATGACTCCTGAGATTATGTGGAAATTCGGCCGCCTCGGGGCAATGGCACTCTCCCCAGACGGATTAACTGTGCTGTACACTGTCACTGATATCGACCTCCGGACAGAAGCCAGGAGAACCAATATTTTCAAAGTCCCGGTATCAGGAGGCGAATCCGTACAGCTTACAACCGACGGAGGCAGTTCACCTCAATGGTTCGATAATGGCAGGTCCATCGCTTATTCAGATAAGGATGGGAATCTGACAGTAACGGACCCGGAAGGGAAAGTAAAACAAACCGTCGCAGGTCTGAAAGAATTTGAAGCTTTCAATATTGCACCTGCCGGAAATCATATCTATTTTACCAGGAGGGTAAAGCTTGACCAGACAGCCAATGAGAAATATAACCTCCCGAAAGCAAAGGTCAGGATCATTGATGACCTGATGTACAGGCACTGGAACTACTGGAGCGACTATTCCTACAGTCATATTTTTGTTGCTTCGTTTGACGGGAATAAAGTGTCGGAAGAAAAGGACATAATGAAAGATCAGAAATTTGAGTCCCCGACATCCCCATACTTTGATGAGGGAGAAATATCATGGAGTCCTGATGGTAAATTCATTGCCTACACTTCCAAAAGGCTAAAGGGAAAAGAGGATGCCAAAAGCACAAATTCCGACATCTATCTTTTGGATATTTCATCAGGTAAGGAAATAAATATTTCTGAAGGCAACCATGGATACGACAGGTACCCTGTTTTTTCACCTGATGGTTCAAAAATTGCCTTTCAGAGCATGGAAAGAGACGGTTACGAGGCTGATCTCGACAGGTTGTTTGTTTATGATATTAAAACCGGAAGCCGCACGTGGGTTACCAAAGAGTGGACCTTTGATGTGGAAAATATAAACTGGGCAGATAACCAGACTATCTATTTTACATGTGCCTACATGGGTACCATCCAGGTATTTAAGACAAGCCTTGAAGGAAAAAGCGTTGATAAGGTAACTGAAGGTGTACATGATCTGGGCCCGATATCTGTTAAGTCAGGTGTCATGGTCACATGGCTGACATCCATGTCGATGGCTCCTGAAATAGCAAAAGTCGATATGTCTGCCGGTGAGGTAAAACAGTTAAGCTTTATCAATAAAGCCATCTATGAATCAATCAGGATGGGTAAAACCGGGGAGAAATATATAAAGACAAAAGATAACCAGAACCTTCAGATGTGGGTTGTTTATCCTCCTGATTTCAATCCTTCTAAAAAATATCCTGCACTTCTATTCTGCGAGGGAGGTCCTCAGAGCGCGCTTACCCAGTTCTGGTCATACCGATGGAATATGCAGATGATGGCAGCAAAAGGATATATAGTCTTTGCTCCCAACAGAAGGGGTGTTTCAGGATTTGGACAGGCATGGAAGGAAGAGATATCAGGCGATTATGGAGGCAAAAATATGCAGGATTACCTTGATGCCACTGATGCAATGGCAAAAGAGCCATATATCGATCCCGGAAGAATGGGAGCCGTCGGTGCCAGCTATGGTGGATATTCCGTATTTTACCTTGCAGGGATTCATGGCGGCAGGTTCAAGGCATTTATTGCACATTGCGGAGTATTCGACTTCGTCAGTGAATATGGGTCTACTGAGGAATTGTGGTTCCCTGATAAAGATTACGGGGGGCCGTACTGGGATAATCTGAAAAGCTATAAATATTCGCCCCATCTCCGCGTCGACAGCTGGGATACGCCAATTTTGATAATTACGGGAGCAAATGACTTCAGAATTCCATATACTCAGAGCATGGAAGCTTTCCAGGCTGCCCAGCTGCATAATGTTCCAAGCAAATTGCTCTTTTTTGAAGACGAATGCCACTGGGTCCTGAAGCCGCAAAATTCAATTATCTGGCAGAACGAATTCTTTGATTGGCTTAAAACATATCTGAAATAAAGAAGTTGCTCCCGCAGATGCCGCAGATTAGCGCTGATTTAAATCTGCGAAGATCAGCGAGATCTGCGGGAAATTATCCTATTGTAAGTAAATCAATAATTTTTGCAACTTTCCCCTCCATTGGCAGTTCCCCGTCGATCCAGTGAATTATGGTTCCCTTCTTCTCCATCCCGCGGAACCATGTCATCTGTCGTTTGGCATACTGGTGAATTGCAACTTCAAGTCCTTTGACCATATCGTCATAACCTGTCTTTCCAGCCAGATAGAGAGTAATATATTTATATTCAAGGCCATAATAAATCATGGCCTCTTCACTGACGCCCTTTTCAAGCAACTCTTTTACTTCCTCTACCATCCCTGAATTGAGCCTCTGATTCAACCTCCTGGTAATACTTTTGCGCCTGGCTTCCCTCTCAATGCTGACACCGATTAAAAGCGACCTTAAGGCTGGGAAAGTGGATTGTGTGTCAGATTTTGAATTATTAAAATACTCAATCTCAATAGCCCTGATAACCCTTTTTTTAGTATCAAGATCTGTAATATTATGAAGCGATTTAAAGGATCTCAGTATCTCACCAAGTTCTTCTATCGATTTCTTCTCAAGCTGTGCTCTCAGTCCGCTGTCGGGAGGAACCTCAAACATCCTGTAGCCCGATATTATGCTGTCGATGTACAGTCCGGATCCGCCGCATACTATTGGAAATATATCCCTCCGCCTGAGATCATTATATACACCTTTAAAATCGCGCTGGTATTCAAATACATTATACTTATATCCCGGATCAGCAATATCTATCAGATGAACCGGCATCTGCCTGCCATCAATAAAATATTCATTATAGTCCTTTCCTGTTCCAATATTCATGCCCCTGTATACCTGGCGTGAATCCGCGCTTATGATCTCACCATCAAGACGCGAGGCAGCATTCACTGCCAGGGAAGTTTTCCCCGATGCCGTAGGACCGGTAATCACAAGAAGGTCGTACTGAATCTTTTCATTAACTGACATTCCCGAAACAATTGGTCAGAAAAAATTAATTACCATAAAATTATTAATTTTGCCGTTCCTGAACCTGATTTATTATGGATATTAAATTTCTTTTTCAACGATTTATTCAGATTCTATTTAGTCCGGCAAAAGCATGGGAATCTATATATTCTGAGAAAAGGCCGCTTAAGGACACCAGAAACAGCTTCCTGTTTCCGCTGACAATCCTTGTTGCAATATCAGCAATAGCAGGATCATTTTTTATCGCAAACAGGCAGCTTTCATTCATCTATTCACTGTTTGCAGGTTTGAAATATTTTATTCTCCTGCTTGCTGTAATATATTCTTCGGCAGTGGTCCTTAAAGAGATGACATATGCCCTTGACCTTGGAAGAGATTTTTCAGTGGCATTTAAATTAATAGTCTACTCCTTCACTCCTCTTTACATATGCCTCACAGTGAGCTGCCTGTTTGAATCCATGATATTCATAGACATTCTTGCATTATACGGCCTGTTTATCTTCTGGGAAGGGGCGATAAAAATGCTCAACCCTCCAGGGCATAAAAAAATGCCATTGCTCATTGCCACTGTTATCACAGTCACAGGACTTTACATAGCTTTCAGCGTGGTTCTCAACCAGATTACAGACCGGGTTTTTTACGCATTTTTTGCCTGAGTTGCGAAGCAATGAAAAGGATCTCCGGTGATATAGTAATAAAAAACAAGAAGGCCTCACACGATTATGAGTTCCTCGAGAAATATATTGCCGGCATTAAGCTTCTTGGCACGGAAATAAAATCAATACGCCTCGGGAAGGCGACACTTGCAGACTCCTATTGCTTCTTCAGTGATGGAGAGCTTTACCTCAGGGGTATGCACATTTCCGAATACTGGTGGGGTAATCTTAATAACCACGATCCGCTTCGCGACAGAAAACTTCTGCTTACAAAACGGGAGATTAAGAAAATAGATAGAAAGGTTAAGGAGAGCGGCCTGACGATAGTTGTCATGAAAGTATTTATAAACGATCGCGGGCTGGCAAAGGCAGAGATTGCAATATCAAAGGGAAAAAAAGAATACGACAAGAGGGAGACTCTTAAGAGAAAGGATACAGAGAGGGAACTTGACAGGGCCAGAAAAAAATAAAATCCATTAACCGTAAACCTGCCTGCCGGCAGGCAGGGATCGCTAAGTGATTACGCTAAGATCGCAAAGAATAATAAATACAGTTTTAACTCCGCGGACTTTGCGTCTTCTTTGCGGACTTTGCGGTTAAAAAATTTATTAGAAGTTTGGGCTTAACAGATATCTTGAATAGAACTTCACAATTGTATCAACAGCCTCATCTGCTTTATCTACTATCGAGAACAAATTAAGATCATCAGATGAAATATTGTGCTCTTCACCAAGCATCTCATCTTTTATCCATTCCATAAGTCCGCTCCAGTATTTTTTCCCAATGAGAATAATGGGGAATTTCCCGATCTTTCTTGTCTGGATAAGGGTTATAGCCTCAAACAATTCATCAAATGTTCCAAATCCGCCCGGAAGGACTATGAATCCCTGGGAATACTTCATAAACATTACTTTCCTCACGAAGAAATGATCGAAAGTAATGAGTTTATCGGCATCAATATACGGATTCGGATGCTGCTCAAACGGAAGGTCAATGTTTATACCGACTGACCTGCCGTTTCCGCGTTTTGCACCTTTATTTGCAGCCTCCATGATCCCTGGACCGCCGCCAGTTATAATACCATAGCCTTTCTGGGTAAGATTATATGCTATCTCCTCTGCAAGCTTGTAATACTTATCATTATAATGGGTCCTTGCGGAACCAAAGATTGAAACACACGGTCCGATCCTTGCAAGCTTTTCGTAACCTTCCACAAGCTCAGAGATTATCTTAAAGACTCTCCACGAATCAGTTGTATGAATTTCATTCCATGTTTTTTCTTCGAAGGCATCTTTAATAAGATCTATCTGTTTGTCCAGTTTACCCATTGCTCAGATTTTTAGGATTTCAAATATAATTAATTTCTATACCTTAAGCTCAGATTTGAGGAAGATTCCTGTATGACTCTCCCTGCATTCAGCCAACCTTTCGGGGGTGCCGGAAAACAGTATATAACCTCCCTCCTTTCCTCCTTCCCTGCCAAGGTCCACAATGTAATCAGCCATTTTTATCACATCCATATTATGTTCGATTACAATGACCGTGTTGCCCCTTTCCACAAGTTTATTAAGGACATCCAGAAGAACCCTGACATCTTCAAAATGAAGCCCGGTTGTGGGTTCATCCAGGACATAAAGGGTCTTGCCGGTATCACGTCGTGCCAGTTCTGTCGCAAGCTTTACCCGTTGTGCCTCTCCTCCTGAAAGTGTTGTCGATTGCTGTCCCAGCTTTATATAACCCAGACCTACATCCTTAAGAGTCTTTATCTTGTGATGGATTGAAGGCACGTTTTCGAAGAACTCGACAGCCATATTGATTGTCATTTCAAGAACATCGCTTATTGACTGGCCTTTATACTTTACTTCAAGGGTCTCGCGGTTATACCTTTTACCGTTGCACTCTGTACAATGGACATACACATCGGGAAGAAAATTCATTTCGATGGTTTTCATGCCTGCTCCTTCGCAACCCTCACACCGGCCTCCTTTCACATTGAATGAAAATCTACCGGCAGAAAACCCCCTGATCTTTGCCTCTGTGGTCTGTTCAAACAGCTTGCGAATATCTGTAAATACACCAGTATAAGTTGCAGGATTTGATCTGGGCGTCTTGCCAATAGGTGACTGGCTTACCTCAATGACTTTATCAAGGTATTCAATCCCGGTCATTTCCCTGAAAGGAAGCGGAACTTTGCTTGAGTTATGAAATCTTCGAGCCAGGGCTGGATGGAGAGTCTGATTGATAAGCGTTGATTTGCCGCTCCCCGAGACGCCTGTAACACAGATAAATGTACCAAGAGGAAGCGCAACATCGACATTCTTAAGATTGTGACCTGAAGCACCGTTAAGAATAAGAAATTTCCCGCTGCCATGTCTCCTTTGTTCAGGGATTTCAAATTTCTTACTGTTGTTCAGGTAGTCTGAAGTGAGGGTCTTAAGTTTCTTTATCTCATCAGGTTTACCCTCCGCAACAACAAGTCCGCCATGAATTCCGGCTCCAGGCCCCATATCAATTATATGGTCCGCCGAAAGGATCATCTCCCTGTCATGCTCCACAACGATTACCGAATTCCCTGAGTCCCTTAGCTGTTTAAGTGCGCCTATAAGCCTCCGGTTGTCCCTCTGATGCAATCCTATACTGGGCTCATCAAGAATATAAAGCACATTTACCAGGCGTGAGCCGATTTGTGTTGCAAGTCTTATCCGTTGGCTTTCACCTCCTGACAGAGTCCTGGCTCCCCTGTTAAGGGAGAGGTAATCAAGTCCTACCTCCAGAAGAAAACCGAGTCTTGATCTGATCTCCTTGAGAATTTCCGATGAAATCTGTCTTTGCTTCTCAGACATTTTCTCCTCTATGCCTGATAAAAAACTGGTTAGCTCCCTTATATCCAATGACGAAAGTTCTCCGATATTCTTGTCTGCAATCCTGAAATAAAGGGATTCCTTTTTCAGTCTTGTTCCGTTGCATTCCGGACAGGTATCGTATTGAACGTACTGGTCTTTCATTCTTGAGCCGTTCTTTTTCCCATTGATAGCCTCAATGTTGCCGACAAAATTGACCACACCTTCAAATGTGAGAAAATAGTTAGAGGTCATTCCGAGCGGAGTATTCGATAATTTAAGCACTTCGTCAGAACCATATAGCACTTTATTAAGTGCCTCAACAGGAATATCCTTTATTGGTGTGTCAAGGGTGAACCCGTTTTTCTCGGCAATAGCTTCAATCTGCCAGAATATCCAGACGTTCCTGTACTTCCCCAGCGGTTCAATGCCTCCCTTTCTGATGCTGAGCTCCATGTCAGGAATAAGTTTCTTTTCGTCGATGCTCGATATTTCACCCAGTCCGTTACAGCGGGGACAAGCGCCCTGGGGTGAATTAAATGAAAATGTATGCGGAGCAGGATCATTATAGGAGATCCCGGTGGAAGGACACATCAGGTGGCGGCTGAAATATCTCTGAGTACCTGATTCTGAGTCGAGGGCCATCATTACCCCATCCCCCTGGTCAAGCGACATCTGAACCGAGTCTCTTAATCTTTTATCAGTAACATCACCGACTTTGAATTTATCGACAATAAGTTCAATAAAGTGAGTTTTATAGCGGTCCAGTTTAAGACCCGGAGCAATCTCCCTGATCTCATTATTGATCCGGACATTCAGGAATCCCTTCCTTCTCAGTTGTTCAAACAACTCCTTGTAATGGCCTTTTCTTCCCTTTACAATCGGGGCGAGAAAGTAGACTTTCTTTCCGGCAAAACGATCCTTCACCAGGTCGATGATCTGGTCGTCGGTATATTTTACCATTTTTTCTTCTGTTGCATAGGAGTAAGCATCAGCAGCCCTGGCATAAAGGAGTCTTAGAAAATCGTAAATCTCGGTAATGGTCCCGACAGTTGAGCGGGGGTTCTTATTGGTAGTTTTCTGTTCGATTGATATTACAGGACTTAACCCGGTGATCTTATCAACATCGGGCCGCTCCATCCCTCCGAGGAAATGCCTGGCGTAGGCAGAAAGCGTTTCCATATAACGCCGCTGGCCTTCAGCGTAGATTGTATCAAATGCAAGCGATGATTTTCCACTGCCGCTTAAACCGGTAATGACAACCAACCTGTTGCGGGGGATATCGACATCAATATTCTGAAGGTTATGAACACGTGCTCCCAGCACTTTAATTTCATCACTCATCTCTTTTCTCCCCTGAAAAATGATCAGTTCATTAAATCTGATCTCTCTCCGTTACGCATGCCATCTTGAGGAATCTTGATAAGGTATACCTTGTTCTGTTTTGCCGTAAGATATGGTTTCCTGAGCCAGGGATTGAGAAATTTCAGCAACTTGTAGTTTGTCCCGAAATGACCGGCAAAATCAGAGAAACTTGAAACTGCAGTATCAACCTTTACTTCATAATATTTTAGTTCCGGATATAAATCATTTTTGCCGATCCTGAATCCAAAATTCTCCGGGTTTGTAATTATGAGCTTATAAGCAACAGCCCGAAAAATATAACGCGCTGTCTCATCAGCAAGAAGCAGGTCGTAATAATTATTCTGATGCTGAATTGCTATCTGTTCATCTATTGCCGATCTCCCGCCGTTATACGATGCTGCTACCAGCGTCCAGTTACCATATTTTTCGTACGATTTTTTGAAATAATCACAGGCAAATTGGGTCGATCTTTCAATATTATATCTTTCATCAACTTCATTATTTATCTCCATCCCTTCTTCCCTGCCTGTCTCCTGCATGATCTGCCAGAATCCCGTAGCCCCTGCAGGAGATACCATATTTGAGTATTCGCTTTCAGCAGCAGCCAGGTATTTGAAATCATCCGGGATATCATTTTCCTTCAGTATCTTCTCAATGACGGGCAGATAACGGTTTGCCCTTTTAATTATCAGTATTGTTGAAGAGTGCCGGTATGCGCTTGTAAGCAGTTCTCTTTCAAGACTCTCGCGAGTGTCAAAATTGTCGAGGGGCAGATTCTCTCCGGCAAAGATGACATCAGCTGGCAGTTTGAATGGTTTGTTTATAATCACAGTATCCGCCGGGGACTTCGTATCAAGTATGCTGCTGAACCCTTTAAACCCCATAGCTATTGAAATTATGATGATCACACTGGCTAGCAGTACAAATGCGTTAATAGCTTTCTTCTTCTCCCTGTCTTTCATAATAATACGGGCATATAAAAAATAAAATGCAAAGGTAACATTTTTAAGCCTGATAAATTATTCCAGGGAAGTCAAAAAAAAGCCGGACATAAATCCGGTCATTTCAGAATTTGTATGAGAGACCTGAGAAGATCCCGAAGGAATAGGGGTGAATCCTCATGCCATCAGCTCCGGTAAACGGATTGATATAGTACCTGAATGTCGGTTCAAGGTTAAGTGATATGCTCTTGCTGAAGTTATACTCCATTCCCATCCCCAGTGAACTGCTGAATGCTATGGGGTTTACTCCTTCGGTCTTCCCTACCAGGTATTTTCCTCCGTTCAAACTGGAATATACGGCATTATTGACCAGGAAGTTGGAAGATAACCCTCCAATTACATTGAGACCAAGTGTTTTATCAACCAGTTTATACTTCAGGAACAGAGGAAGCTCAAGGTAACTGAAGCTCTGAGTCAGGGAATTGTCGAGATACTTTAGATTTGCTTTGGTCGGGTCGAACACATCAGATGTGTAGTTGGTACTTATCCTTATTGTTGATATTTTATCAATCAGAAAAACATCAGAGGTACTTGTGTAGACAGTTCCGTTTGTTGTGAGAACCTCAAAATTGTGATCGTTCTTTGTCCTGTCGTAATTATAAAAACCGGAATATGAACTTATGCCAGACAGTTCGTTGCCAAGGGACGAATAGTAAAGGCCAGATTGTACGCTGAATCTCTTGTTTATCTTATATGCAAAGGCTACCCCTCCGGAATATGAAATAACGGCTTGTTCTTTTGATACCAGCATGCTGGTGAGAGCATTATGGTCTGAATTAAAGCCGGAATAATATGTCGGCGAAACAAGGGCTGCTATTGTCCATTTTTTATCTTCGGGCTTTTCAGGTATGTCAGAAACAAATGCCGGAGAGTACAAATTCGGGTTTAACTGCCCGGTATAACTCTTTTCAAGAGGTATTATGTTGTTTTTACTTTTAAGTGTCCCCTTGAAGGTAGGTCCATTTTCAGCTTCAATGTTGTTAAGAACAGGAGATACCTGATTGTCATTGGCAACCGGAATGGGAATATCAGTTACAACATCCGAAACAGGTTCTTGCTGTTCCTGCTTAGCAATAACAGGAATCGCTGCCTGATGATAAATATTCCTTTGGGGAACCGCAACACCCTGGTTTTCGGATTCAGGATTAACTGCAAATGAAAAACTCCCGAGTCGGTCCGAAAGGTTCATACTCCATTTATATGCCAGGAAGCTTAATGAGAGAACAACTGCAATCATGGCTGCAGCTCTCAGAATAATAACAGGTTTCTGATTTTTTCTTACAGCCGGGCGGATTTTATCCCATACATCAGCAGGTGGCAGGACTTCATAATCTTTAAGCCCATTTCTGAAAACAACATCAATATTTGCTCCCCTGTCAACCATTTATCAAATTCTTCTTAAGACCCGTATATGAACCGACACGACGCTGAAGAATTACCCTTGCCCTTGAGAGATTTGATTTGGAAGTTCCTTCTGAAATACTCATCATACCACTGATCTCCTTATGAGAATAACCCTCAATAGCAAAAAGGTTAAATACAATCCTGTACCTTGGAGGAAGTTCCCTGATAATTTCCATCAGGTCTCTTGCTCCAAGTCCTGCATAATCTTCATTATCGGGTTCTGCATTCTGCTCCGGTATCTGGTCAATATCATCGATCCTATACAGGTTATGTTTGCTGCGGTATTTTTCAAGAGCAGTATTTACCACAATGCGGCGGACCCAGCCATCAAAAGAACCCTCATACTTATAATGAACGAGGTTTTCAAAAATCTTAATGAATCCCTCCTGCAGAATATCTCTTGCCTCTTCATCATTGCCTGAATACTGGAGACACACAGCATAAAGCTTTGCTGCATATCGCCTGTACAGGAGCTCCTGGTCCCTCCTGTTGCCTAAAAGACAACCGTTTATTATATTTTTAATCTCCGGCAAGGTTAAAACCTTATTAGATCATAAAAATATAAAAAAACTATGTTAATATCCAGCAAATTCTTTAGATATTGATGTTAATATGCCTGAAAAGGTTGCGTGAAGAGCTCTTCCGCCTGATGAAAAATCCCGGCAACTGTTAAAGAAGCCGGGATTTAATCTTAATCTTGTCAGTCCTTAATTCGAAGGGATAGTTCTCAGCAGAACCTGCTTTTCATTTTTAAAATCATCATAAAGCAGCTGCAGCGGTACACAATTATCATTCTTGTTGTCAGCCGCAGTTATTGCAAGAACTTTTATCTTTTCGTTCTTGGGAAGCGTAACACTCCTGACACCTTCAGGCAGGTCAATCTCATATTTATAAAGATAGCTGTATCTATAAGTGTCATTGGCTTCAGGAGTGTGCCTGTGCGATGCAAACCAGGCAATCTCATCCCTCTTTGTAAATGCCCTGATAATTGAGGTAACAGTCAGGTTGTCAGGAGTAAGAACCCTGTTGTAGTGCTGGCCTACATAACCTGTCCAGCACTGGAACCCCAGCATGACACTTTTATTCCCAACTTTTAAGGTGCCCTGGGTATCCTCAGTTGCTGCTGCCAGTATATAAAGCTTATTAAATTTTCCTGCCGGAACAGCAATCTTCTGCCCTGCGGCTGTTACTGCATTCTTTTGTCCGTCCGCTCTGCTTCCAATGCTAAATACAATATCTTCGCTGATAACCTTGTCGCCTATCAATTCTGCCGGAATAGAAAGGCCTCCGGCAAAATCACCGTCGTTTCTTTTTGTATCGAAACTGAAAACATCCTTGTTAAACGGAAGCTCAAGCGATGCCTGTATGGGTTTTGCAACAGGGGAAGCCGGTGCTTCAAATTTCACTGCAAAACTCCTTATAAGGAACCTTGTCATATCAAAATTGAGCGCTCCATTTGTGAAATCGGCATTACCTGTTCTCTGCTCCTGCCCATTTACTTCATAAGCGTCAGCTATCTTTGCAGGAAATCTGATCCGGACATTTCTGGCATCCTTGCCATAAAGTTCATTGACTCTTACGATATAATAATCACTCTCCTCTGCTTTTTTGAATGCCATTACATCAACCTGGCCTGTATTTATCTTCAGGAAAGAAAACTCCTTACCCAGCTTCCCGTCATGTTTTGAAGTTTCAAAAGATATGGGAGGATTGTTTATGAAGCTGCCATGCCACGGCGTTCCGGCATAAGCCCAGTCGCAGGAGTGCGGATAGATTGCATACTTAACATTATGTATCCCCCAGTCCTGGGTTCCCTGGTATTCAAAATCATTCGCTTTCGGCGTGTACATAAGGGTAAGCCTCAGTGTGCTGCCATCAGGCTTATCTGATCCGTACTTGCAATCCTCGAGAATTGAAACTCCATAACTGTTCGATTTATCAGTCAGATCAATCCATTGCCGTCCCGGTACTTCAAATTTGATCTCATTATTGGTTGTCCGTCTTACTGCTGCAGTGTTGAGGCTGTATGTGGCAAATTCATTTGTCACCTTTGTGGGGAATGCGGCTTTCAGGCTTACCTCTTTTGACTGCCAGTCAATCACGTTCCTTACCTCAATTACTTTACCTGCTTCGCCTGCCGACAGGCTTATAACCTGGCTGATCTCTGAATTCATCCCTTTTTTGGTCACCTGTAATGCTACCCTGACAGGTCCGTTTTCAACAACCTTTACTGTAACCTCTTTATTCATATAGTCAACCGGAGGATTTTTCCTGTCTTTCCAGTCCATGTTCCATGAAGGCCACGCTGAAGGTCTCTCCAGCTGGAAATCAAGTGTTGCAGGTTTCGATAAAACTTCCCTTAAAGCGGTTTTATCATAAATGTCTGCTATGTCTCCATTATCATCGATCTTTACCTTAAAGTATTTATTTTCAAGGCTCCTGTCAGATACAGAAAGAAGAGAAGCGGCTGGTTTCCCGGTTGTCTCCCTGACATCAAATACTACAATTCCTGCAGGGGGTAAATCAGCAAGGAAAATCAGAGTCAGCTTGTTTCCTGTTGAAGACAAAACCTGTGAAAGAAGCTCTTTATCATCCTTATCGAATACTTTGATACCGGCAGGGAGTTTTGAATATGCAAGTTCTGCAGTAACAACATCTTCCCTTTCAATAGCGACCGGGTTATAAACAATGATCGCCCTTCCCTGCGCAGTTGTATTCATCTCAGCCGAAATCACGCTTATGGAATTCTTAAGCACCTGCGAAAAACCATTTGCAGCTATGAATTCATCGTTCCATGCATATTCATACGCTTTAGGAATGCTTGTCCCGGGAAGTATATCATGAAACTGGCTTCCAAGAACCAGTTCCCATGAATGGTTAAGCTTATCGGATGGATATACTGCCCCTCCAAGCCAGTCGGCCACTGAAGCCGAAAGTTCAGCGCTTCTGGAAAGCGCTTCATTTTTTCTGTTTGCTCTTTTCATATATGACTCCGAAGTCATCGAACCGGCGCTATGTTCAATGAGAAGAAGGTCACCTGAATAAGTGGGAAGCTTTGACTTTATTTCTGGAGTTATATCCTTGTATATCTGATCTGATGATGTAAGTACAACCTTGAATTTACTATCGCTGTGATTCAGGCTGCCCACGGCATTCTGCACATCCTTGTCCCTTGGAGCGCCTCCCACATCACCAACACCGTAATACCTGTAATCGAATGAGAGTCCGTACCTGTTAATATCATTCTGGATCCTTTCATTCCAGGCTGAATCCAGATCGAGACGAGGAGTTACCTTGCTTGTGTAATCAGTTGCATTCAATGCTGCAATGACTCCTTTTCCATCAGGTCCTTCCCAGTAACCGACATTGAATGGAACACCATTTGTCGACCTCCAGGTCAGCTTCTGAGTTGAGAATCCAAGCAGCCCGGCATGAGCCCACACTGAAGGCATTGTAGCAACAAAGCCAAAACAGTCAGGGAGCATATAATCAACACTTTGTTTGTTGAATTCATGCTTAAAGAAAAGGTTGCCATACAGAACCTGCCGCAGGACGGATTCAGACGAAGAAATATTCACTTCGCCCTCATCAACGGAAGATCCGGAGACATACCATCTTCCTTTGGCAATATATTCACCCACTTTTTTGAACGATTCAGGATAGTACTCCTTCATCATCTTGTATCTTCTCGATCCCGTGAAGTTGAAAACATATTCAGGGTACTTTTCAAAGAGCTTGAAATTATCAGCCATCGTGTTCCAGATGTACTCGTTAATAGTTGTGGGATAATCCCAGTTCCATTCGGTATCAAGGTGAGCATACCCTATGGTGTAAAGCACTTTATCCTTTGAGATGTCATACTTCTGTCTCAGTTCAAGAGGCTGGGCGGATAAGGCGCAGGTAAGAGCCATTATCGCAGCTATAAAAAACATTTTTTTCATTTCTTCGGGTTAGATTATTTTTGGAGTTAAATATGAATTGCTTCGCCGTAAGCCGCAGCCGCCGCTTCCATTATAGCCTCAGACATAGTAGGGTGAGGATGAACAGCTTTGATTATCTCGTGCGCGGTAGTCTCAAGTTTCCTTGCGACTACAATTTCAGATATCATCTCAGTAACATTTGCGCCGATCATATGCGCTCCNNAAAGGGAAATTTTCCGACTTTGATCTTATATCCTGCATCAATGGCAGCTTTTTCCGTAAGGCCGACTGAGGCAATTTCAGGGCTTGTATAAGTGCATCCAGGAATATTATTATAATTCAGCGGTTCAACCTCCCTGCCTGCAATCTTCTCAACGCAAATTATACCTTCAGCAGATGCGACATGCGCAAGTGCAGGGCCATGAACTATGTCACCAATAGCAAAAATTCCCGGAACAGATGTACTATAGTAATCGCCTACAACCACCTTGCCCTTCTCTGTTTTCACTCCTGCTTTCTCCAGGCCAATACCCTCAAGGTTAGCCGTAATGCCAACCGCCGAAAATACTATATCTGCCTCAACAACTTCCATTCCTTTCGGGGTCTTGATATTTACTTTGCATTTTTCTTTGGTTGTATCGACTGATTCAACAGTTGAATCAGTCATTATCTTCATTTTCAGTTTTTTGAATGAGCGTTCCAGCTGTTTTGAGATCTCTTCATCTTCGTTTGGAACGATCCTGGGAAGGAATTCAACCAGTGTGACTTCAGTGCCTATTGACTGGTAGAAGTTGGCAAACTCGCTTCCTATGGCTCCTGATCCGACTACTACCATTGAGGCAGGCTGCTTTGCAAGGGTCATAGCTTCCCTGTAACCTATTATTTTTTTGCCATCCTGCTTTAGGTTTGGAAGCTCTTTTGAACGAGCACCTGTAGCGAGGATAATATTTTTAGCCGTCAGAATCTTTTTCTTTCCGTCTGCTTCCTTTAACTCAACAGAGGTACCTCCTGCAAGACGACCGAATCCCTTAATGTGGGTGATATCATTTTTCTTGAAAAGGAACTGAATTCCCTTGCTCATCCCTTCTGCCACGCTTCGGCTTCTAGCTATCATAGCGGCAAAGTCGGCTTTGACCTCACCATTAACAGAAATCCCGTATTCAGAGGCGTGATTCAGGTACTCAAAAATCTGTGCGCTCTTAAGAAGCGATTTGGTCGGGATGCATCCCCAGTTAAGACAGATACCTCCAAGTTCGGCTTTCTCAATTACGGCAACCTTCATTTTTAACTGCGATGCCCTTATGGCTGCAACATATCCGCCGGGACCGCTTCCGATAATAATTAGATCGTAATCCATACAATATTAATTAATCCTTAGTTCAAATTTCTTCGTTCATAATTCAAATTCTTTTCACAAAAAGCTCCTTCTCATTTTTTTATCGTCTTAACCAAAACGTAAATGCCCTTTACAATAACCCATAAAATAACCAGAGTAAAAATAATTGTTGCCCCCGTGGGAATCCCGGCAAAGAATGAAATTGCGTATCCTGCCGCAGTCCCGATGAAGCCAGAAATAACCGACCAGACAATTATCCGGGAGTATACCTTTGTAAATATCATTGCAATATTCGGCGGGATTGTCAGCAGCGAGAGAACAAGTACTATTCCCGCCATCCTAATATTCAACACTATGGTCAGGGCTACAAGAGCCGTCGTTACATATTTGAAGATATTTACGTAAGGCGAATATGTACGGGCAAAAGACTCGTCAAAGGAAATATAAAGTATTGTGCGATAGAATGCGCTGAAATAAATTATAAGTACAACCGACATTATCCCGAGAGCAATGATATCAGCATTCGTGACAGTAAGAATGCTGCCGAAAAGGTAGCTCATAAGGTTTGGTGAATAACCTGGAGTAAGATAAATGAAAATGATACCGACTGCCATGCCGAAGGCCCACAAAATGCCAATGGCCGAATCTTCCCTTATTTTCTGCCTTACCGACAGGTATTCTACTCCAAGTGCTGACAATATTCCGAAAACAGCGGCACCGACAACGGGGTTAAACCCTGCAAAATAGCCAATTCCGATCCCTCCAAATGAGGCATGAGTTATGCCGCCGCTCAAAAATACCATTCTCCTGGAAACGATATAGGTGCCTGCCAGTCCTGCCGTAATGCTCGCGAATATCGCCCCAAGCAAGCCCTTGATTATAAAATCATATTGAAATATACTCCCTTCCACTAGCTGTGATTATGTTGTTTAAGAACCGTATGAGGTACATCTCCGTGAGTGATCAGCTGGATCGGGCATCCATATGCCAGCAGTTGTTCATTGGTTATCTCGGACGAAGGATGGTAATGCAGGCTCCTGTTGACGCATGCATACGATTTGACATGTGACGATATAATTCCTATGTCGTGAGATACCATCAGGATCGCCATGCGGCCGTTAAGCTCTTTCAGCTTCTCATAAAAATCATTCTCAAATGTTGAATCGACGAAATTACCGGGCTCATCGAGAAGCAGTAATTTAGGGTCGCCAATAATTGCCCGGCCAAGAAAAACACGCTGCAGCTGACCTCCTGAAAGTTCATTCAGGGGAGATTTCTCAAGCCCTGTAAGCCCAAGCTCCCCTATCACCTCCCGTGCCTGTTTCTTATCGGTTGAAGACATCCTGGAGATAATCTTTTTTTTAATCATCATACCTGAAAGAACAACATCCGTGACGGTAACAGGGTAATTTATGTCACCTGTGGATATCTGAGGAAGGTATCCAATGGTGTTTGCACTTATAAATTCATTATTGAAAGAGATGCTCCCCTTAAATGGTTTTATCAATCCGAGTATCACTTTGAGAAGGGTTGTTTTCCCTCCTCCATTTGGTCCTATCACTCCAATAAAATCATTTTCATTCACCCTGAAATTAATATCCCGGAGCACAATATTGCTGTCATATGCTGCAGACAGTGATTGTATTTCAAGAAGATTAGCCATTTTTAAGTTTAATTATTACTCTCTGTAAGACTATTATAAAGAGCATCAATTATATCGTTAGTTGACTTCAGCCAGTTTTCCGACAGCGGGTCAATCACTGCAACATGTCCTCCTATTTCGCGGGCAATTTCCCTTGCATTCTTGCTGTCATATTCCCTCTGGACGAAGATTGTCTTTATATTCTTTGAAGCTGCAATGTCAATAAGCTCCTTAAGCCTTGAGGGGGGCGGTTCTTTTCCCTCAAATTCCACCGCAATCTCTTTCAGACCGTAGTCTCTGGCAAGATAAGCAAGGTTGGGATGGTAGATCATAAATGATTTACCGGTGAAACCTGCAAAAAGGGATTTTGCTTTTGCGCCGGTTGCTTTGATCTTTAGTACCAGGCTGTCGCAGTTTGCCTGGTATTTCTGCCGTTCAGGGGGATTGAGCTGGCACAAAAGATCTTTGACTTCAGAAGCCATTATCTGTGCGCAGGCAGGTGAGACCCAGTAATGAGGGTCGGCCCCTTCGGAATGTTCTCCCACATGCTTATCTGATGAAACTATCTGATCAATTTTATCTCCAAGTGACAACTTTCTCATGGTTTTATTCATTTCATAAAACCTGTCGAGCCATGTCGTTTCAAATCCAAGAAATCCATTACTGATGTAGGCAACTGATTTCCGAAGCCTGCTGATCTGCCCTGGATATGGTTCGTAAATGTGGGGATTGGATCCAGGGGGAACCATAATATTGACATTGAAATCATTGCCTGCGATCTCCCTGATGAAATAACTGTAAGGAGCGATACTGACGGTGATTATTTTTCCCCCGGTTTCAGGAGAATTCCTGTTACAGGATAACCCGGTGCAAATTGCAATAATTAAGAATAATCTCTTCATCATGGCCAAATCGTAAGGCAGGATACAAATTTAACATATAAGAGAACAAATGGTTTATGTGTTGCAAATAAAATAATATGCTATTTTTGATCTGGATAATCAATGGGTCCGGATGAAGAATAAAGGAGAGATACTTGCAACAATTCTGAATGATTTTAAAGAGTGCTATTTCTTCCTTCATAATACAAGAGAATTCAGTATTGTAGAAAAGATCATGGATGAGGGGTTCATTTTCGAGAGTCAGCTTCCTCATTCAACCGACCGGGTAAACCCAAATGAGCCAATCGAGATCACCTATTTTTTTTTCCAGAGAAAGGATTACGGACTCTATACCATTGTTATTGCAGTACCTAAAGCTACTTATGACAGCTATTCAGATGCCTCAAACAAGTATGATACCGGCATGGAGGAAGTTATGACAATAACTGCCCCGTACTTAGACGAAAACGACGAACCTGTGTATACCATATCTCCAAAGCATATCCTTGGTTATTTCAATATCAGGACATCTGAATTCTTCAGAAATATAAACTGGGACCCGCAGTTCGACAACAGCCTTGTCAAACCCCCTTCCAAAAAGACTGTAAAACCTGACAGGCAGTAATAAATAAATCATCGGGAGGGTTAACGGTACCAGAACAGGCCTATAAAAAATGAGACAGGTCCGGATAAACCTGCCTCATCTGAAAAGGAATGAAAAACTACCAACGTCTGAAGACGCAATCAAAAACTAATATGTCTGAAGAGATATTTTAAAATAACCTGTTGCTTTTGAAGAATTGATCTCAAATTTCCATGCTCCGGCCTTTTCCTTATTTTCTGTTTCTGATATGACGAATGATTTTCTCCAGTTAAGATTTCCGGATTCATCTATTATAATGTCAGAATAAACTTTCCCGTTTGGCATGATGATCTTAATTCGGATTTCTCCTGACTTGCAGTCACCGTTTATTGACATCACAACTGTATTTGCGGTAGGGTCGACATCAAAAGTATAATCCCTTGAGAAAGAACTCTCCTTGATAGATTTTGAAAAGTCCCAGGATGTTGTTTCGGAATCACCGTTCAGTGAATGGCCGTAGAATTCAACTCCCGGGGAGACTATAAAAGGCTCACCATTATTGAAAGACCATCCTGTTCCCGGATTTCCGTGATTTCTAAATGTCCTTTGAAGTTTCTCCTGGTCCATCTGGTCCATCATTTGCCCCTGGTAGTCCTTCATGGCTTTATCATAGCTGACTTTTGCATCATACATCGCTGCCTTCTGCTCTACCTTTGCCTTTTCCAGGGCATTCTTCACTTCTTCCTGGGCTTTCTGCTGCTCTCCCATCTCTTTTTTCTGCGCATCGATTGCCTCGCTAAGCTCCTTTTCCTTCTCCGCTTTGGTCTTCTCCTGTGCAACCAGCACCTGGAACGAACTCATTGAGATAAGGAAAATAATCGCTAATATTAAACTGCTCTTTTTCATATCTGCCGTATTTTGATTAATTAGGTTATTCAAAGATAATGCCGGATAAGCCTCTGTTATGTTAATGCCGGGTTAATGCTGGGTTAATGTCAGCCGTCCGGTAGAGGAGCTGTAAATAAAAATCAATACTTTTGATACGTAAACCGGAAACCATGAGAAAAAAGAATACAGTCCTGCTGCTCGGCATATTTGCAATCCTGATCCTGATTGCAGCACAGGTAATAATAATCAGGGGAGTATGGAAACAACAGGATCAGACGATTTTCTTTAAGTACAGGGACCTTTCCCAGCAGGCTGTAGCAACGCTTCGAGGACAAAAGATTAACGCATTTGATACAGTTTACTATATCCTTGGAAAATATTCAGAAAAGGTTGTAAAAGAGCTTCCGGAGGTCAGAGATACTATTAAAATGAAAGATAAGAAAGAAGAGATCTTAAATTATTTCTCTAAGGTGCTTAACCGGGAACAGGATCTTTCACCCTACCTTTCATTATATTTTGAAAAAGAGATGGGTTTTAAGATGAATTTTAAGCCCAGGATTGAAATAAGTAACCTCGAGATTATCGGACGTGATACTTTCAAAATATTCCAGAATGATTTTTTCAGGAATCCAAGATCATTTACCCCTGGCGCCGGCAGGCAGTACGCCTTAAGCTCAAGAATAAGTATTCTTGCAAGTCGTCAGCATTTGGAGGCCGATTATTATGCTCTTAATTTCGACTATTACATCGATTTTTCCGACAAGAAAAAATTAATCCTGAAAGAGATGTCGGCGTCTCTGGGAATGAGCCTCTTCAGTATTGTATTGATAGTGATCATGTTCATAATAACTTTCAGGAATCTTATGGAAGAAAAGCGACTGTCGAACCTGAAAACCGACTTTATAAATAATATGACCCACGAGCTTAAAACGCCCCTGGCAACTATAACTGTTGCAGGAAAAACCCTTGAGATGGAAAAAATCAGGCAGGATGAATCAAAGGTTTTGGAAACGGCGCGCCTCATAGGAAAACAGAGCGTGCATCTTAACCAGATGATTAACATGATGCTCGAAATAAGCATGTGGGAAAGAACCGAGTTCCAGCTCGACAGGAAAAAGGTCAATATCGAAGAGATAATGAAGGATATTGTCGGCAGTTTCAAAACCGGAGCTGGCAATCTGGCCAGCCTGAGTCAGAAATATAACCTGAATGGAGCAACAGCAGATATTGATATGGTTTATTTTACCACAATGATTAATAACCTTCTTTCAAATGCTGTAAAATATTCCGACAAGCAAACTGAAATCAGCGTTGAGAGCTTTACTGAAGATAATAACATTTGTATCAGGGTTGCTGATAACGGCATCGGTATCAGCAAAAATGACCAGAAGCATGTATTTGACAAGTTCTACCGGGCTTCTTCAGGTAACATCCATAAATACAAGGGGCTGGGACTGGGGCTCTATTATGTCAAACAAATTGCAGTAGCACATGGAGGAGATGTAGCGGTTGACAGTAAACCGGGAAAAGGAAGTATCTTTACAGTAACAATACCTTACTAAATCATTTTCGGAGTTTATGAAAGTATTATTAGCAGAGGATGACAGGGATTTCGGCAACATTTTGTCGCAATATGTTACGATCAGTGGTTTTGATGTAGCTCTTGCCCGTGATGGTAAGGAAGCCCTGGAAATGTTCACTAAGGAAAAGCCCGACATATGTGTCCTTGATGTAATGATGCCGGAAATGGACGGATTCACACTCGGCGAAAAAATAAAAGAGGCTCAGCCTGGTGTTCCCCTTATTTACCTTACGGCGAAAAGCCTTAAAGAGGATATCGTAAGAGGGCTGAAGATCGGTGCAGATGATTATATTACCAAGCCTTTCGATCCTGAAGTACTTATCCTAAGAATAAACAACATCCTTAAACGGGCTTATTCTTCATCAAATGATGAATACAAAATCTCGTCCACAATTCTGAATATCAATAACCTCGAACTGACCTGCGGCAATACCAAGGAAAAGCTCACTCTTAAGGAAGCACAGCTGCTCAGGTATTTCATCATAAATAAAAATAAAGTCCTGGCAAGGGAGGATATCCTTACTGAGATATGGGGCGAAGATGACTATTTCCTNNCCGAGGAACGAGTACCGAGGAACGAGCAACCAGTAACTATTTCAATTTTTCCAGGATCTCTTTTACCTTATTATACAGGTCATCTCCCCTGAGGTTTCTGGCAATTATAGTACCGTTTTCATCGAGCAGGAAATTGGTAGGAATTGAACCGACGGCATAAAGCTTTGCAGCAGCATTGTCCCAGTACTGAAGATCCGAAATATGTGTCCAGGTCAGCTTGTCATCTGCAATAGCCTTGATCCAATCCTCCTTCGACCTGTCCAGAGAAACGCCAAGGACATCAAACCCCTTTTTGTGAAATTCATTGTATACTTTAACCACGTTCGGGTTCTCCAGGCGGCACGGGTGGCACCACGCTGCCCAGAAATCAATGAGAAGAAGCTTTGATCCGGTTTTTGATGATAGAGAGACCGGGTTGCCGTTTACATCATTCATGGTAAAATCAGGTGCTTTTTGTCCGACTGCAACTTTCCTGACAGCCTGCGTTCTCTCTTTCAGGTCCTTAATAACCTGAACCTTAGCAACATTGGTGTCTAGTGAATTAATACCAGCTTCGATTTCATCGGGCTCCATCTCAGAACTCATACTGGCAAGAAGCAATGGAGTAAAATATGAAGCAGGATTATTCTTTATATAATCCTTTGCCATTTTTGTAATTTCCAGCTCAATTGCATCACGTTCTTTCGCAAGTGAAGATTGCTTTGCTGTATCATTTGTCTGCCCTGCAATCTGGTAATCCTTAAATAAAGCAACAGATTTGTCACTCAATCCTTTTATAGAACTTAAAAAGCTGTTGTATTCATCCTGTGTCTTGGAACCTGTAACTTTTGCATTAGCAAGAGAATCAAGTTTTCCGGTAATCTCAATTTTTGAATTCTCGAGAAAGAAAGCTATTCTATTGCCTGTATTCATTGCCGTTAGCGTCACCATGTCAGGATATTCGACTTTGCCTTCCATTTTAAAGTTGCCATTCCTTGAAACTACCGAGTCAATAGTTTCATATTTGGTCAGACCTCTTTTCTGAAGAAGGAATGTCAGACTATCGGAACCGGCAATTTTACCTTTTACTACAAAATGAGGTTGAGAATTGCAGCCTGCAATAAATGCTGCCAGGACAACCAGATAGATTACTTTTTTCATCATCAGATATTTTAATTATAAATAGAATTTCAATTTAAAAACGGGGCAAAGATATTTATATTAATGAATTATTCTCTCTTTTTAAGGTATTTGTCGATAAGGGTCAATGCCGCCTTGTAAGATGTTATTTTCCCTTCATACAATTGTCTTTCTATTAATGGGATAAACAATTTCATCCCGTTGTTATTAAAAAATGAATTGTCAAGAAAATCATTGATTGAATCATGCATGCATATTATGGCCTGTTTCTTGCGGCACTCCTCGAAAAAGCCGTTCTTCACTGTAAATGTTACATAATCTGTTATGCTCTCCCATAATTCCGGGATGCCGTTATTTTCAAAAGCTGAACAAATCACTGCTTCTGGCTTCCATCCTGAAAGGGGCGCTGGGAAAAGCTGTAGCGCATTCTGATATAAAACCCTGGCAGTCTCTGCATTGAGTTTGTTTTGTCCATCAGCTTTTGTAATTGCTATTGCATCAGCCATTTCGATTATTCCACGCTTCATCCCCTGCAGTTCATCGCCTGCACCTGTAAGCATAAGAAGCAGGAAAAAGTCCACCATGGAACGGACTGCGGTTTCCGATTGTCCTACTCCTACCGTTTCGACAATAATCGTATCAAACCCGGCTGCCTCGCAAAGAATAATTGACTCCCTTGTTTTTCTTGCCACGCCTCCCAGTGTTCCGGCTGAAGGAGAGGGCCGGATAAAAGCATCAGGATGAGTACTGAGTTTTTCCATCCTGGTCTTATCGCCAAGGATGCTGCCTTTTGTTTGTCTGCTGCTTGGGTCAATTGCAAGGACTGCAAGCTTCCTGCCCTTGCCTGTAATATGTTGTCCGAATGATTCGATGAATGTGCTTTTCCCGGCACCCGGGACACCCGTTATCCCAATACGTATTGATCTTGAGCTGAATGGGAGGCACTTTTCGATGATAGCCTGAATAGTATCATAATGCTCAGGCAAAGAACTTTCTGCCAGTGTAATAGCCTGACTCAGGATGGTTCTGTCGCCTGCCAGGATGCCTGAAACATATTCATCAACTGAATATCTCTTCCTCTTTTTTCTTCCTTTCCCGGTAAAGACATCCGGATTAATGCTTGGGGGATGGTTTACCCCGTTCTTAATATTCAGGGCGCTTTTAAAACCCTTTTTATCTGCCATTTCAGCAATTATATCTTTATCAAAAATAATAAAAGGGTTCCAGATACCTGACTGGCAACCCTTTAAATTATATTATTAACAGTTTGTTGATTTATTTCGGAACAGCAGGCTGCTGAACATCGGCATTGAGCATAAGGACAACCTCGGAATTCTTTGGATCGTTGGTATAAACATATATTGCTTTTGTAACCTTGCCATTGTAGCTGCCAGAGTTGAAAGTAGCCTTGATTGAACTCGATTGTCCGGGTTTGATACCTTCATTCTGAGGCCCTTGCTGAACTGCAGTACAACCGCAGCTGGATTTTACCTGGCGGATCAAAAGATCTGTCTTGCCAACATTGGTGAATTTGAATTCAACATCATTAGGGGTTGATCCCGGAATCTTCCCGAGGTCAATTGTTGTATTTGCAACCTGGAATACAGGAGCGTTTTCAAGCTCTTCCTTTGTCATGGATGAGAAATCCTCAACCAGGTTTGCGGAAACATAATAGTAAACATTTTCCTGTACCACTCCGTTAAGTTTAATCTTAACCATGTCGCTTACATTTCCCCAGGCACCATTTTTATTGGCATCATAAGTTCCTTCAACAATCCCTTTCTGACCTGGTTTCAGCGTTTCGGGATTTGTCTTGAGGGAAAGATGAGGAGGAAGCTGGTCAAACTCGACTTTTACAGGTGTGTCAGAAGTATTTATAAGTTGCATTACCCTGATCTTTTTCTCTGTTTTCTTGACATTTGTAAAAGCCAGGTGATTGCTTTCAAATCTTACAGAGCCGACGGGGAAAGTAAATAATTCCTCAACAGTTTTTTCACGTGCCACAACTTCGCCCTTTATTGTAAGAACAACAATATTGGGATCTGAATTTGTATATACTGACAGAGTCTTATTGAATTGGCCGGGGCGTCCTGCGGGATCATAAATAGCTGTTATTTTGCCTTTAGCTCCAGGTTGAATAGGCTCTTTAGTCCACTCAGGAGTGGTGCAGCCGCATGAGGCGACAATATTCTGAATTACCAGAGGGGCATTTCCGGTATTCGATACAACAAATACAAAGGTCTGTCTTCCTGCCTCTTCCTTGAATGTTCCGAAATCATGCTCGGGGACCAAAACCTTCATTACCGGCTGTGCCAATACTGAAGTACCAAGAGACAAAATCGAGAAAAATAAAAATAATCTTTTCATATTCTTATTAAATTGAAGGATAAAATATAATAAATAACGCTTAATAATTGTTTTCTACATAAACAACCGGTTATACAAATTGGTTGCATGGCATTATAACAAAAATCAGACCGAAAAAATTTAAGTTGTAAAATTGAGCAAAAATAAGAAAGTTTGAGATTCTTGAGTATAATAAAACATAATATCATTAGTTTTGCTCCGACGAGACCGTAAAAAAGGGGGATTTAATATTAATCCACTGCCAGTTTGTCTCCTGATGTACCCGATAATGAGAAATATCCGGAAGCTGATTGTCACCTTTGTTGCCTGCATAATTTATTTGAATGCAGGCGGCCAGTTTTATAATGGCCACCAGATGACCTTCGGTAAAAACAGGGTTCAGTATTTTGATTATTTCTGGTCTTTTTACAGATTCGATAATTTTGATTGTTATTTCAATGAATATGGCCAGGATCTGGCTGAATATACAGCTAAGTATGCTACCAAAAAACTCGAAGAGATTGAAGCTTTTTTCGATTATACGCTCGAAAAACGCCTCATCTTCGTCATTAACAATAAAATGGCCGAATATAAGCAGTCAAATATCGGCCTCGTCACTACGGATGAAGAAAATTATAATACCGGAGGATTCAGCAGGATCATTAAAAACAAGGTTATGCTCTATTACGAAGGCGACCATGAATCATTCGACAATCAGATTGCTGCTTCAATAACAGAAATGATTATCAATGAGATCCTTTATAATGCTGATGTTAAGGACAGGGTGACAAGCTCCTCAGTTATCAATATGCCCGACTGGTATTTCAAGGGGTTGATCAATTATGTTGCTTCAAACTGGAATTTTGATTCCGAGAACCGGGTGAAGGATGGGATTCTTTCCGGCAAGTACAGAAAAATAAACCACCTGGAAAATGATGATGCCATCATGGCAGGAGAATCATTCTGGAGATTTATCGGTAAGAAATATGGCGATGCACTGATTCCAAACATAATTTACATTACCAAGATTTATAAAAACATTGATGATGGGTTCCTTTATGTTATTGGAAAGGACCTTAAGGAATTGCTGACAGAATGGAAAGAATATTACAGGAATGAATTTTCAACTGATCAGAACAGACCGGGCAATGACGGGAAAATTATCCTCCAGTCAAAAAAAGAACAGATTTTCCAGCAGGTTAGAGTAAGCCCGGATGGCAACTTTATTGCTTATGTCACAAACGACTGGGGAAGAAAAAGAATCTGGCTTTATAACCAGGCAACAGGCAAAAGAAAAATTATTTTCAGGAAGGAACCAAAACTTGAATATGTAAGTGATAAGACTTATCCTGTTCTTGCATGGCACCCTGGAGGGAGAATACTCACATTCATAAACGAGGAAAAAGCGGGACTGGTGATGTATCTTTACCGCATCAATGATAAGTCAACCGAAAAAAGAAACCTGCTATATTTTGATAAAATTCTGGATTTCTCCTATTCACCGGAAGGTACCAGGCTTATACTCTCTGCTGTAAAGGATGGGATTACCGACCTTTACCTTTACACCCTGGCATCAGGAACCAATGAGCAGCTTACCAGAGATGTCGCAGATGACCTGAACCCGTCATTCATTAAAGAGAAGCCAGATGAAATCATCTTTTCATCGAACAGGCTTTCAGATACCCTTACAAATACCGGCGATCCCGGTGAAAAAGCGGGCCTTAATTTTGACCTTTTCACCTATAATACTGCAAGAAAAAATAATATCCTGACGCGGCTTTCTGAAGGAGATTATTCTAACAGGCTTCTGTCTGCCGAGGTAATGCCTGGCAGATTTACCTATATAAGTGATGCCAATGGCATTCAGAACAGATACAACGCGCGGTTCGACAGTTCAATAAGCTATATCGACACAACAACTCATTACAGGTATTTCATAAAATCGACACCTGTAACCAATTATGACCGCAATATAATTGATCAGTCAGTCGTAAATGGTTCCGATACATATGGAGAGATTGTCTTCGATAAAGGCAAGTACCAGCTCAGAAAAGGACTTTTAAGTGATCTGAAGGCTATACCTGACAAGGAACTCTCAAACAGCACTTTCAGAATTGAAAAAACCCGTTTCATGCATAAAGCCGACAGCATTGAACAGCTTAGAAAATGGCTGGTAGCTGAAGACAGGAAACGAAGGGATACTCTCACTAAACCACTGTACGAGTATTATGTTAAAAATGAGCCAATTGATATAAATCATTATATTTTCGAAAAAGAGAAGCAAAACTATTATGAGCAGCTCTGGAGGAAGGATTATATGGATATCGATCTCGATACAGGGCATCTTCAGCTGCCGCTTATAAGGATCTATGAAACCTCTTTCTACAATAACTATATTGTTGACCAGGTTGATTTCAGCTTTCTGAATTATTCGTATCAGGTTTATAATTCAGGCGCCCCTTATTATAATCCGGGAGTAAATGCTCTGACACGATTCGGAATTGTTGATCTGTTTGAAAACTACAGGGTAACCGGAGGTGTAAGGCTTTCAGGCAACTTCGACAGCAACGAATACCTTCTGAGCGTCGAAAACCTTAAAGGGAAATTTGATAAGCAGCTTATTTTTTACAGACAGGCCTTTTTCAGTTCGAACGACACTACTATAATTAAAACTCATACCCATAACCTTTTCCTTTCATTTTCACATCCTTTAACCCCAGCTCTGTCTCTGAAAGGAACGATTGCATACAGGTATGACAGGGAAGTGTATTTGTCGACCGATGTTGCGACCCTTATCCGTGAGAGCATCTCAAGGCACTGGGGAAGCCTTAAAGGAGAAATAATTTATGATAATACCCGTAAAAGGTCAATCAATATATATTATGGAACAAGGTTCAAGATATTTGGAGAGTACTATAAGGAGCTTACTACCAGAAAATCTGATATGATTGTTCTTGGAATTGATTTCAGGAAATATATAAAGATTCACAGGGAGCTCATCTGGGCCAACAGATTTGCGGCAAGCACTTCCTTCGGCCCGACTAAACTGTTGTACTACCTTGGAGGTGTAGACAACTGGATGGGGTATATCTTCACAAAATATACTATGTTCGACAATACAATCCCGGTAAATTCAAATGTAAATTATGGATTCCAGGCACTTGCGACAAACCTCAGGGGCTTCAGTCAGAATGTCAGGAACGGGAATAGTTTTGCACTCATTAACAGTGAAGTAAGATGGCCTTTTATAAGGTACTTTGCCGGGCATCCTCTCAAATCCAATTTCCTCAACAGCCTCCAGGTCGTTGGTTTCGGCGATATCGGTTCAGCATGGACTGGTAAAACACCCTGGTCGGGGAAGAATGCATACAATGATGAGGTCATCACCAACGGGACTATCACGGTTACTATTGACTCAAACAGAGATCCGATAGTTGCAGGTTTTGGGGCCGGGGCAAGGGCTCAGTTACTGGGATATTTCATTAGGGCTGACTGGGCCTGGGGAATTGAAAACAATTACCTCCTGCCAAAGATGTTCTACCTTTCATTCAGCCTCGACTTTTAGTAATATCCTCAGGGCATGGTTTATGTATTAAATATCAGGAATTTTTTATTTTAGAAATTTTGGATAAATTTGTGCGATTATTGTAATTACTTTAACTTAAAAATCATAGAAATGGCTTACAAAATCAGTGAAGATTGCACGGCATGCGGAACTTGTATTGATGAGTGTCCTGTTGAGGCTATATCTGAAGGTGATATTTATAAAATCAATGCGGATATCTGTACCGATTGTGGTGCATGCTCAGATGTATGCCCTGTTGAGGCTATCCATCCCGAAGCTTAGTTCAGCAATCTGAAAAGGAATATGTAGAGCCGCTGGATTCAGCGGCTCTTCTTGTTTAATTGGGACTATATCTGGCTTTCTCAAGTATGCTTTGCACATCCGTATTGCTCATAAGTCCGGCAAGAGAGATGTTCCTGTTCTTCATCATATACGACTCGACTATCCGGAATCCCAGCCAGACGGAAGCCCTTCCCGGAGATTCATTGGTAAAATAACTTGTGAATGGAGCCTCATCGGTAAGCTTCCTGATTACAAACCTGTCAGTACTGAAAAGAAGGTTGTTCTCAACCAGGTACTGCCACATCTGGCTTTCATTATTTCTGCAAAACTTCATTTGTTTTGATGAAAACCCGAAAACGACTGAATCGCTTACTTCAGGAAGCATGCATTTTTCAAAATATTTCAGCTTCCCGCTGTGTATCATCTCGGACATGACATTGTCGACCGGGTAATTCATTCCCGAAAAAATCCATTCCGTCGATCCCCAGCTATAAATACAGTCCGGAACAATATTTACAGAAGTCATCCTTGCGGTAAGATACTTGTATATCTGAAGTCTTTTATAATATTCACAATTACTTCCCATATACCTGTCAAGACCTATCCCTATTACAGAATCACCTGCAATAATACTGTTATTGAAACCGGTAATACAGGTATAAACAGCTGGTATATTTTTACCAGGGAAATAATAGATATAATGCCTGAAAGCATCTTCCAGTTCATTTTGCAACTTACCTGTATCGGGGTATTTTTTCATGACATCCAGATAAACTTCGTAATTGAGCTTATCAGTGCAGAACCTAACCAGAAAATCTCCAAAAGAAGGATCGTTTATATCTCCGGTATTTATAACATAAGAGAATAGTTGAAGAAAAGATCCGAAATTTTCCTTTAGCAGCGGGACGCTTGCGGGGATCTTATCCGGATCAAGCGAAAATATCTCCTTTTCCAGTCTTTTAATTTTAATATCTGCCGATAAGGAGGAGACATTTACTTTGTAAATGTTTCTCCTGCAGGATGTCATTGGTGGCAGACAAAATAAGATGATAAATAATACAACCGACCTCGATTTCATAATGCAAATAATTTCATCTTCCGAAAATAGGTACTTTTCGCCATAGTGACAACTCTTGATAACAACACAATAACTTCCCTTAATATTTGTTAATTTCGCAAAGGAAAAGAAACTTAACATTTAATGACTATGATTTCTATTCATTATAGCAATTCAAAACTATCAGGCTTCCTGGTGATTTCTATTTTGATACTTTCATCATTCAGTCTTAATGCTCAAAAGGGAGCTTTGACCAACCTGAAGATCGGAGTACATGCCGATCCCATGATAGGATGGTTTGGTTCAGATAATAGCACCATTGCCAACAAAGGAGCAAGACCCGGCTTTAATTTCGGAGTTTCTGTCAACAAGTATTTCGGGCCCAACTATGCATTCTCAACGGGAATAAATATTATCAGTGCCGGCGGAAGGCTTATTAGCAGTGATACCACAATCTTCTATCTTTCACACTCCCAGACCCTGAAACTTGTTAAAGTTAACCCTGGTGAAGCAATTGTTTATAAAATACAATACCTGTCAGTACCACTCGGTCTGAAGCTTCAGACCAACCAGATCGGGTACATTACTTTTTTTACCGACCTGGGTGTTGATCCAAAAGTTGTAATTGGAGGCAAAGCTGATATCCCTTCGCGTAGCATAAAGGGTGAAAATGCCCTGGAGGAGATCAGGATGTTCAACATGTCGTACCATATAATTGCAGGAATTGAATATGAAGTTGGCGGAAATACCGCAATGGTACTGGGTCTCGGTTTTGATAATAATTTCTTCGATATTACAAAGGAAAAAGGGAATCAGCCTGTCGACAAGATCAGTCATAAACTGCTGTCATTCAGGCTTGGAGTGAACTTTTAAGTGATGCTGAGATGAAAATCACACTTGCACAGCTGAATTATCATATCGGCAACTTTGCCAGAAACAAAGAGCTGATCTGTAATGCTATACGAAAAGCAAAACTTGACAAATCCGATATTATAATTTTCTCCGAGCTTTGTGTGCCGGGTTATCCTCCGCTTGACCTTCTCGACAGGCTGGATTTCATTGAAAAATGCAACGAGACAGTTAAAGAAATTGCTCAGGAATGCACAGGGATAACAGCGATAATCGGGTCTCCTGTAATAAACAAAAATAAGGAAGGGAAAAAGCTTTATAATTCTGCGCTCGTGCTCTCAGAAGGCAAAATTGTTTTTTCAGTTCAGAAATCATTGCTTCCAACATACGACATATTTGATGAGTACAGATATTTTGAGCCAGGAAAAGAATTCTCCGTCTTCCAGTTTAAAGGCCTGAAGCTGGCAATTACAATCTGTGAGGACCTCTGGGATGAACAGCCTTTCGAGAATGAATTCGAAAAGAAGAGTCTTTATACCATCTCTCCTATGGAGGAGCTGACAAAACAAAATCCCGATCTGGTAATAAACATATCTGCCTCGCCATTCTCATATTCGAGAACCGGAATCAAAGCTGATATTTTCAAAAATAAGGCAAGGAAGTATCACCTGCCGGTAATTTCAGTCAACCAGACCGGAGCCAATACTGAATTGATATTCGATGGAGCATCGAGAATCGTTAACAGCAATGGAGAAATCTGGAGGCAGCTTCCATATTTCAAAGAGGCAGTCGAGACCTTTAATCTTGATGATATTCTTACAGGAGCCAGGCCTTCAGGAGATATTGAGACTGAGCCTGTTGAGCTCATTCATAAAGCACTGGTTACAGGTATCCATGATTATTTTGCAAAGACGAAATTCAGCAGTTGCATTGTCGGGTTGTCAGGAGGGATAGATTCGGCTCTTTGCCTATGCCTGGCTGTGGAAGC